>JAUNSR010000088.1 GCA_030539115.1 Bacteroidales bacterium
GGTTACGTCTTGTCAAGTGGTGTAATTTCTAATTCAAGAAAAGTTAACAAATTTATTTATGCAGGTAACGACATGGCTTCTGAGTTGTTACCTGTTATGGCTTTAATATATAATTCATTCATGGATTCTGCCGACATATATCTTCTTTCAGCAGCCGCCCATTCATCATGTTGCTCCATCAAAATTGAACCGCCGAGGCGTATTACAGCATCATCATTAGGAAATACAGAAACTACATTAAACCGTCTGCGCAGTTCCTTATTCAACCTTTCAATTAGGTTTGTTGAAAAAATTGACTGCCAATGTTTTTGTGGAAAATCCATGTATGTAAGAATCTCGTCCTCTGCATTAACAATAATATCAGTTGCTTTTGCAAATCTGCTTTGAAGTTGATTTACAACCTCAGAGAGTTGCTTTTTTGCTTCTTGCTTATTCTCTGCAGTGAATATTGTCCTTACAATTGCCGATACAAGTCCCTTTTGCTTCTGCGGTACCTGTGCAAGAACATTTCGCATAAAATGTACTCTGCATCGTTGCCACGCTACACCGGTTAGTTTTTTTGTTATTGCTGACTTAAGACCGGTATGAGCATCGGAAATAACAAGCTTTACTCCGCATAAACCTCGACTTATTAACGATTCTAAAAAACAAGTCCATGCCTCCTCACTTTCAGATGGATAAATATCGAATCCTAAAATCTCACGCTCACCGTTTTTGTTAACAGCAACAGCAATCAAAAGTGCTGCCGAACATACTGTTCCCGATTCCCGAACCTTAGGGAAAGTAGCGTCAAGATAGATGTATGGACATTCATTAGTGATAGGTCTGTTCTTAAATTTAAAAACAATCTCATCAAGCTCTTTGCATACTCTTGAAACCTTACTCTTATCAATATTCAGTCCCATGCTTTCGACTAAATTATCAACCTTGCGTGTGCTTACACCATTTACATATGCCTGTTGAATTACACTGACAAGAGCCTTGTCAGTAAGTCTTCTGGGTTCTACGAAAGACGGATAATAGCTGCCATTACGAAGCTTGGGAACAGATAAGTTAATATTACCGACAGCGGTTTTGAGAGGTGTTTTAATATTTCTTTTGCCGTTAAAATATGTGCTTCTGTCAGTAGAGTGTTGATTTTTTGAAGCACCTACAATAGTTTCGGCTTCAAGCTCCATAAGGACGTTATACAACTTTTCAACTGAGGCACGGAGTAAGTCTCCACTTTCTTCACGCAAAAGCTTGCCAAGCTCTTCAATAACTGTTATACTGTTTTTAGATGTCATGTTGGTAATCTCCTTTCAAGATTTGTTTGGTAGCTTTTCTTGAATTTTACCACATGACATCTTTTTTGCCAAGTGTTTTAAATATTAACCCCTGCAGGAGTTAATATTCTTTCTGAAATTACACCACTCTATGAGATTATACCATTAACTGTCTGTTTTTTTATTAGAACGCAAAAAAACTGCTTTATACTATAAGTATAAAACAGTTAGTAAATTTTTACATCGTCCAAACGGACTATTTTTTTAATACTTCGCTTATTTTTCCCCTTCGGTTTATATCTAACTTGGAAAAAAC
>JAUNSR010000007.1 GCA_030539115.1 Bacteroidales bacterium
CGTTAAGTAACTTTATCTTTTCAAAAACACTCAAAAACCATTCATTTTCAATCGCTTACAAATCAATTTTATCAACTTCGTTTAAGTAGCGTAAAGTGGCTTATTCATCTTTATGTAAACTAACATTAATACAATAGTCCCCAAAATATAATGTTTTTATAATAACAATTTGAAATGTATTGGAATCAATGCGTCATAAAAGGATTATATCAAAAGAAAAAAAATGTGGCCATTTTAATAGAGACTACATATGTAGGGAGGAAAATTGGTTTTAGTAATAATTAAAGATGCCCTCTGAAATAAGATACTTTGGTATAAGTTTATTAATTTTCATGAAAAATCAAGTGTGAAATCTATATTAATTGCAAAGAGTCACTATTTATTTCCTATTTTTACTCACATTATGAATTTTTTCGTATTGTAAAGTGCCAAAATATTCATCCACAAGATTTAGTTATTGCTTATTTTAAATCAACTAAAACCTAAAATAAATTTTTTTAAAACTATGAAGAGAGCATTGACATTTGTTGTCTCAACATTATTACTTTTTGGCTCCACCTCTTTAAAAGCAGAGACTGAACAGCAAAAGGAAAAAAGAATGGAATGGTTTGAAAATGCCAAGCTTGGAATTTTCATCCATTGGGGTATATATGCTGTTGACGGCGTTTCGGAAAGCTGGTCATTCCATAACAGCTATCTTCCTTATGATGCATATATGAAGCAGCTCGATGGATTTACAGCCAAGAATTATGACCCTAAAGAGTGGGTCTCTTTAATTAAGGAGAGCGGTGCAAAATACACGGTTATCACTACCAAGCATCATGATGGTGTCGCTCTTTGGGATACCAAAGCGGGAGACTTAAGTGTTGTCAAAAAAACTCCTGCAGCAAGGGATCTTTTAACTCCTTTCTGCGATGAGGTTAGAGAGCAGGGGCTTAGACTTGGACTTTATTATTCACTTCTTGACTGGTCTCATCCTGATTATCCTGTTATTACAAGAAAAGAAAAAAGATATGATAATGACCCTGCAAGATTTGCTAAGTTCACTGATTTTAATTTTAAGCAATTGGAAGAGATAAGCTCCGCCTATAAGCCTGACCTTTATTGGTTTGATGGTGATTGGGAACAGACTGCTGAGGCTTGGAAGTCGACAGATATCGTTAAGCTTCTTAGAAAATATAACCCCAATACTATTATTAATTCAAGAATTCAGGGATATGGAGATTATTCGACACCTGAACAGGGCGTGCCTGTTGTAAAACCAAAGGATAAATATTGGGAACTTTGTCTTACTATGAATGATTCATGGGGATATCAAGGCGCTGATACTAATTATAAACCTGTAAATTCTCTTCTTCGTACATTTGTTGAATGTATAAGTATGGGAGGTAATCTTTTGCTCGATATTGGTCCTAAGGCTGACGGTACAATTCCACAGGAGCAGGTTGATGTTCTAAAAGAATTTGGCCGTTGGACTAAGAAGCATGCTGAGGCTGTTTATGATACTAAAGCGGGTATTCCTAATGGTCATGTAATGGGATATACTTCCACAAATAAGGGTGAAGATATTCTTTATATTTATCTTCCTTATAAACCAACAGGTCCGGTAACAATTAAAGGACTGAAAAATAAGATTAATCGTATTTGGGTAGTTGGCAATGGTGTAATGGTTCCATGGAAAGTTTATGGTAAACAATATTGGAGTGAAGTGCCGGGTATAGTAAATATTGATGTGCCCGAGGAATGTCTTGACGAACAAATCACTGTTCTTGCAGTGCTTTTGGATGGCAAAGTTGATCTTTATCGCGGTGAAGGTCATGTAATTGAGAGTAATTAATAAATTATAGATATTAAAAAACGAGGATGTGTCATAATTCATGATTCATCCTCTTTTTTATAACTAATATCAAATATATAGCGGCGATATTTTTTATAACAGTAATCAATTTTGCTAAAGTAATTGTCAGTATTTATCTTTAATCAATGATTTTTAAATTTTGTTTGTTGCTTTTTTTTAACAACTTAAGTAACATTAACTTATAACTTAAGTAACATGTTTAAGATACTTAAAATAATTTAATAACATATTTAAGTTATACATCTATGTTACTAAAGTCAAATGAAAAAATAAATGAATAAAATTAATGAATGGTTGGTTACAATTATAAAATAATCAAATAACTATCATAAAAGCATAAGTTTAATAACTCGATAGCCGACTATTATCAGCTGAATTTCATTTGTATATAATTTAATTTTATAACCGTTACCTCTAAGGTACAAATGCGCCATTTATATACCTTTTGTTTGGTATCTCATATTTAGGTGAGTTATGGCTATTTCATTTATAAAAAGATATTCTACTTGAATTAACAACACCCCCCTTTAGTCTATCGTTCGTTTGAAAAGATAAAAACTCAATATTTTAATTGAGGCGTCTGATTGTTATTTCAAAATGATGATTCTCTAATATGTCATAAACGAGGCTTCCAATTTGTATATGAAAGCCTCGTTTAATAGATAAATCACCATAACTCATAAAAAGTTGATAATTGCCTTATTTCTGTTTAAGGCTTTTAACAGGGTTGGCGTTAGCAGCATAATAGCTTTGGAAGACCACCGCAAAGAAAGATATAATAAAGCAAATACCTCCCGCTAAAGCATATATCCACCATTTGATATCTATTCTATATGAGAAATCGGAAATCCAGGAATTAAGAATATAGTGAATTATCGGAATTGAAATAATAAAAGCTGTTATTACATATAAAAGAAACGTTTTTATTAACCTAAACAGTATTTCTTTTGTTTCACTGCCGTAAACTTTTCTAATAGCAACCTCTTTAGTTCGTTGTTGAATAAAATATGTACTCATTGCAGTAAGTCCCAAAATAGAAATTATAAGAGCAATAAGTGCGAAGACGCCCACAATCTTAGACATACGTATCTGACTTTTGTAAGTATCTTTTATTTTTTGTTCTATATAGGGAGCATCTTCATTAAGAGTTGCCTTTAAGACATCTTTATAAACTGTTTTTATCTCATTATAGGCTTTTACAGGGTCGCCTGAAACCTTTATAATTATCTGCCAAGGATAGCTTATCTCTTTTTTTATTTGAATAAATAAAGGACTTTGTTCACTCTCGAGAGATCTGATATGAAAATCTTTCAATATCCCTTTAATAGGAGTTTGAATAATCCCATTTTCTGAAGCGGTAGGGATTGTGAGTGAGTTTTCGTTTAAATCAAAATCATTTAAAGACTGATGATTAACGTATATTGCATTTGGGTCGCTCACATTGTTGTCTTTATCCAAACTCAATCCAAATATATCCATATAGTTCTCATCACCAATCAGAATTTGAGTGCTGTGATTTTTTTCCTCATAGGTGTAAGTGAAATTATTTCCCCCATCAAAAGGAGTGCCGCAGGCTTTTGAAACCTTTTCAACGCAGGCGAGCTTTTCAACCTCATTGGCAAACGCATTGATTTCTTCGCCAACCTTGTTGCTGATACAGATTATATTATTTCTATTGTAACCTAAAGGTGCATCGATCATGTATTTAATTTGAAGAGACATACCAAATGCAACACCGATAAGGATTATTGTAATAGCATTTTGAATCACAATAAATATCTTGCTTAAAAGCATTTTTGTTTTTCTGTTAAAATTTCCGTTTACTATTTCAATCGGTTTTGTAGCTGAAATGATTGAAGCCGGAATAATGCCTGCGGCAATTCCTATAATTAATATGGAAACGATAAATAAAAGAACATTTTTTGGAGTTGTAAAATCAATGATATTCAATTTTGTTGACAATAAAGAGGAGGCAAAAGGCTCACAGAAATAGGCAAAAACAGAGCCAATAATGCATGAGATGACACATAAAAATGTACTTTCAATAAGCAAATGAATAAAAATATAGATTCTTGAACTACCCAACAACTGTCGTGTCGCCATTTCCTTAGCTCTGAATCCGCCCAAAGCCACTGTTAGGTTGATATAGTTCATTATTGCGAACATTAAAATAAACAATCCTATTATAAATAAAACATCGACCATTTTCTTGTCGCCGGTAATGTGATTGCCATTAGAACTCGGAATACTTGAGAAGTATTGCTTGTCAAAAGGGAGTAGAAGAGGAGTGACATCGTATCTTTCATACAGCCAATAGAAAGATTTAAAATATGTCTTTATATCATCAATCTTGGAATCCAAATTTGTGTTTTTGTAACACATAATATATATGTCACTTCCTGTGGCATTCGATAGTGAGGTGTTTGTTTTAGCAGAAGAATAGTTAAAATACATCATCAAATCAAAACTGGCAATAATGTCAACAGGCTTATTTAATGGATTGCGTAAAGAGGTGTTATTCATGGGCGCCATAATACCGCTCACCGTCAGGGTAACCTTGCTGTTAAAAACAATGCTTTTTCCAATTGGATTTTCGTCATTAAAATATCTGGTTGCACATTCTTTTGAAATGACAATTTTTTCAGGAGAGTCAAGAGCTGTATTTACATCGCCTTCAAGAAGTTTGAAATCAAATATGCTGTAAAAAGTAGAATCTACCAGCATTATATAATTCTGAAATATTTCTCCATTGTCTTTTTTAATATTTTTTGAAAATAATGAAACAGCACAAGTAGACTCTATTTCAGGATACCGGCTTTTTAGTTTTGGTTGCAACCCCCAGTGTCCCCCAGTATAAGTTTCATTATTATCTATTACACCTAAGGAATAGATTCTTTTAGCATTTGAGAGTTGCCTGTCTACTGAATTTTCCTGTGAATAATATATCCAAATTAATATTACAAACATTAAACTTACAGATAACCCGAATATATCAATTAAAGTGTAGGCTAAATTGCGGTGTAAAAATTTAAAATATGATTTCAAGTTAAATAAATTCTTCATATTGTTCAGTTTAAAAAAGTTTTCTCTAAAAAATCATACAAAAAAATTTTTTAAGAGAAGTGTTAAATATTAATAGTTTATAATCAATTTATTTTATATAAAGAATTAATTGCAAAGTTTATGCCAATAAAGTAAATGTGTGAAAATAAGCATGTTGTAAATATTGGTATAATTATAAAGTGTAAAATAATCATACAATTATGTAAAATAATTTTACATAGTTTCAATAATTGGTATGAATATGTTAATTATTAATGTTGTATTTACTCAAATCTTAATAATATTTAAGTAGTCAATATTACATAAAAATTAAGTACTTATTAAAATGGTATTAATTTTTTATTTTATATAAATTTGTATAATGTAGGTTTTGGTTTTCCAAATAGGTACATTAAACAAAATTTATGTTGATTTTTATTAGTGTTGGTCTTTAAAGCGATTAATACTCAATATGGAAAAGATGGAAGAATTGAAAGATATAATAACAGAAAAAGTTCATGAATGTCAGCTTAGTCCAATGGATGAGCTTTCAAAGATGGTCGGAATAAATTCTGTAAAAGATACTTTAACTCAGCTGTTAAATCAAACTGAACTTGATAGAGAACGTTCAGCTTTCGGACTTCCTGTTAAAAATGAGCCTCTTCACGGAGCATTTCTTGGCAACAATGGGCTTGGTAAAACAAGGACTATAGAGCTTTTTGGAAAGATATTTAAAGAAAAGGGGATTTTATCAACCGGAATTGTCCTTTTTGAAAATGCAGAATCTCTGGTAGAATGTGATGAAAACGAGATAAAGGAAAGGATTGACAGAATAGTTGAAAGATCTCAGGGAGGTATATTATATATATATGAGGCATCACTGCTTGGAGGTGAAACTCAAAATGACAGCCATTATGCTTTAGACTATCTTAATGAGGCATTGCAAAATAATGAGTCAAAAGATTGGATGGTAATTCTTAGTGATGAACCATCAAAAATGATGGATTTATTAAATACAAATAATTCTATTTGCTCCAAGCTTAAGAATTTCTTTTATTTTGAAAATCTCTCGCCAGAGGAATTAAAAGAAATAGCCCTTAATTGCTTTGAGAAAAACGGATATGAATTAACAGAAGAGGCATTAAAGCAAATTGATATGCTGATTCGTTTTGTTTGTAAGCATGGAGATTCAGACTCGGCAAATGCAGGATATATAAAATCTCTTATCAAACATCAGATTCTGCCATCTATGGCAAAAAGAGTGATGTCTGAAAAGGAAATTACAGATGCCGATTTGAAGGTGGTTCAATATGAAGATCTTCCATCAAGAGCAATGCTTTATATTCATGATTCTGTTAGTAAATTAAAGAGAAAAGCCGGTTTTTCAGAAATAAAGAAATTTAAGACAGACGATCATCTGAATTTTGTACGTTTCCTAAAGAAAAGAATAGATTGTGGAATTTCAACAGAGGTGCCACCATTACACATGATTTTTGCAGGAGAAAATTTTCCGGAGAAAGTAAAGATTGCTGATTATTTGGCAGGTTATTACACATCTATAGGACTTCTTTCTGTGGGTAAAGTTTGTGTTTGTCAATATAAATCTCTTTTGGGAAAGGACCTTCCCGATACTCAGTCGATACTAAAAGAGAAGCTTGAAGAGAACATAGGAAATATTCTGATTATAAATATTCCTCAGAATCTATTTTCAGGTAAAAAAATATCTTCTCCGTCAGAATCGATGTTGTTTCAAATATTATGGTCAATGCTTGGAAAGGTACATAACGATTTGATTATTATCCTTTCCTGTATGCCTGAAGATATGAAGAATATTATAGGATGCGGCTCTGAACTTAGGCTGAGATTCCCTTATCTGTCATTATTTGAAAACTATCATGCCGCTGAGTTAAAGGATTATCTGTTGAAGTTTGCAAAGAAGGAAAAATTTATTTTCCATTTTAATAATAACTATATACTTGATAGAAACGCAAAATAATGTTTAATAGCAGAGAATAATATTAATAATGAGGGGTGTTGAATGATGTCTCTCATTATTGTTTTACTCCTCTAATATTAATTTCGTTTATTTCTATCTTTGCCTTAATGTAATAAATAATAAACTATACGAATGGAAAAAATTAGATGGGGTATTCTCGGATGTGGCAATGTTACAGAAAAGAAGAGCGGCCCGGCTTTCCATACTCTTCCAAATTGCGAGTTGCAGGCAGTAATGAGAAGGGATAAAGCAAAGGCTTGTGATTATGCAAAACGTCATAGTGCCAAATCTTATTATGACAATTATTCAGATCTTATTGCTGATAAAAAAGTAGATGCTATATATATTGCCACACCACCATCAACTCACTCTTTTTATGCTATTGAGTCGCTTAAAAATGGGAAGCCTGTTTATGTAGAAAAACCAATGGCGGTAAGTGTTGATGAATGTCTTGCAATGGTTGAAGCATCTTTAAAATATAATACTCCCTTATATGTAGCTTATTATCGCAGAAGAATGGATTATTTTATTAAGATTAAGGAAGTGATTGATTCAGGTGTTATTGGAAAAATTCATCAGGCTAATATAAAACTTATAAAACCATTTAAAGGCGAATTTAATGGGATTGATAATTGGCGCCTTAATCCAAAAATATCAGGAGGAGGATATTTCGTAGATTTAGCATCTCATCAATTGGATCTTCTTTTATGGTATTTGGGAGAAGTGGAAGATGTAGCAGGATTTGCAAGCAATTTAGGAAGTTTCTATCAGCCGGAAGATGTTGTTAATGCCTCTATAAAATTTAAAAGCGGTGCTCTTGCCAACGGTCAATGGAATTTTATAGCTCCGGATCACTTGGAAGAGGATTTATTCGAAATTATAGGAGAGAAAGGGAGAATATGTTTTTCAACCTTTAAAATGGATAAAATAGAGCTTTATGTAGAGGACAGGACAGAATATATTACAAGTGCCAAGCCTTCTGTGGTTGAAATGCCGATGATCGATCATGTTACTGATATGATTTTAAATCATAAAGAGGATAAATTTGCATTGAAGGATGCGGTAGAGGTAACTAATATTATTAATACTATTTTAAAGAGATATTATCAGGATATTGATAATGCGTTATAGCAATGCTCATGTATTCAGGTTATTATAGAGCAGTGCAATAAGATGTTTATTCATCAAAAAAATAATAGAATAGACAGGAATAATATATCCATATCTATTCTATTTTGTTTATATCCTATTATTGGGGAGAATTACCTGATAATTATCACTGCAAAGCCTCTGTATATAATGTTTTTAGATGAAATAGTGATGGGTTGCTTTAAAAATTATATTTATTCAATAAGGTAACCAACGCACTGCCTAAACTTAGACCTGATTGAGGGTTTTGACCTGTTAGCAACCTCTCAAAAACTTGAATATTATCACTCCAAGGTTTTGCAATATGATATTTTGCTCCTTTAAGCATTAATTCACATTGAAGAAAGAAAGGAATAACTTCGCAGGTGCCACCAATTTTTTCCTCCTGATCAGTATACGAGGTAAGGTCTTTGCCTTTAATTAGATATTCATCCTTTTTTATTTTTACATTTAAAAGGCCGCAAACTCCATGACAAATAGCAGAAACAATACATCCTTTATCCCACATTTTAGATGTGATTTTAGCAATATCAGCGTTGTCGGGGAAATCCCACATGGCACCGTGACCACCAACAAAATGAATTGCCGCGTAATTGTCAATATTTATATCCTCGGGCTTTAAAGTATTTGCAATTTTCCTTTTAACCTCAGCATTGTCTAAAAACTCCCTATTTATTACATCAGTGGAAACAGCCCCTGTTTTAGGTGCAACTCCTCCTAAAGGAGACATATAATCTATTTCATAGCCTGCATTTATTAATGCTTTCCAAGGATGGGAAGCTTCACTAATCCACCAACCTGTAGGTTTACCGCTGTCACCTAAAGTGGAACAACTTGTTAGAACGAATAATATCTTTTTTATCTTCATAATATATATAACTTAATCTGGTAAAAATTTCTCTTGACTAATTAAAAAAACAAAACACGGGTTGAAAAAATTAGTTCAATATTTTTCATCAATAAAATATTTATATGCAAATCTTAATCTTTATTATTTAAGAAAGTATTTTAACAAAGCGATATATTTAAAGTTATAATAGCTAATATATCTTATATAAATTCAAAAACCACTTATAATAATGAGCCAATAGAATAGCTGCTTTGTTTTAACAGAAGAAAATTGTACGGATATGATAAAAGTGTTTGATATAGAGGGTATGCATTGTGCTTCTTGCGCATATAGATTGCAAAAACAGCTGAATCATATCAATGGAGTTAAAAATGCTACTGTCAATTTAGCATCTGAGAGTGCTGTAATTGATTATCAGCCTGAGATTGTGTCATATCAACAATTATCAGAGACTGTTGCCAAGATGGGATATAAACTTGTTGAAAGCACCAATGAAAAATGGCGGAGCCATCATTATATGCGAAAAAGAAAAAGAAGATGGCTAAAACAGAACCTTAGAAAGACTCAATTGATTATTTCAATAATATTTTTTGTTCCTCTTTTAATAATTGGCTTGGATTCTGTTTTCTCATCCTCTATTTCAAGAAATATAGGGTATGTTTTGACACCATCCAATTATTCTATAATACAGCTAATACTGGTTTTCCCCATAATTTTTATAGGTTGGCGATTTATAAAGAAAGGATGGATAAAGATTGTAGGTCTGCATCCCAATGTTGATTCGGTTGTAGCATTGGGAGCTACTGCATCAATTGTATTAAGTCTTATTTCGACCTATAAAGTTATTTTCCAATTTGTACCAACAGATACTTTTTCATTATATTATGTAATTGCAGGGGCTCTTCTTCTTTTTACAATGCTTGGAAGATATATTGAAAATCAATTAAGGTTTAAAAGTGACAAGTCAATACAGTCGTTAATAGGAACTATTCCCGAATTTGGTATAATAGCAGAGCATAAAAAGAAGAAAAAAGTATCAGTTTTTGATATAAAAAACAATGATTTGGTTTATGTAGCGGCAAAGAGTTATATACCTGTTGACGGCATTATAGTAGATGGAGAATCAAAAATCAGCGAAGAAATATTTTCAGGCACTACTCATCCCTATCATAAAAATGTTTCAGATAAGGTTTTGGCAGGTATGTTTAATATAACATCTCCCATATACATAAAAACAGAGAACAGCGAAGGTCAGACATTTATCAATTCTATTATAAGAATTTTGGAACAAGGAGAGGCTTCAAAACCCAAGATTGGAGAATTAAGTGACAAGATTTCAGCATGGTTCGTACCAATTCTTCTTTTATTATCTATTGGAGCCGGAGTCGTTTGGTATTTTATAAGTATGGATTACAGTCTTGCTATTAGAATATTTATACATACTCTGATTGTTGCCAGCCCTGTTGCACTTGGTTTTGCCATTCCTATATCAGTTTACTATGCAACAAGAAAAGGATCAGAACTTGGCATTTTGATTAGAAAGAGCGATTCATTGGTGTCTATCGAGAAATCAAATATTGTTGCTTTTAATCTTACCGGCACATTAACCGAAGGGGAACCAATTGTGAGCGATGTCATCTCTTTGGGCTCTTATTCTAAGAATGAACTATTATCAATAGCGGCTTCAGCCGAGAAGCATTCAAAGTATCCTCTTGGAAAGGCAATCGTTAGAAAAGCAAGAGAAGAGAAGATAGATATTAAAGAACCGGATATTTCTAAAATATTGACAGGCCAAGGAATAGAGGCTGTTGTTGATGAAAAGAGAATTGATATTGGTAATTATAAATTAATGTCGCTTATAAATATCAATGAGGGTGAGCTGCACGATGCTTTAAATATAGTGACTGAACTAAACACACAGGGTAAAACATCGGTTATAATAGCTGTTGATGGTATTATTGAAGGTGTTGTAGCGGTTAATGATGAATTTGCAGATGGTGCAAAATCTGTAATCGATTATCTAAGGAATAATGACAAGCAATCTGTTATAATTACCGGAGAACACTCTACTACAGCTAATAAATTAGGGGAACTTCTCGGAATAGAAAGAATATTTGCAGATGTTATAGCTTCAAACAGGGCAAGGAAAATTAGATCACTACAATTTGAAAATAAAATAGTGGTGATGATAGGTGACGGAATAAATGATGCAGGTGCCATTGCCCAATCTAATGCCGGCATTGCAATTGGCACTCCTGAAAATATCACAGCAGATATTGCAGATATTATTCTTCCAAACAGGGATATAAAATTATTGAAGAAACTTTTCTATCTGAGTAAAAAGAGTTATAGAAATATGAAAGAAAACTTGTTTTTTGCTCTTGTATATAATGTACTTATGATTCCAATTGCAGCAGGAATACTTTATGTATTTGGAGTAGATTATATTCTTAATCCATTTATAGCTCTTTTATGTATGTTTCTAAGCTCTGTTTCAGTGATTATTAATGCATTGAGACTTAAACGTATTAAATAGTAGATGAGAAAGTATTTTCTTTTTTTGATAATTATTATATCAATTAATTCTAAAGCTCAGAATATTGGCACCTTTAATAGAGGCTTTGTTTATTCTGATACCATTTCAAGGCCAATGAGAGCCTTTGTCATGTCTAATATCCCAAATATTGCAATATTTTCAATAGACAGATACATCTTACATGAAGATTTTGCCTATATAAATAGTCAGACTATGGCTTATAATCATTTGTTTACAACTGTTTGGGATAATGATCTATATGGTACAAATCTTCTTCTTCATCCTTTGCATGGAAGTATGGACTATACAGGTGCAAGAGTTAACGGCATGAATGTTTGGGCATCTTCTGCTTATGCTTTTGCCGCAAGCTATGTATGGGAATTTTATCTTGAAAGAGAGCCTGCATCTATTAATGATCAATTGGCAACAAGCTATGGAGGAACTATCCTTGGAGAATCCTTATATAGAATTTCATCATCTTTAGTGGATAATTCAAGTACAGGTATGGAACGAATTGCAAGAGAACTTTTTGTAACACTCACTTCTCCCATAAATGGGATAGACAGACTCTTAACAGGGAAAATGTGGAAGAAGAAAAGAATGCCAAATTATGCACTTTCTCAGATTTTTGATATTAAATATGGATTTGGAATTTCTACTCAATACCAAAAAAGATTGTATCATAAATGTGAAAGAATAGATAGAGAGAAGTCAAATGAAGATTATTTGTCTTGTAATATAAAAAACAAAAATGATAGAGTGCAAATATTGTCATCATTATGGTTTGATTATGGGGATATATTTAATGAAGAACAAACCAAACCATTTGATAATTTTAAAATTCAATTAAATCTAAATTTATCTAATTTCTCTAATATAATTAATAAAGTATCTGCTACAGGCAATCTTTGGAAAAATATTATAAAAAACAGTTCAAATGAAAATTTTGCTTTCGGGATCTTTCAACATTTTGAATTTAGTGATAATCAAACAATGGGCAATGATTCAGTCTCCTTTATGAGGTATGCGGAGCCTGTATCTTTTGGACTCGGAACCGTTTTTGAAAAGAATAAGTCTTGTTTTAATAGCAAAGATTTGAAATATCTAATAGAAGGATATTTAAATGTGGTCCCTCTGGCAGCTGCTCAGGCAACATATTTTAATCTTAATGAAAGAAAATACAATTTTGGGATGGGGTATAGTGCTGAATTGAAAACATTAATACATTTAAAAGATTTGATTAATCTAAATGTCAAGCTAAATCTTCTGCATTTTTTTACAACTAATGGATACCAAAAAGGGATAGATGTTTCTTCTCAAGATATATTATCATTTTATGCAATGGGAGATAAGGGAAATACATTAATTCTGTCAACTTCCTCCTCATTGGGATTAAAATTGTTAAATAATTATTCAATATCATTTGATATGAACTATTTTCTTCAAAGAAATCATCATTCTCAATTTAATGATAGAAAATATTCTTTTATAGCTACCGGAATTACTTTAAGATATGATTATTAATTAGTTGAAATGTTACATTTTGAAATTAAAGACTTTATTTTAGTATCAAAAATGAATATTTAAACACCTATATTCAAAAAAATGTAAATTTTTATTATAAATATTTTATTTATATAGTAGTATATACAGTTTTTTATTATAAATTGCCATCGTTTTCTAATTAGAATAAGAATTGAGGTTGCAAAATGTGTGTTTGTTAAGTAAAAAGATAGATATATCAGCCAAAATGAAACATTATGCAAAATCTAAGCAGGTATTTTTAATAAGGAAATAACAGCGACAACGTTTATTAAAACAACAATTATTAATTTTATTACAAACGGGAAATTCTTTATTTTAACAACTGAAAATTAGAATTCCGTATGTTTATTTTAATTTCACAAATACAATGAAAGTACAAGAGGTTTTAGATTCATTAGCAATCCGTTTCCCTAATGAACCGGAGTATCTTCAGGCAGTAGAAGAGGTATTGTCATCAATTGAAGATGTTTATAATCAGCATCCTGAATTTGATAGAGTAAATTTAATTGAAAGACTATGCATTCCTGACAGAATTTATTCCTTTAGAGTAAATTGGGTTGATGATCGTGGCAAAGTCAGAACTAATATGGGATATCGTATCCAACATAATAATGCAATAGGCCCTTACAAAGGTGGTATTCGTTTTCACTCTTCAGTAAATCCTTCAATTCTTAAATTCCTTGCTTTTGAGCAAACATTTAAAAACTCATTGACAACACTGCCAATGGGTGGCGGCAAAGGTGGCTCAGATTTTAGCCCTAAAGGAAAATCCAATGAAGAGATTATGCGTTTTTGCCAGGCCTTTGTTCTTGAATTGTGGAGACATATTGGACCGCAAAGGGACGTTCCGGCTGGAGATATAGGTGTAGGAGGAAGAGAAGTTAATTACATGTATGGCATGTATAAAAAACTTGCACAAGAAAATACAGGTACTTTCACAGGTAAAAGTCTAGAGGGAGGAGGTTCTCTAATTCGTCCGGAAGCAACAGGTTATGGAAATGTTTACTTCCTTTTGAAAATGCTTGAAACAAGAAATGTGGACATTAAGGGTAAGGTAGTTGCTGTTTCCGGTTCAGGTAATGTTGCTCAATACACTGTTGAGAAACTTATTCAGCTTGGAGCAAAGGTGATTACAATGTCTGATAGTAACGGATATATCTATGACCCGGATGGAATTGACCGTGAAAAGCTCGATTACATCATGGAGTTAAAGAATGTTTGGAGAGGACGTATTAAAGAATATGCTGAGAAATATAATGTTAAGTATGTCGAAGGAAAACGTCCTTGGGCTGAAAAATGTGATATTGCTCTTCCGAGTGCAACTCAGAATGAAATAAATGGAAAAGATGCTCAAATGCTTGTTGACAATGGCTGTTTTGCAGTATCTGAAGGTGCCAATATGCCTTCTACACCGGAAGCAATTGCTATTTTCCAATCTAACGGACTTCTTTATGCTCCGGGAAAAGCTGCCAATGCAGGTGGTGTTTCAGTAAGTGGTTTGGAAATGACTCAAAATTCAATTAAACTTGGTTGGAGCAAAGAGGAAGTTGATACCAAACTAAAACAGATAATGAGCGATATTCATTCTCAATGCGTAAAATACGGAAAAGAGGAATCAGGCTATGTCAATTATGTGAAAGGTGCAAATATTGCAGGATTTATGAAAGTAGCTAAGGCTATGATGGATCAAGGCGTTATTTAACCATTTTTTATAATATATTATCCCGGTCTTTATTTTAAATAGTTACATAACTATCAAAATAAAGACCGGGATTTTTTATTTATTTTATTAATAGATTCTATAATCGGCCGTGAATTAAAAATACTTCCAAAATAAATGCAGCTGCTCCTCCTAAATATCCCAACAATGCCATAAGAGATATTTTTTTTAAATACCAAATAAAATGTATCTTCTCTATTCCCATTACGACAACACCGGCAGCTGATCCTATTATTAATAAAGAGCCTCCGACACCGGCACAATAAGTAAGAAAATGCCAATATATCCCATCGGGAACAAAATAAGCCATAAACGTAGGATCCGATATAGTTGAAAGTGTTGAAGAATCAACCAAAGGATATAGACCTAATGCTGCAGCAACTAAAGGGACATTATCTACTATCGCAGAAAGAAAACCAATGACAATATTAATTGTATATATGTTGTTGAATTTAGTTTCAAGAAATTTAGATAATGCTAGTAAACCTCCGGCTTCTTGAATAGCGGCTACAGCCAATAATATTCCCATAAAGAATAAAAGAGTCGGTAAATCAATTCTTTTTATCAATGACGCTGCTCTTAGATGGAATGGTATGTTATCCGGAATGCGTCTGTACATCAAATCTGTAATAATCCAAAGTGTTCCTAAAACAAGCATTATTGCAACAAAGGGTGGAAGATTGGTGAAATTCTTAAATATTGGAACCATTAAAAGACCGCTTATTCCCATAACAAGTACAGTGATTTTTCTTCTTTGATCAATTATTTCATCATGACGCATTTTATGTTTATGCTCATCTGTCATAACAGGAATCTCTCCATGCAGAGACCTTGAAACCATTAAAAGAGGAATAATAACAGATACAAGACTTGGAATAAATACATATTCCATAAGTTTAATCGGAGTAACAGTGCCTTTGACCCAGAGTAGAATTGTAGTTACATCTCCAATGGGAGACCAGGCGCCTCCGCTGTTGGAGGCAATTATAACAACGCTTGCAAAGAGCCATCTTTCATTTTTATCTGCAATTATCTTGTTTAAAAGAGTTACCATTACGATTGCTGTTGTCAAATTGTCTATTATGGCAGAAAGAAAAAATGAAATTATAACGAGAATCCAAAGTAGTTTTTTCCTGTTTCTTGTAGTAATTCTATCAGTAATCAGAGAAAAGCCACAATGCATATCAATAAGTTCAACTACAGCCATTGCACCAAGTAGGAAAAAAACTATTTCTGCAACATCTCCAACATGTTCTATAAGTTGATAATTTTCAACAAAACTTACTGTTTGTTCTTTTAAAGACAACTCCCTTAGAACATCATTTTCAGAAAGATAAAATTTAAAAGCCTCCTCATGATGTTGCGGTACTATTCCGGGAGAAATAAAAATGTATATCGTCCAAAGCAGCATTCCAGTTACAAGAGCTGTGGCTGCTTTGTTTATCTTTATTTTGTGCTCTAAAGAAATTAGTATGTAAGCAGCAATAAAAAGAATACTCATTAAAATTACCATAAACATCCAATTAAAAAGCCACCAGTGTCCAACCGGATATTTGACACTTGGTGGCTTGGTGTATTTCAATCTCCCCGGTAAATAAAACAAACTTGCTCAAATCGCAATTAATTCTTTATTGCTTACGCTATGGGATTATATCCTCAGTAGCCTCAGGTGAATTTTGTTGATAAGAGCGCTCATTACATCCTTTTATGCCCCAAAATAGAGCGACAATTAATACAACAATAATTGTAGTTATTAGAACGTAATTAGGCTTATTTTTCTTTACCCCACCTAATGGTGGCTCATCTGTTTCTACAACATCTCCAATGATTACATAATTCTCTTCGCTTATTTGCTGGTCAGGATAATGTTTATCAGCTGGAAGTTTATCTTTATCATTTTTTTCATTTTTAATATTCTTAAATTCTTTCATAATATTATAATGATAATGAGATGTAAATCGAAATAATCATATCTAATTTATAAACAATGGAAAATTGATAAGGTTTACAAAATAAATATTCAGATTCTTTTTTATTTAAATGATTTAATTCTCGGAGGCGGATGTCAGCAGCTATATTTGAATAATTTTATTTATGGTCATGATTGTTAATTGATTTTTGGAACTTATTTGTTATATAGGCAGTTAAAATAGGGAACATGCTCATTCCCAATATTGCCAAGACAACAGCAAGTATTCTTCCTTCTGGCGTTGTTGGTTCTATACTGCAGCCAACAGTTGTAACATCCATACATGCCCACCATATTGAATCAGAAAAATCTTTTATTCCTGGATTAGTCGCTTTTTCTAAAGTATAGAAAGCTAAACTGCCAAAATATGTACATCCAAGAAGAATTGCAATATATGAATAGAGAAGATTTGATATCTTGCTTTGATTAAACCATGTTATCATTATAACTAATCCATAACCTCCTCTGATTAATACTATTGCTTTTAATAGAATTTGATAAAATGGATCAACAGGTATATTAACCCAATGAGTGATATTAATGTATGGAATAGAGACTATAAGGAATAGGAAATTTCTTAGTAAATATTTTTTTCTATTATTACTAATTATAAAAAGATATATAAAGTCTAAAAGAAATATTATGCATATTATCAGTTGAATCCTTAAATACCAGTTGTTTGGGATGTAACTTGATCCCTCTAAAACTTCAATTGACAAGACTAAAAATATAACAAGGCTGCAAATTAAAACTATTATATTAAACCACCTTGCAATTCTTATGGTCCAATCAGGATATTTATTATTTATATTGGTTTTATTCATAAAGATAACATTCTATATTAAGTTTAAGATTAAAGTCAATCTTTAGAAATTATGTTGCCTAATAAATTAATTAAGCGACAAAATTCATTTAATTTGAGATATCAAAGAGGATAAATCATGACGCATTTTTATCTTAGTGTTAAAGATTTAATTATATGGAGATAAATTTATATCGATATAATAAATATAAATTCCCTATTTTCTTAAATAAATACTTATAAGATTAATTTGTAACACTTGATTTTAATCAATGTTTTTTTTATATGATTTGAGAACCTTTGATAATAACTTTTTTGTTTTATTAATAATGAAATTGAAAAATAGAATTAATTGTAAAATAATATAAATAATTGATAATTAGTAAATAACAGTGTGCGATTTAAAGTGGTTTTTATAATTTCTACAACTTCGTTTAGGTTATAATTGCTTTCTTTTTATATTGCGAATGAGATGTATGGCATATTACAATAGAGGCATTCAATCATATCGGGCTCATTTTTAAGTTTATTAATTTGTTTTATTAATATGACATCATATGTATCTATTAAATAAACGTTATTATAGATATTATCATTATATTTCTTGTTAGTAAAGGACAAACATGAATATAGGCAACACTACCGACAATCGGATGATATGAAGAGATTATTCGTTTGCAGTGATGGGAAGATATTGGTCACCTATTGCAAAATGAATCGTAGAATCAGACGATATTGAAAGTATAAGTGAACTGAATTAAACATACGAGCTAGCCAAGAAGCAATAAAAAATTTTAATTGCGTTTTAGTGAATTCAAATAAAAGCATTTGAGCTTCTGAGCAAAATCGCAACGTGATATAGCATGTATCTTTGCAAGCGAAATAATACTAATCAAGAATATGCAAACAATTAAACTAAACAATGGAATTGAAATACCCCAGCTTGGCTATGGCGTTTTTCAGGTATCACCCGAAGAGTGTGAACGTTGTGTATCGGATGCCATCAGTGTTGGCTATCGTTTAATCGACACCGCTCAGGCTTATTATAATGAAGAAGGAGTTGGTAATGCGATAAACAAATGTGGTGTGAATCGTGATGAACTATTTCTTACCACTAAAGTCTGGATTTCTAATGCCGGAGAAGAGAAAACCGCTTTTAGTATTGAAGACAGCCTCCGAAAATTGAAGACAGATTATATAGACCTTTTGCTTATTCATCAGCCATTTAGTGATTACACTGGCACATGGAGAGCCATGGAAAAAGCCGTAGCTGCCGGTAAAGTGCGAGCTATCGGTCTGAGTAATTTCTATCCTGACCGTTTCGTGGATATGGCTGAGTATGCTTCCATAAAACCAGCAGTCAATCAGTTGAAGACAAATGTGTTTTCTCAACAATGGGATTCAGAAGCAGAGATGAACGCTTATGACACTAAAATTATGGCATGGGCCCCTTTGACACAAAGCGATCCTGAACTAATGACGAATAAAGTCATAACTACTTTGTCAGACAAGTACGGAAAGACACCGCAACAAATCGCTTTGCGTTATTTACTTCAGCGTGGTATCATTGCTATTCCTAAGTCTGTTCATATCGAACGTATGCGTCAAAATCTTGAAGTGTTTGATTTTACTATGACAGATGAAGAGATGGAAAGTTTTCGTTGTCTTGATAAACCTGCCGATTTTCAATGGTCACATCGCAATCCAAACCTTGTGAAATTCCTTCTGAATTATGATAAGCAATTCAATCCATCAAATAAATAAGCAAAACGATGAAGATTGTTGTTCTTACAGGAAGCTCACGAAAAAAAGGTAATTCCAATTATTTGGCCGAGCAGTTTATCAAAGGTGCAAAGGATTCCGGTCATGAAGTATTCGCTTTCGATTGTGCTAAACAGAAATTTTCTCCTTGTTTGGCTTGTGATCATTGTGGTATAAATGGTGACTGTGCCATTAAAGATGATTTTACGCTCATTCTTCGACCTCAGATAGAGCAGGCAAATATGGTTGTTTTTGCATCGCCAATCTATTATTTTGGATTATCTGCTCAATTGAAAATGGCTATCGACCGCTTTTATGCCCTTAACAGTAAAATGTACAGTAAGAAGAGTGCCCTCCTTGTAGCTATGGCTGATACTGCGGATGCTACAGGAAGTTATGCTGTGGACTATTACAAAGCTCTTGTTGGATATTTGAAATGGAAAGATGAAGGGATTATCGTTGCAAAAGGATTATGGAATGCCGGCGCTGTTGTCGGTACTTCCTATGCTGAGAAATCGTATTCTTTGGGTCGTAATATTTAGATAGTAAAAATTATGCCAGTCATTAAATTGGAACTTATAAAAATGAGTAAGGAAACAAAATCTAAACTCGTTAAGGAAGTAACAGATGTTGTTGCTCGCAATACGGGATTGCCGATACAATCTTTTTATGTTTTTATCACAGAGAATGAATCTGATAACGTAGGAATAGGAGGCACATTGCTTTCCGACATCCATATAAATAGCAAGTAAACTATGTACAAGTCATTAAACAACAAAACAGCACTTGTGACTGGTGCAGGAACAGGTATTGGACGTGCCATTGCCCATCGCTTAGTTGATGAAGGAGTTCGTGTTATCATTGTGGGTCGTACAGAAGATACGCTGAAAGAGACGGCTGGCTATAGTGCAAGAATAAGTTATATCGTAGCCGATCTTGAAACAGAAGAGGGTATCCGCTCCGTTTTTTGTACAGTTAACAACGACAATGAACAACTGGATATTCTCGTCAATAATGCAGGTTGGGCTCCTGTTTCTTCATTATCATCGATGAAAATAGAGGAATTTGATAAGGTTTTTTCTATTAATGTACGTTCATTGGTGCTGTTGACTCAATCAGCCTTACCTTTTCTCAAGAAAAGTAAAGGTTCTATTGTGAATGTCACGACAACCATGACAACCAATCCCATCGCAACAATGGCGAATTATGCGGCATCCAAATCGGCTGTTTATACTTTGACACGTGCTTGGGCGAAAGAATTGGCAAAAGATGGTGTTCGTGTAAATTCTCTTGGTGTAGGACCGATTGAAACGCCTATATACATGAAAACAGCATTGAGCGAGGAAGCTGCTAAAGCACATAAAGAGATTGTAATCAAGTCTGTTCCATTAGGAAGAATTGGACGACCGAAAGAAGTTGCTGCTGTTGTTGCATTCCTCGCGAGTGATGAAGCAAGCTTTGTTACCGGAGCTGACTATAAGGTTGATGGTGGTGTTGGAGCATAAAATACAGGAAAAAGATGAAAAATATATTGGTGATAAGTGGTCATACGGATTTATCCGCATCCGTAGCCAACAAAACAATTCTTAAAACCATCGAACGGAATATGCCAACTGCAGAAATCGTTCGACTGGATAGTTTATATCCCGACTTCAAGATTGATGTAGAAACAGAACAAACTCGTTTGCTAAAAGCTGCTATTGTTGTGCTGGAGTTTCCTATCTTCTGGTATTCTGCTCCTTCCTTGTTGCAACGATGGATGGAAGAAACCTTCAAGCATGGGTTTTCGCATGGCTCTACCGGTGATAAGTTGAAAGGCAAGAAATTGGTACTTTCATTTACTACAGGTGCTCCTGCTTCCATGTATCAAAAAAATGGTGCGATGGGCTATTCAATTGATGAGTTCATTCCCTGTTTTATAGCTACATGTAACCTTTGTGGAATGGAGTATGCCGGTTATATTTACACTGGAGGTGTTAGCTATGGCAACCGTACCACTCCGGAATTGATAGAGAATCAAAAGAAGTTATCAGTAGAACATGCTGAAAGACTTATAAAATTGCTTGAAACACTGTAATGCTTGAAGACAGACTACACAATCTGGATAACAGAATCGTATTCAGTTGCTTTCTGAATGATGATTGGTTAAATGAATTTCGTATGCCGCATCATGTGCTCTTGTTTATTTACGAGGGTATCATGCATGTGGAATTCGGTACTACAGCAATGGATGTCAAACCGGGACAATTTGTTTTTTTACGCAGAGACCATAAGGTGTTACTTCACAAAACGTCTTATAATGGCAAAGCATGGAAATCGATCAACATCCTGCTCAAGAATGACACTTTGCGTAAATACGTTAGGGAACATAAAGAGGAAATTTGCAGAATACGAGAGAAACGACGAATAGAAGAGTCCGCTTTCATTATACCGCATACGTCAGAGACTGAATCAATCTATAGGAATCTTGTCCCTTATTTGGATAAAACCTTGTCTGCCCCTGAAGGGTTTTCTGAAGATATTGTAAACCGGGCAATATCTGCACTTGTAGGAATGGATAATAGGTTTTGTCCTACTCTGTTCGATTTTGTGGATACATGGAAAATCAATCTTGCAGACTTCATGGAGCAGAATTTCACAAACGATATGACATTGAAAGAATTTGCACTTTATACGGGCCGTAGTCTTGCTACGTTTAAACGTGATTTTGCGAAATTTAGCAATATGTCTCCTGAACAATGGCTTACAACCCGTCGATTAGATAAGGCTTACGACTTATTGAAACAAGGAGTGGGCAATATAAGTGAAATATGTTGGAGTGTCGGATTTCATAATCGTTCCCATTTTACGATTGCATTTAAAAGACAATTTGGAGTTGTTCCCAGTGAAGTAAAGTTATCGAATTTTGATTGATTTAATATATCATTATTAAATTCCATACAAACGGAACAACTTTGTATAAGACAAAGTCGTTCCTGTTTGTATATTGATTAGCGATTATTGGAATAGGATTATTTTCTAATTTCCTTTTTATCTTTAGAAATAATAATCCCATTAGAATTGGATTTTGCTATTTCTCTGTTTAAGATATATGTGTTAGCTCCACTTTCAAAATGTTTTTCTTCACTGAGTAAATTTCAATTGTGGAAGTTTCATGATATAAGCAGATGCTCAAACCAATACTCTCATCGGTCACGAATTATTTGATAGCGTAGCAAATCGTTGCAACATGTAGAAATCAAGACTGTCGTCAAATCATTAGCAAATTTTCAAGGCAAATTCATAAGTCGCTTATTTTTTTAATAATTCGTTCAATAGGTAAAATAAAAAATGAGTTATATAAAGCTATGTAACTCAAAACTATTAGTACGAAGGAGGAGATTCGAACTCCCACACCGCAACCGGCACTACCCCCTCAAAGTAGCATGTCTACCTATTCCATCACCTTCGCAAATTAAATAAAAGTACCCAAAACAGGGCTCGAACCTGCACATCCTTTCGGACACTAGTACCTGAAACTAGCGCGTCTACCTATTTCGCCACTTGGGCTTATTCCAATATTTCCAATATTTCCAATAAAAATGTCTCCAATATATAATTAATTGAAAGACCATTATTTAACAAAGGGAATAGGTAAGTGATTTATAAAAGTCATACAAAAACTCTTTTTGCAGGCTTTCAAAATGATATATCTATCGATTTGTTTTACAAATATAAATCAAGTTTTACTATAAAAGCAAGAATATTCTTCTTTTTATAGACAATACTTATGAGATAAATACCTGAAGTATTTAAAAGTTAAATGCGAATAGGCTTATTTAAATAAAAATTTTTAGTATATATTTTATTTTAATTGTACCATAAATTTATGCATTTTCTCAAATGCAGATTATTATCTCTTTTTTTGTTATTTATTGTGGTTGGTTTATAAAGAAATAGTCAATTTCCAACCTATTTCCAAGCCATTTGTTAAGTTAATATAAGCTGAATGATAAATTATAAACAAATAAAACCGTCATAGCTTATCCAATAACATATGCCATATAAAAGGTATTTAAATGGCGCATTTGCATCTCGGTGTTAAAAATAGATTATATAGATGAAAAGCAGGTTTATAACAATAATAACTTTAATTCTCCTTCTTATGTTGTCGGCATGCAATGAAAAAGATTTAAGAATGAATGGAACTGATATGCCTTATGTTTATAAAGAACAGAAATATACACCGGCACCTGAAAGTTTCGTGCCTTTTTATATAAACTTTGTTTGCAGACATGGTTCCCGTTATCCAATAGAATCCAAATATATTGATGAATTGATTGAGGTTTTATCAGATGCTGAAAAAAAATCAATGATAACTCTTACAGGATCTCAACTAAAGACTTCATTAGAGCATATAATTAATAAATTTAATAATAAATGGGGCCTTTTAAGTCATGTAGGTGTTGCCGAGATACAAGGAATTGCTTCAAGAATGATTAAAAACTATATTCATGTTTTTGATGAAGCTATATACGTGCAAAGCGATTCCGCTGAAAGATGTGTAAAAACTATGGATGCGTTTATTGATGTATTTAAAAATAAAAAAGACAGTATTAAAATCAACACTGAAATTGTAAAGAAAGACAATGTAGTATTGAATTTTTTTGATGTTAATTTAGAATATCTGAAATTTAAGAAACATGGAACATGGAAAAACATATATAATAGTTATTCAGACTCGATTTTGGGAAATACTCGGTTATTATATAAGTTCTTTCTTCCAGAGTATGTAAGTACCATAAACAAAGCCCCTCAGTTTCTTCATGCCCTTTTTAAAATAAATGCAATACTACCTAACACAGATGAAAAGATTTCACTAAAAGACTTCTTTACAGGTGAAGAGGAATATTTATTATGGAATACTCAGAATGTTAAGGAATATATGGAAAAAGGACCTTGGCCGGGAGAGTATGGTCTTCAGACAGACATTTCTTTCCCGTTATTAGAAGATTTTCTGATTACTTCATATAATTCCATTGTTGATGGTGGAGTCAGTGCAGACTTTAGATTTGCGCATGCTGAAACAATCATACCATTTGCAGCTTTTCTTGATATTAACATTGCTTCTGCCAAAACTATGGATATTAATAATGTAAGCAATGTTTGGAAAGATTTTGAGATAGCTCCTATGGCTGCAAATATTATGTGGATTTTTTATAGCAATAATGATGGAGAGATAATTGTAAAAATGCTGCTTAATGAAAAAGAGGTTAGCTTTCCTGTTAATTCAAATATAACGCCTTATGCTCATTGGGAGGATATTCAAAAATATTATCAAAACAAACTTGATGCTCTTTCTGTAATTCCATCATTATCTACTGAGGCTAAACTTAAATATTTTAAAGAATATAAAAAATAATATTTATATGTCTAAAGCTTATACACTTAAAAATATATTAGAAAAAAGCGTAGAGCGCTATAGTTCTAAAATTGCACTAAAAGATAATTTACATTCAGGTATTACTTATGAACAACTGCTTCAGAATAGTAAAAAAATAGGTTTTTGGATGGCTCAAAATGGAATTATGAAGACTGAAAAGGCTGCCATTTTGAGTGAAAATTCAATCAATTGGGTAAATGCTTTCTGGGGTATTGTATGTATGGGAGCTGTCGTAGTGTCAATATTGCCTGATTTTTCTATAAGAGAGATAAATCATGTATTAAAGCATTCAGATGCAAAGCTTTTATTTATCTCAAAAAAATATTATATAAAACATAAAGACAAACTGGAATTTGGCGGATTAATAATTATTATGGAACCCTCAATAATGAGGCATAATAATACTAATATTCTTGATGTACCTGAGAAAAAAGAGTACACAGATTTTGAAACAGAAGAAATACTATCTGAAGATGTTGCCAATATTATTTATACCTCCGGCACCACCGGCAATCCAAAAGGTGTGATGCTTACTAATGAAAATCTTTGTTATGAAATCCAGAAAGTTCTTATAGTTCAGGATGTTGTGTCTTCAGATATATTTCTTTCGCTTTTACCTTTGTCTCATGTTTATGAAAATGTCTTGGGAATGATACTTCCTATAAGCCAAGGGGCATCCATCTTTTATAATAATAAACCGCCCATTCCCTCTGTTTTATTGGAAACAATGCAGCAAGTACGTCCTACAATGATTCTTACAGTGCCATTAATAATGGAAAAAATATATTTCTCCAAAATTATACCTGTAATTAATAAGAAAAAATTTATAAAATATGCATATAATATTTGGCCTGTAAGGTATATTTTGAATAAAAAAGCCGGTAAGAAATTAAAAAAAGCCTTTGGAGGAAGATTAAGATTCCTTGGGGTGGGAGGTGCTGCACTAAATCCTAAAGTGGAACGCTTTCTTAGAGATGCTGCTTTTCCATATTCATGTGGATATGGTTTAACAGAGACGTCTTCTTTAATATTTGCTTCAAAGGTAGGTAAAGTAAAGTTTCAATCAGTAGGTAAGCCATTAAATGGATTGGAGTATAGAGTTGTCCGTTCTGATTATAAACAAGATGTAGGTGAAATCGTGGTTAAATGGAATGGCACGATGAAAGGTTATTATAAAGATCCTGTTTTGACATCTAATGTTCTCACCTCCGGCAGTTGGTTCCATACAGGTGATTTAGCTCAAATGGAAAATGGTAATTTATATCTTAGAGGACGTTCAAAAACAATGATTCTTGGTCCAAGCGGTGAAAATATTTATCCAGAAGAGATAGAATCTATAATCAACAAAATGGAAGGTGTAATAGAATCACTTGTCTATGAGGTAAAAGGAAAGATCCTTGCCAAAGTTTATTTAAATATTGATGAACTTTCAAAAAAATATGGTTTTTTAAAAGAGTCAGCCAAATATCATTCTGCTGATGTGCATAATCAAATATCACAATATTTAAAAGAGATGCGAAACAATTTAAACAGCCATTTAAATAAGTATTCTCAGATTTCCAAGCTGGAATTGGTTCATCAACCTTTTGAAAAAACACCGACTCATAAAATCAAACGACATATTCACAAATAAATCTTTATAAATCACTACCGCTCACTTAAAAACTATAGCATTAAAGAATAATTATCAAATAAAAAGGCTGTTATAAATAAAATAACAGCCTTTGCTTAAATACTAAGGTCTCATATATAAATTAAAGTACTTAATCAATATCTTCATCACTTACAGCTTCAATATAGGCATTGTCAAGCAATTGATCTATCTGCTTTTCAGAGATATTACCTTTCTCGTAGTGATGTATAAGTTTGTCAATCGCTTCACGATAATCATGAAGCTTATTTTTTGCGTTTCGGTTATTTTTCTTTACAACATACACAATTTTTCTTCTTGTCCTATCACCACT
This sequence comes from Bacteroidales bacterium, assembly GCA_030539115.1. Lineage (GTDB taxonomy): Bacteria > Bacteroidota > Bacteroidia > Bacteroidales > JAUNSR01 > JAUNSR01. Next base: position 26,615 of record JAUNSR010000007.1, read on the forward strand.
ATCGGGAGCAAAAAGAAGACCTAATGCAGCTCCTGTCACTGCACCAACTGCAAATCCTACTAATAAATTTACCGTTTTCATATTTCCAATATTTAAAGTTCAATATCTAATTAATAAACACATATACAAAACATTTGTTTTTTTATATGTTGTGTTATTTCTCATTATATATAAGAGATTTAAACCTATTAAAACAATGATATGTTAATCTGATAAAAAAATTGAGAATTTTTTCTCGATTTTATTCCCTATTTTTGTATTATTCTTAATTAATATAAAATCATTATGATAATTTTCAATACAACATTCAGCGTTGACAATGCAAGCATTGAGGAGTTTATAGACTTTGTTAAACAAATCTATGTTGTTAAAGCTATTGAAACAGGTGAACTTACAAGACCTCGTTTGGTAAAGATACTTACCGAAAATGCTGAAAGCTCAAGTATTGCTCTTCAGTTTGAGGTTAAAGAACCTGAACATTTGGACAATTGGTATGATTCAACAGGAGATTCTCTTAATGAAATTCTTGTAAATCAGTTTGGAGATAAAGTCCTTGGATTCTCTACTATCATGGAGGAGGTAGAACTGTGATTAAGGGTGAAAAAATTATTTTAGGAATTGATCCCGGCACAAACTTTATGGGTTATGGATTAATCCAAATTATAAATAACAAGCCATCCCTTCTTACCATGGGTGTGATTCAATTAAATAAGATAGATGATCATTACCTTCGGTTAAAGCGCATTTATGAACGTATTACTATGCTTATAGATGAATTTCACCCTGATGAATTGTCTATTGAAGCACCTTTTTTTGGCAAAAATGTTCAGTCTATGTTAAAACTTGGCCGGGCACAAGGTGTAGCAATGGCTGCTGCTTTAGGAAGAGACTTGCCTGTTACTGAATATGCTCCATTAAAAATAAAAATGGCAATAACTGGCAATGGAGCTGCTTCTAAAGAACAAGTTAGTGGAATGATTCAAAAAATACTTAAGATAGAACAAGACAAAATGCCTGCTCAGTTTGATGCCACAGATGCTTTAGCTGCCGCTCTTTGTCATTATTATCAAAGCTCTCGGCCATCAATCACCAAGAGTTATTCAGGATGGAAAGATTTTATGGCTAAAAATCCTTCCAAAATAAGAAAATAACCTTTTATACCATACATTAAATGAGGACACGAATTAAATCTTTCCTATTAAGATATAGACTTCTAACTAACTCATTGGAAGAAGTTTTTGGGAAAGCTTTATCTTTGATTTTATTCATTGACAGTATAGCGGTTATAGCACTTATGCTGATTCATCTTGGATATGATTTGACTCCCGGTATTAAATATAAGTTTTATGATTTTTATAATCTATCGCTTTTTGTTTTATCACTGGGAGGCATATTTTATTTTCTTGTACAAAATCATTCTCAAAAACATTTTTCAAAAGCAGGAAAGCTTGACATTTTTATCCACTCTTTTTTATTGGTTTCATCTATTCTTTATTTTATTATAAAACCTCATAGAATAGCTGCAATAGATTCTCTCAAATGGATAACAGAATATAATATATTATATATTCTTCTTTTTCTTCTTTCTATTTTCCATGCCTCAGGAGCTATTATGCGATTTGCAAATACAAAGCTTCAGCCAGCTCGTTTATTTGCAGGTAGTTTCCTCTCATTTATTCTAATTGGTTCATGGCTTCTTATTCTTCCACATTCTCTTCAACACCCAATCAGTTATATAGATTCACTCTTTACATCAACAAGTTGTGTTTGTATTACAGGATTGACAGTGGTAAATATTGCCGACACATTTACAGATACAGGACGCTTTATTATGCTCATACTTATTCAAATTGGAGGTCTTGGAGTAATAACTTTTACAACATTGTTCAGTCTTTTGGCTATGGGCAAAACAACCATTAAAACCAATGTTTTGATAAAAGATATGTTCAATCAAAACAATTTTAATGATGTCTTTAAATTAATGAGGCTAATATTTCTAACAACATTTACTATAGAAATAATTGGTGCAATATGGCTTTATGAGGCAGCTGCCAATCCCATATTGTTTCCTTTTAAGAGAGCAATTTTTCATTCTATTTCTGCTTTTTGTAATGCCGGATTCTCTACAATGCCTGATGGTTTAAACACTCCATTTATCAAATACAATTGGGATTTCCTTTTTGCTATATCAATAATAGTAATGCTCGGAAGCATAGGTTTTCCAATCTTGAATAATATAAGATTCGGCTTATACTATATCCTTCAAAACATTTTCAAGAAATTCGGATTAAGAAAAAAATATATCCACAGAGCCAATTTGTTTACATTAAATACAAAAATTGCCGTATGGATGACTATAATTCTTGTTTTTGGTGGTATGGCCATTTTCTATTTTTTAGAATCTTCTTCAATGTTTAAAACCCTTGATGTTAAAGGCAAATTGACAACTCTATTGTTTCTTGCCACTACACCAAGGTCAGGAGGATTCAATTGTTATTCAATGTCATCAATGGCTCCATTGTCAGTATTATTAACAATGTTTTTAATGTGGATTGGAGGAGGTCCTCTTTCCACGGGAGGGGGAATAAAGACTACAACATTCGGACTCTCTATGATTAGTATTTGGAATATTATGAGAGGTAGAGATAAAGTAATAATTGGAGATAGAACAATTGAGCCATCTTCAATACTACGAGCATCCGCTTTAATTTTTATTTCAATGCTGCTCACATCTATAGGAACATTTATTGTTGCTTATTTCGACCCGCAAATTAACTTTCGTGATATAGTTTTTGAAGTTTTATCTGCAATTTCAACCTGTGGATTAAGCATGGATGTGACTCCTCAGTTATCTGATCCAAGTAGAATAGTTCTTATTGTTCTTATGTTCTGTGGAAGAGTAGGGTTGCTTGTTATTTTGGATAGCTTAGTGAGAAACAGCAATGAAAATGATTTTACTTATCCTAAAGCCTATATAGCTGTTGGTTAACTATATCTTAAATAAAGGTATATAAATGGCGCATTTGTACCTTAGAGGTAACGGTTATAAAAAAATTATATATAAATGAAATTCATAATTATTGGTTTAGGTAATTTAGGCTATACAATGGCCAAGTTACTTACAGAACAGGGAGATGAAGTTATTGGTGTTGATTCAAATCTTTCAAGAGTTGAAGAATATAAAAATGATATGTCCAGCACAATTTGTATGGACGTCAGTGAATTTCATGCCTTAAGTTCTTTGCCTATTAAAGAAGTTGATGTCGTAATTGTTGCTATAGGTGATGTGTTGAGCACTTCAATAGAAGCTGTCGCCTATGTAAAACAATTGGGAGCTAAAAGAATCTTTGCGAGAACAAATTCAAGAGTTGAAACTGCCATTCTTGAAGCTATTGGAATAGACTGCATTATGAAGCCAAGTGAATTTGCTGCTGAAATGTATAGTTTTGATGTTAGCTCTTCAAAGATTGAAGCTCTTTTTCCTGTTGATGACTCCTATCGTATTTATGAATTCAAAGCTCCAAAGGTCTTTTTGGGCAATAATATAGAATCTTTAAAGCTTGAAGATAATTTCAAGATGAAGCTTGTTTCTGTTTTGCGCCCCACATTCCAATTGAATATGTTTGGAAATAAAAACAATGTATTAAAGGTTATATCCGACATCTCTCCACAAACAATTATTAATGAGGGTGACGTTTTAGTTGTTTTTGGCCGAAAAGAAGATTTTGCAAAAATGAAGAAACTTATATCTTAAAAAAAACATAACTTATCCAAAGTTGAAACACCCCTCAAAAGTTACATTAAAAAAACAGATGGCAGAGAAATATTTCCCTGCCATCTGTTTTTTAATGTAAATATTCTACAAAGTATTTTGTTTCAGTTTTTCTATATAATCATCAATAAGATTCAGTTGTTCCGGTATCTTAATTGCCTGAGGGCAATGCACAGAACATTGATTACAACCAATGCAATGATTTGCCTGTCTTAATTTTGGCACGCTTCTGTCATAACCGACCAAAAATGCCTGTCTGGCTTTTTTGTAATTCTCATCATTTCTGCTTTTAGAAATCTTTTCTTCACATATACATTTATTATAATGAAGGAATATAGCGGGTATATCCAAACCATAAGGACAAGGCATGCAATATTGACATCCTGTACATGGAATCAAAGAATATGTAAGCATTAGTCTTGCCGTATCTTCAAGAAGAGAATTTTCCTCCTCATTTATAGACTCAAGAGGAGAATATGTCCTTATATTATCCTGAAGATGTTCCATATAAGTCATTCCACTAAGCACAGTCAATACTTCCGGATAAGAGGCAGCATATCTAAATGCCCAAGAAGCAACACTATCCTGAGGTCTTTTTTTCTGAAGTCTTGAGGCAAGATAATCAGGAAGTTTAGACAATCTGCCACCAAGTAAAGGTTCCATGATTACAACCTGAATCCCTCTTTTCTCCAATTCCGGATATAGATAAGATGCATTTGTGTTTCTGTCATTAATTTCCTTTGCATGGTCCCAATCAACATAATTTAATTGAATTTGTACAAAATCCCATTTATATGTATCATGAAGAGACAACAAATAGTCAAACACCTCAATATCTCCATGATATGAAAATCCAAGATTCTTTATTCTGCCTGCTTTTCTTTCCTCTACAAGAAAATCAAGAATACCATTGTCAAGATATCTTTTCTTTAAGGCATCCATTCCACCCATACCAATTCCATGAAGTAGAAGGAAATCAATATAGTCTGTTTGAAGATATTTTAAAGAATTATTGTACATCTCTATTGACTTTTCCCTGCTCCATGTATCTGGTGAGAAATTAGATAGTTTTGTGGCAATAAAATATTTATCACGAGGATGTCTTTTCAATGCTATTCCTGTTGCCCTTTCAGACCATCCCTGCATATAAGCGGGTGATGTATCATAATAGTTTACACCATGTTCAAAGGCATAATCTATAAGCTCATTTACAGCCTCTTGATCAATTACATTCCCATCAGGGGCAGGAGTCGGCAATGTCGGCCATCTCATGCATCCATAACCAAGAATTGAAACTTTCTCGCCCGTTTTCTTCAACGTCCTATAAGACATTTTATCAGTTGGCACTTCCTGCTGTGTGTTTCCTCCTCTTGTTTTTTCTTTATTATATGTACATCCTGCCAAAGTGGAAGTAGCAGCAACCGCTCCTCCAAGCACTTTAAGAAAATCTCTTCTATATAATTTGTTTTTTTCAGACATAACTAATTAGATTTAAATTGTTTTATGCATTAAGTGACCCTCAACATAAATTGCACTGAAAGGACGGGCAGGACAAAGATTCTCACACGCTCCGCATCCTATACATGTTTCTACATTTATTATTGGAATTTTTGGAGAATCAGGATTTCCTTCCTCTTTCTCTACCATAGTTATTGAACCTGTTGGACAATGGTCTGCACAGTTTCCACAACTTACTCCATCTTTTAAAACAACACAATTCTTTTCTACCCATACTGCATGACCTATTTGAGTAGACGATTTATCCTCTATTGTTAAAGGTTCTATTGCTCCTGCCGGACAAACTTCAGAACACTTATTACATTCAGGTCTGCAATAGCCTTTTTCATAAGAAAGTTCCGGCTGCATAAAATTCTGTAGATTTGTTGATGGTCTCAATACATCATTTGGACAAACAGATACACACAATTGACAAGCTGTGCAATGTTGTGAAAAGTGTCTTATACTTTTAGCTCCCGGCGGAACCAATCTATTGTTTCTTTTAGGAACTTTTTTGTCCTCTATAAAAGCCAATCCACCATCAACCTTCTTTTCCTGAGCTTTAAGTACAGAAGTTGCAAGAACAAGGGCAGAAGCTGTCATTACGTTTCTTCTTGAATTATCTACTTTATCATCCTTTTCTAAATGGATATCATTTTTTTGTTTTTTATATCCAAAACTGATAGCACCTTGTTTACATTTATCGATACAATCAAAACAGTCAACACATCTTGAATAATCAATCTTATGCTCTTTAGGATTAATGCACGATGCTTTACAATTTCTTGCACAAAGCCCACAATAATTACATTTATCAGTGTCTATATGTATTTTTAAAAAAGAATATTTTGAGATAAATCCTAAAACAGTACCAACAGGACAGATTGTGTTACAATAGCTTCTCCCGTTTTTCCAAGCTAAAACTAAGATTACTACAAATGTTGCTATTGAAATAATAAATGTTGAAAGACTCTTAATCCATATTTCTTTAGAATAAAAAAGATAATTGTCAGCTCTTTCAGATATAAAAGCTAAAACATTGTTTAAACCCTGATAGATAGGAGCAAAAAGGTTTGACACGATTCTTCCATAAGAACTATATGGAGCTAATAGTGCAACAAGAGAGTTTAATCCTGCTACCAACGCTATAATAAATAATAAAAGAATAGAATATCTTAACCACGAGATAGCTTTAGAATAACTATACTTATTTTTCTTCCTTTTTACAGAAATATGAGATATAACATCTTGAAATATCCCTAAAGGGCAAATAACAGAACAATATATCCTGCCAAAAACTAAAGTTAAAGCAATTAGTGCTCCGACTATAATAAAATTTACTGCCAACAAGGCGGGAAGAAATTGAATTTTTGCCATCCATCCAAGGTATGAATGTACTATTCCGGTAAAATCCAAAAATAGAAGTGTGATGCCTAAAAAGAAAATAATGGCAACAATAGTTCTTAATTTTCGTAATAGATTCATTATAATTAAATATTTGTTTTTTACTTATTACACACTTTAAAATTCTTTATCCAACAACAAAAATATGCATTCATATTCATCTTAAGATTATCATTTTTACTGATGATGTTATACATATTACTGTTTTTTGCAGTGTTAAATATACTTTTATTAAATAGTATTGCAATAATAACACAATGTTAATAGTTAGAAAATATTAATTGAAACTTTATCTTTCCATTAACACTTAAATTGTTATTGCATGAAAACTTTAAAAAAATTACTTTCCAAAGATAATAGCTTGCATATTTCAATAAATTTATTGAATATTACTATTTCAAAAAACTAATAATTATGGCAATAGAAAAACACAACAATATATATCGCTCAAGAATTAGCGTGCTTATAATCCTATTTATTCTTTTTGTAGTTTTGTTGACCTTTGTACCCAACTATAAGCATGGCAACCTTTATACTTTAGCAATTCCCTTATCTATCGTTTCATTTGTGTTTCTTATTTTGGCAAGTATAAAATATAAAATAGCAAACGATAAGCTTTTGATAAAAGTCCTCTTTATCACAATGGATTCTATTCCTATAGATCAGATTAGTTCTATCCGCAGATCTTATAATCCATTATCCTCTCCAGCCTCTTCTCTTAAAAGATTGGCTGTTTATCGTCAAAAAAGGAGGGAAGAACTTATTGCTCTTATCTCTCCAATACGTGAAAAAGAATTTATCGAGGAATTATTGAAAAAAAATTCTTCAATAAAAGTTGATGTCAAATCAGATGATGGAAAGTGGAATCCTTTAAACTATGATATTTAATAGAGGGTAATATTTCTGCATTTTTTTAAATACTCTTTTTTTATCCTTTATTATCTTTTAAATGAGAGGTGCATTTATTTATATTAATCATTATCATTTCATTGTCAATTTCTTCATTTCCCCCCAATATTTCCCCTTACCGTCCAAACGCCATCTCCATTATGATTTTTAGAAAACGAAGAAACTGCAATAACTGTATTGTTGTCAATAAGACAAAGTGAATTCCAAAGTGCACTGCCATTTTTTGGTATATTTTCAAATGGGGTAGTTTTATTGCAGAAATTATGACAATTTGAGTCACCTATATAAACCTGCATAATGGCAAATTTTTCATTTTCACCCTCTCTGTTCTCTGTAGATTGAAAGCTCAAAAGAGTTCTGTTGTTTGGTATTTTTATTATATAAGGTGCCCCGGCATAAACATCACTTTTTAATTTATTCTCATTTTTCAAACAAACTTCTCTTTCATTTCTCTCACCATCAATTGGAAGATCAGTCCAATCAGGCTTTATTGAAATCACAGCTGGTTTAAATAGTCCATCAATACCGTTATCCTCAATAGCCAAAGCTATTGTTTTGCTCTCTTTTAGATATATTGCAACAGGCATTCCATCTCTGTGTTTTTCTCTAAAGGAAACAGTAACAGGCTTATTCCAAGTCTTACATTTGTCTTTGCTCTCAATCATTGTAATCTCCTGCTCATTTGAATTAATATATGGAGCTTCATTGGCAAAATAAACCTGTATTGTTCCATTAGGCAGTTCTAAAGCACAAGGTTCCCAACAACCATTCTCAAAGCTGTTGCCACCCTCATAAATGATCTTGCTTTTTTCCCAGCTATTTCCATAATCATAAGAAAGAGAATACATAATCAGGTAATTATCATTACCACCTTGATTTACTACACGACCATTCCAGCAGTAAAAAAGAGTGCCGTTACTTAATTGAATAAGTTCGGAATTGGTATAATTGTAATTTTTATTATTACCATCAACGAAAACCTCATCACTCCAAGTTATACATTTATCTTTGCTTTTTCTAAAGTATACTGAATTACCCTTTGAATAAACCAATGCAAAATCACCTGTATTTAACTTTTTAATCCTTCCATAAACGCCATCACATACTTTTTTAGCAGTCTCTTGATCCCAATTAATTGAACAATTTTCTTTTTGAGAATACATTAAATTAAAGAGAGAAAGAAATGAGATTAACAATAAAAATTTTTTTATCAGCATATAATCTATTTTTAATGCTTTTGTACATATTCAATATTTAAACCCTCCTGCCTTTTTACCATCATCACTTAGGTATTGAGCTATTTCTGTTGTAAAAAACTTATTCAGCAATTAACTAACAAATTATAAATATATGCAATTATTGATAGTCTCATAACTAAAATTTATAAAAAAGAGGTCATTTCATTTGAGTGAAATGGCCTCATAAGATTTTAAATACATTATTGTATATTAATATAACTTTTCAATGCTTCTACATAATCTTCGAAAGCTTTTCTACCGATGTCTGTTATTCGACAAACAGTGCAAGGCATCTTTCCTTTAAATTTCTTTTCTACTTCAATATATCCGGCTGTAGACAACTTATCAATCTGTACACTTAGATTTCCTGATGTAGCTTTTGTTTGTTCTTTAATAAAAACAAAATCAGCATCTTCAACTCCAAGTAAAATTGACATTATAGCAAGCCTAAGTTCCGAATGAAGAAGAGGGTTTAGCTCTTTAAACATTATTTATTTGTTTTATAATTTAGAATATGGCCTGGAACTATCATCATAAGGGCAAATATTGCAGCAAAAAACAATATAGGCAACCCACGATATTCCAAATGCAAAGGTAAAGAAAATGCCAAAGAACCAATTATTCCTATGAACCCGCTTATAATAAGAAGTCTGAATTTCAACAATCCTCCTGTTAATGCTGTTCCTATTCCCATAAATAAAGTCATAGTAAATAAGATGCTTGTACGTCCAAAAATTGAGATAGGTAATGCAAATAATGTTGCAATAGAGACAATAATCCATACTAAGTTTATAGCCCTATCTATAAAATTTGAAGGCAAATTCTCTTTTTTTCTTTTCTTTAACTGTGGAATCATCAAAAGCCATCCAATGATCGGTATTAACCACCATCCCCATTTTAGATTCGGGTTTAATCCCTGGTTTTCTACGAAAAATTCAAGAATAGATACTATAACCGTTGTATATCCCCATGTTAGGAAAGGGAGTCCACTGTTTTTTTCAATTTTTGTTTTTGTATCCTGTATCATAGATGTAATGATCTCAAGGCTTTTCTGTTCAGAAATTTTAATGTCTTCCATTGTTTTGTAAATTTTTATTTTTAATCTCTTTTTTTAAAATTATATTCCCATTATTCTGCATCTCAGTGATATTCACCAAAATATTGATAAATGGATAATATATTTAATAATGCTAAAATTTTTTTTATTCGCTAATTAAATAATAGTAATATGCCAACTTCGAAGCTTATTCATTGTATTATTATGTTGTAAATGCAAACTTGTTTATAACATAAACCAAAATAAAAAGAATAATTTTTTTGTAATATTTTAATTTTAACATTAGGACCGGTAATTTTCTAACTCTCACTAATTAAAGGAAATTTGTCATTTTATATTTAGAATAATATATTATTCACTTTCTAACATTCAATAATTTAGTTTCCCTATTTAAAATATTATATTGAAAAAAATTAATAGGAGATAAGTATTTAAATCAATTTTGTGCGTATTTTATATCAACTAAAATAAATATTTACCCACCCTTTTTAAGCCCTAAAAAACATCATTATTGTAAATTTTGACACAAAATATTTTTCTTAAATAGGAAATGGAGTGTATAATATTGATATTCAAGGGTATAAAAGATTTTATTAAATTAAAAATTTCGTTTTTTCAATTATTATTATCAAAAAATTCTTTTTCATTTGCCTTAAGAAAATTTTAATCTTCGATAATTGATTTTTAATCAGTCTTTTTGATTAAAAGGCAGTAAAAAACATAGAAATGACTGATGAAAATTTTTCTTTTGAAAATTGACATTAAAAAATGTTTTTATGTTTTCTCAAAATTAAGGATGACAGTAATTGTTAAAATGAAGAAAATAGAAGAAAAACCCATTTGTGGGTATTAATGTATTATTGTGATGAAATATTGAAAAGGTTAAATATGTCCCTATTTAATGAATGATAGATTTTGATGTAATATATATTGTTGGATAAATATGATACTGCTTTACTCTCAAATAATTATGCTAAATATAAAAATATATTTTTGATTATCTCATAGTTTTTAATAAAAAATGCTGTTAAATTATTTTTTAATCATCAGTATATAATATTAGATATCAGATTGTTGATTGTTTTATTATGATTTGATATTTTTATAATCAGTTAAAGTAGGAATAATTAAAAATATTCTGTTTTGCTGTATAAATAAATCTTCAACAACCTAATTTGTCAATAAAATGAGACCCTTTATAATAAGCTTAATATCATTATTTTCATTTATATCTACAAATTTATACTGTGAAATTATTGTTGAAGGCAATGAAACCTCAATATTTAATAGAAAGAATAAAGACTCTGATTTTAGAAATTTCTATGGTATAACATGGAATGGCAAAGCGTCCGATAATTTGAAGTTTGCTAAGCAAATGGGGTATGATTATATTTTCTACTCCTATGGCATGGAGAATGAAACAGAGGCTCATGATATATATTTTTATCTTGAATCGCCTGAATATATGACATATACACGAAAGGTGGATAGAAGAAAAGCTTATACTAAAGAGGAGCAAGAAAAAATCTCTGAGTTTTGTGCTTTAAAGGATGCCTCACTGCCTTTCCCTGATAATTTAGCATCAGGATGGACCACTGAATCACAATCGTTTACAGTATTGCCAGATTTTCAGCAGCAAAAGGTTATAGATGTTGTTGTGGAAAAAATAATAGAACGGATAAAAGAGATAGAACGTCCCAACAAGAATTTCCTTTTTGGCGGCATTGCCTGGGATGTGCCTCAATTGGAGGGCGATTTCTACGATAAAGCTCAGGCTCTTGGAGGGAAACAAATAACTCTTAGCTTTTGGCGTGGAGAGGATAGTGGTGATATATGTCCGGGCACAGTTCATGATTATAATACTTACAGCGATGGCAGAGCAATGTTCTACAAGACACTATATAAGAGAGTTAAGGATTTATATCCAAATGCAAAATTTATGGTTGAGCCATGGCATATTTATAACGATTGGATTGAGGATATGCAAAAACGGAATGATGCAAAAGAGTTGATGCCAGATTTAGTATTGCAGGAGGGACCATGGACAGATTTTGTTACCGATAATAAAAATTTCTCTTCCGGATTGGTTGACTATAACAATATCGGCTGCACAACACCCAATGTGTATAGTGAAGAGAAAAACAGGGAAATTGCTGCCATGGCAGCTGTTCATGGAGCCATCTTTGGCTGGTTTGGAAGATTTGGAGGCACAGGAGAAATGCCTGCCTATAAAAATGTATTTGATGTTCCGGCTTGGCTTTTATTAGTTAGAGCCATCTGTGGATGGGAAAATAAGAACAAAACTCCTCTTAACAAACGCAAATGGGTGGATGGCATTTATTCTTCACCAACTGCATATATTTCAGATGATGTAATATATGCAAAACAACCAAATACAGATAGAATATTTGTTGTTTTTAATAAAAGTAATTCAAAAGCTCCATTCTATTTATTTAAAAAGGGAATGAAAGTCTTTTCTTCAGACAATATGTTGATTGAGAATGGTGTTTCAACCGATGATGTTTTAATCTCAAATAATATTATTACTCTTGTTAATGAGAATAAGATTGGAAAGGCATTTATAATCAAGAAGGCAAAATAATCAATATTATATCCACTAAATTATATTTAATATGAATGTAAAGGAGAGAACCACACCTCAGAATATTAGTGTATTAAAGCCAAATGAGGTTTTCGTTTTTGGAAGTAATCTTGCGGGGATTCATGGCGGAGGAGCAGCAAGAACTGCAGTTGAAAAATTTGGTGCGATAATGATGCAGGGGATTGGGCTTCAGGGACAATCTTATGCCATACCGACTATGCAGGGAGGTGTTAAAACAATAAAGCCCTATGTAGATGGCTTTATTGACTTTGCAAAGAGTCATCCTGAGATGAAATTCTATGTTACACGCATAGGCTGTGGCATTGCCGGGTTTAAGGATGAAGAGATAGCCCCGCTCTTTGCAAAATGTTTTTCTATTGACAATATTTATCTTCCGGCTTCTTTTTGGAAAGTCTTAATAGATGAATTTTAGTTTCCAATTTATAAATAACCATTAGTTAAGAAAAACCAATCATTAACCCTGATAAATCTTTTAGCTATAAATTTATATATTTGCCATTAAAAGAAATAGAAATAGCATATTGTGATATAAGTAAGCGTTTTTTCGATATAAAATCTACTTATACCGACTCCTTAAGAAAACAGGAGTAATGTTATTAAAAATATTTATCTCTCTTGAATATAAGGCTGTGTTATGAATATTAAAGATATACTGAAAAAAAGGATTCTTGTTCTCGATGGTGCGATGGGAACACAGATACAACAATATAAGCTTAGCGAGGCTGATTTTCGTGGCGAAAGATTTAAAGATTCCCTTTATTCATTAAAGGGGAACAACGATTTGCTTGTTCTTACCAAGCCTGAGATAATTAGTGAGATTCATAACAATTATCTTGAAGCGGGAGCTGATATAATTGAAACTGACACATTCAATGCAAATGCAGTTTCAATGGAGGATTATGGTATGCAGGATATTGTATATGAAATAAACTATGAAGCTGCCCGTTTGGCAAAACTTTCGGCTCAGGAGTTTACTAAAAAAGATCTTTCAAAACCAAGATTTGTTGCAGGTTCGGTAGGCCCAACAAATAAAACAACCAGTATGTCTCCTGATGTCAACGATCCATCTTTTAGAGCCTTGGATTTTGACACCTTAAAAAATGCATATATAACTCAGTTTGAAGCATTGATAGCGGGAGGCGTCGATTTACTGCTTATCGAAACAATTTTTGATACTTTAAATGTAAAGGCTGCAATAGCTGCATTTGAGCATGTTTTTGATAAAACAGGCAAAAACATTCCAGTAATGCTCTCTTTAACTTTATCAGACAAAAACGGACGTACTCTTTCCGGACAAACTATTGAAGCTTTTTTAGCCTCTATTATGCATGCAGATATCCTTTCTGTGGGACTTAACTGTTCATTTGGAGCAAGAGACATGAAGAGCTTCTTAAAGCAAATGGGTGAGAAGGCTCCCTATTTTATCTCTGCTTATCCAAATGCGGGGCTTCCAAATAGATTTGGAGAATATGATGAAACGCCGCAACTGATGGCTGAGCAGGTAAAAGAGTTTATTGACGAACGCCTTGTCAATATTATTGGCGGTTGTTGCGGCACGACTCCTCAGCATATTAATGCAATAGCTCAACTTGCTAAAGAGGGAACGCCTCATTCAATTGCTCCAAACTATGATTGTTGTAAGCTGTCGGGACTTGAGCTTCTTGAAATACGACCTGAGAACAATTTTGTAAATGTAGGTGAAAGATGTAATGTTGCAGGGTCAAGAAAATTTCTAAGGCTTATAAATGAGAAAAATTATGACGAGGCTCTAACAATAGCCCGTCATCAAGTAGAAGATGGAGCTCAGATTATAGATGTCAATATGGATGACGCAATGCTTGACACTAAAGCTGAGATGGTGAAATTTATGAATCTTTTAGCCGGAGAACCGGATATCTGCAAAGTTCCGGTAATGATTGACTCCTCAAAGTTTGATGTTATTGAGGCTGCTTTGAAATGCGTTCAGGGAAAGTCTATTGTCAATTCCATATCCTTGAAAGAGGGAGAAGAGATATTTATAGAGAGAGCTAAAACAATCAAATCTCTTGGTGCGGCAACTGTTGTAATGGCTTTTGATGAAAAGGGTCAGGCAGACAGCTATGAAAGAAGAATAGAAATCTGCAAGAGAGCCTATGATATATTAGTGGAAAAAGTTGGCTTTAATCCCTATGATATAATTTTTGATCCAAATGTATTGAGCATTGCAACCGGTATTGCCGAACATAACAATTATGCTGTAGATTTTATTAATGCCACAAGATGGATTAAAGAAAACTTGCCACATGCAAAAATAAGCGGTGGAGTAAGCAATCTTTCTTTTTCTTTAAGAGGCAATAATTATATCAGAGAGGCGATGCATGCTGTATTTCTTTATCATGCCATAAATGCCGGGATGGATATGGGTATTGTAAACCCCGCAACAAGCGTTACATATAATGATATTCCTCAGGATATTCTTGAAGTTATAGAGGATGCAGTTTTAAACAGACGAGAAGATGCTACCGAAAGACTTATTGAGACAGCAGAGAGATTAAAGGAGAACAAAAACGAAAGCAAAGCAGAGAAAACAGATCCAAGAAAAGATCTTGATGTTGATGGACGGTTGGAATATTCACTTTTAAAGGGTACTCCCGAATTTCTTGAAGCAGACCTTAAGGAGGCTTTGGAGAAATATGGCAAAGCAATAGATATTATTGATATTCCTTTGATGAAGGGTATGAATAAAGTGGGTGAACTCTTTGGAGAGGGAAAAATGTTTCTTCCTCAGGTTGTGAAAACAGCCAGAACAATGAAAAGAGCTGTAGAGATTTTGCAGCCGGAAATTGAAAAGGAGAGGAGCTCTTCGACTTCTAAGAGCATCGGGAAATTTCTTTTGGCAACTGTAAAGGGAGATGTGCACGATATAGGTAAAAATATTGTAGGTGTCATTTTAGCATGCAACAATTATGAAGTTATTGATTTGGGTGTTATGGTTTCATCCGACGATATTATTAACACTGCTATTAAGGAAAATGTCGATTTTATAGGTCTAAGCGGACTGATAACTCCTTCACTTGAAGAGATGTGCAATGTGGCTAAGAAGATGGAGGAACACTCTATGAAAATTCCTTTAATGATTGGCGGTGCCACAACTTCCGAAATACATACTGCAGTGAAGATTGCTCCGCAATACAGCGGTCCTGTTTTTTATGTTAAGGATGCAGCTCAAAATCCTATTCTTGCCTCCAACTTGCTTAATCATGAATTGAAGGACAACGTAGTAAATGAAAATTTTAAAAGACAACAGGCATTAAGGGATGGTTTAGTGAAAATTGAAACAGTTGATTTTGAAGAAGCTAAGAATAATTCTTTAAAAATTGATTTTTCAAAACAAACGATTATTAAACCTTCATATTTAGGTGTTAAGAAGTATGATGATATAAGTATAAAAGATCTTAGAGAATTTATTAACTGGAGGTATTTCTTTAATGCATGGAAGATTGATGCAAGTTTTGCTAAAGTTGCCGATATAAAAGGTTGCGATTGCTGCAAGGCTTCTTGGCTGGCATCTTTCCCTGTGGAAAAAAGAGAAAAAGCTTCTCAAGCTATGCAGCTTTATAAGGAGGCTCAGAGAATGCTTGATAAACTAATATTTGACGTTGATATCAAAATGAAGGCTAAGGTTGGCTTTTTTAAGGCTTCTTCAAATAAGGAATTTATTAGAATTTTTGAAGAAAATGATAATAAAGAACTTCATATTGATGAAACTTTAAAGAGCACAAAACAAACTATTATTCCATTTTTAAGGCAGCAGGCAAAGAATGATGATAAAGAAACTTATCTCTCACTTACTGATTTTATTGCTGATGATGAAAATAAAATAGATGACTATATCGGAGCCTTTGTGATTACAGTTGGCGAAGATTTTGAGAATCTGTTAAATGTTTATAAGAAAAAGGATGATTATCAAGCCATTTTGCTGCAAACAATAGGAGATCGTCTTGCCGAGGCTGCAAGCGAATGGCTTCATCAAAAGGTAAGAAAAGAGTTGTGGGGATATTCAAAGGATGAAAATATGGCTGTTTCTGATATGTTTAAAAGTAAATATCAGGGTATTAGACCTGCTGTGGGTTATCCTTCTATTCCTGATCAATCCATTAATTTTATTCTTGACAACTTGCTTGATTTTAAAGAGATTGGGGTGCGCATGACAGAAAATGGAGCTATGCAGCCAAATGCGTCAGTCAGTGGTTTTTATTTTGCTAATCCAAAAAGCTCATACTTTATGATTGGAGCAGTGGATGACAAACAGAAAAACGAATACTCAAAGAACAGAGGATTTACAGCCGGGGAAATGGATAAGTTTCTGGGCAAATAATTTTCCCTTTTATTATTTGTTAAATATATTTCTGAAAAAAGCTGTATAAATATCAATGTTTATACAGCTTTTTTTATGGATATAAGTTATAGTTTTTACTTCTCTGTAATTTAAAGTTTAGGCAGAGCCTCACAATAAAGAGATCGTTTAGAAAACCTTGAAAAGCTTAAAAAGAAGCATATATAAAAGAGATAGAAGAAGTATTATGATCATTAAAATTCTTATAAATTTTGGGCTCCAACTAATTGCAGCCTTTGCTCCATACCATCCTCCTATAAAACTGCCTATTCCAAGAAGCAGACCATCAAAGATTAGTACCTGATGGTAGTAAAAGAAGATTATCAAGGCAAATGGAGTAAGCACAAGATTCAGAAATATTTTGATTGCATCAGCTGCTACCATATCGACTTTTACTCTCCACAATAATGCGGCAAACCAAATATAAGTTGCGGCAGCTTGAATAAATCCTGCATAAAAACCGATAGCCAAGAATATTATGAATGTAAAAATATCTATCTTGTCTTTTGGATTTGTTTTAGTTGAAGGATTCCAGTTTTGGGGCTGCCAAACAACATAAATTATCATTAACACAAGAATCGAAATGATGATAATATTTAGAATTTTATCTGTCAGACCGGCAGCAAGTACAGCACCGATTACACCACCTATGATTGTAGGAAGCATAAGCTTAAGCCCAATTTTTATTGGCAGCCTTTTATTTTTAATGAATTTGTAAGTAGCAGAAATATCCTGCATTATCACTGCTATTCTATTTGTGCCATTGGCTGTGGTAGGAGGCATCCCCAAACCTATAAGAATGGGAAGAGTTATTAATGAGCCGGCACCGGCGATAATATTTATTAGTCCCGCAAGAGCTCCTCCTATAACCAGAAGAGCATATTTTATAATTTCTTCCATAATGTATATATTATCTTGATAACACTTAAGAAATAAAACTGTTTTATTTTTTGTGAGGTTTAGTCATACATTAATTGGATAATATATTATAGGGAAGATGATGATTAGCTTTTTTTCATGTACCGAATCCTTTTTTTTAACAGGCAAATAAAGTCGAAGAACCATATAAACATAAAAAAGGACAGCCCGCTTCTCAACGGACTGTCCTTTATCAATCAAATAACTATAAATTTAAAGAAGTTGTGTAGAGCGTTTAATGAAATTGCTCAACGCTTCACCTTTCAACATATTGTTGCTTAAGAATGCAAGGTCTACAAGTTGCTTAAGCATAGAGTCGGAAGATGCATATTTCTTGACAATATCCTCTTCTTTCTTTCTTAGATCAGCCACTTCGTCCTCAAGTTTTCTTAAAGACTCTTTATCCTGAACAGGAATTTCATCCTCTTTCTTATCATGAGTAGCTTTTCTTAGCTCTTCAGCTTTAAGGTTCTTTTCTTTGATATCAACATTTATTGGAGCAATCTCTTCTCCAAATGAAATATTGGCTTTTTCAAGAACTTTCTTAACAAGAGGATTGTCGATATTGACAATTAAATTGAAAGAGTCAGGCATTTTACCATAAAAACTCATTCCCGGCTGAACAGACTGCATCTCTTTCATACGACGCATAAACTCATTTTGAGTAATTAGAAGAGGTTGGTCAAGAGCACCGACAGCTTCGAACATAACGATAAATTCAGAGTTTTCTATAGTAGGGATTTGTGATTTAAACATTTCGGCATAAACTCTTCTTTCATCATCGTTGAGAGAATCGGTTTTTATATCATCCTTTTTAATCAAGTTAGGAATAATATCACTATCCACACGTACAAAGCGACTCTTCTCAAGTTTTTGTTCCAACATTGAAGCAAGGTGATTGTCCAACTGTCCATCCATAAGAAGAACATCATAGCCTTTAGCCTTAGCATTTTCAATATATTGATATTGAGTATCCTTGTCGTTTGCGTAAAGATAAATCAATTGACCATCTTTGTCTGTCTGGTTATCTTTGATAAGGTTCTGATACTCTTCAAGAGAGAAGTACTGGCCATCGATATTTTTTAAAAGAGTAAATGATTTTGCTCTGTCGAAGAACTTTTCATCAGACAACATACCAAATTCGATAAATATCTTGATGTCATCCCATTTAGTTTCAAACTCTTTTCTATCATCGTTAAACAATTGCTGAAGTCTGTCGGCAACTTTACGAGTAATATAGCCTGAGATTTTCTTTACATTGCTGTCACTCTGAAGATAAGAACGAGAAACATTTAAAGGAATGTCAGGTGAATCGATAACGCCCTGAAGAAGCATCATAAATTCAGGCACAACACCTTCAACTGAATCTGTAACAAAAACCTGATTGCAATATAATTGAATCTTATTTCTGTTGAAATTATTCTTGTCAAGTTTAGGGAAATACAGAATACCTGTCAAATGGAATGGGAAATCAACATTAAGGTGAATCCAAAACAAAGGATCCTCAGACATCGGATAAAGATCATGATAGAAATTGATATAATCTTTATCGGTCAACGTAGCAGGGGATTTAGTCCATTCAGGTTCAGTTTTATTAATGATGTTGTCTTGATCTGTTTCAACCATTTTTCCATCTTTCCATTCCTCTTTTTTACCGAAGATGATAGGTACAGGCAAGTAACGGCAATATTTCTTAAGCAATGATTCAACTTTTGATTTTTCAAGAAAGTCTTTGTTTTCATCATCTATATAAAGAATAATCTCTGTGCCTCTATCTTTCTTGTCTATATCTTTCATTGTAAATTCCGGAGAACCATCACATTCCCACTCAACGCCTACAGAATCGTCACGATATGATTTTGTTTTAATTACAACCTTGGTTGCAACCATGAAAGCGGAATAGAAGCCAAGTCCGAAATGTCCAATAATTGCATTGGAATCATTTTTATATTTAGCCAAGAACTCCTCAGCACCGGAGAATGCAATCTGATTGATATACTTGTCAATCTCTCCAGATGTCATACCAACGCCATGGTCGATAACTGAAAGGGTACCTGCCTCTTTGTCAATCTTAACCTCTACATTAAGATCGTTCATCGGACCTTTATATTCGCCTACAGAATTTAGAGTTTTTAGTTTTTGAGTTGCATCAACAGCATTTGATACAAGCTCACGAAGAAATATTTCATGATCGCTGTATAAGAATTTCTTTATAACCGGGAAAATGTTTTCTGAAGTTACATTAATTGAACCTTTTTGAGCATCCATAATAGTATCATTATTTAGTTAAATAATTATTTTTATTAATTTATTGTCAATATCTCTATTGTAAGAAAGATGAAATTTGACTTCATTTAAAAAACTTTTGATTGCAAAGTTCATCTTTTGATGAGTTTTGTTGATATCATCATTCTCATTCAGACAAAAAAAATGCCAGACCATTTGGTCTGACATTTTGACTATGAAATATGACATTATTTACTATTCCTTGCTATCCTGAGTGTTTTTTATCTCAGTAATTATTTTATCGTTCTCTTTGTCATAATCTACAACGATAGTATCCCCTTCGCTAACTGTAGCTCTAATAATCATTTCAGCCATCTCATCTTCAAGATATTTTTGAATTGCCCTTTTTAATGGACGAGCCCCAAATTGCACATCATATCCTTTCGATGCGATAAAATCTTTAGCCTGATCTGTTATTACAAGTTTATAACCAAGATTTCCGACTCTTTGATAGAAGCCCACCAATTCAAGATCGATTATTTTGTGGATAGCCTCTTTATCGAGTTGATCAAACATTACAATATCATCAATACGATTGATAAATTCAGGAGAAAAGGCACGGTTAAGAGCTTTTTGAATCACGCTTCTTGAGAAATCCTTATCGTTTTCGCTTTGCGGAGTCCCAAAACCAACCCCTCTGCCAAAATCTTTCAATTGACGGGTACCTATATTTGAAGTCATTATAAGAATTGTATTTTTAAAATCGATTCTTCTTCCTAATGAGTCTGTCAAGCGTCCTTCATCCATTACTTGCAAAAGAATGTTAAAGACATCAGGATGAGCCTTTTCGATTTCATCGAGAAGAATGACTGAATAAGGATGACGACGCACTTTTTCAGTTAATTGTCCGCCCTCTTCGTATCCTACATATCCCGGAGGTGCACCAATCAATCTTGAAACAGTGAATTTTTCCATAAATTCACTCATATCAATCCTTACAAGATTATCTTTTGTATCAAAAAGATATTGAGCCAACTGTTTGGCAAGATGAGTTTTTCCTACACCTGTCGGTCCAAGGAACATGAAAGTACCTATAGGCTTGTTCGGATCTTTTAAACCAACCCTGTTTCTTTGAATAGCTTTAACTATTTTGTTGACAGCATCGTCCTGACCAATAATTCTTGTCTTTAAGACATCGCCCATTTCAAGAAGCTTATTTCCTTCTGCTTTGGCAATTCTTTGAACGGGAACCCCTGACATCATAGCAACAACTTCAGCTATTTTATCCTCATCGACAGTTTGTCTTTGTTCTTGAATCTGCTCCTCCCAATGCTTCTTAGCAGTTTCAAGATTAGCCATATATTCTTTTTCCTTATCTCTGAAACTGGCAGCAAGTTCAAAATTCTGAGCTTTGACAGCTTTAATTTTGTCTTCTCTGGTTGCATCTATAAGCTTTTCCAATTCTTCGATCTCTTTTGGAACAACAATATTGGAAATATGGACTCTTGATCCGGCTTCATCAAGAGCATCAATGGCTTTGTCTGGGAAATTACGATCGCTGATATAGCGGTCTGTAAGCTTAACGCAGGCTTCAAGAGCAGCATCAGTATATGTTACATTGTGATGGTCCTCATATTTGTCTTTGATATTTTTAAGTATCTGAAGAGTCTCTTCACTTGTGGTTGGATCGACCATAATCTTTTGAAAACGCCTTTCTAATGCTCCATCCTTTTCAATGCTCTTTCTATACTCATCCAATGTTGTAGCTCCAATACATTGAATTTCACCTCTTGCTAAGGCTGGTTTTAACATGTTGGCAGCATCCATAGAACCCGTAGCGCCTCCTGCACCAACAATAGTATGGAGTTCATCAATAAAAAGAATAATATTGGGATTTTTAGAAAGCTCATTTAAGATTGCCTTTATTCTTTCTTCAAATTGACCTCTATACTTTGTGCCGGCTACAATAGAAGCCATGTCCAAAGCAACAACTCTTTTGTCAAAAAGAATACGAGAAACTTTTTTCTTTGTAATACGAAGAGCAAGACCCTCTACAATAGCAGATTTACCAACGCCGGGCTCACCAATTAGGACAGGATTATTCTTTTTTCTTCTTGACAAAATCTGAGCCAATCTTTCAATCTCCATTTCTCTACCTACAACAGGGTCGAGGCGACCTTCTTCTGCTGCTTTTGTCATATCTGTACCAAAATTATCCAGAACAGGAGTGTCATTTGAAGATTTACCTGATGAGGGATTCTTGCTTTGTTCGCTGTGATAACGACGCTCTTCTTCCATCTCTTCATCGTCATCATCGTCAGTAAAGCCTGCACCCATATGAGGTTCTATGCTATTAAAAAGATTGGAATCTTGATCCATATTTTCAGGAGAGGTTATTGATTTATAAACGCTTGTATAGTTAATTGAATATTCTTCAAGGATTTTTGTAACATCATTGGAGTTGTCTTTAAGAATAGCAAGTAAAATATGCTCTGTATCAGCAACCCCGCATTTTAAAAAACGAGCCTCCAAAAGGCTTATTTTCAATGCCCTATCAGTAGTTTTGCTAATTGTTAAATCCGTTGTGTCCCAATCATCCTGAGGTTTAATGTGTGATTCAATTTTTTGCCGTATCTCAGTAAGATCAATGCATGATTTGCGAATTATGTCAAAAGCTTTACCGGTGCCCTCTTTAATTATACCTAAAATCAGATGTTCCGGTGAAATGTAAGAACTATGAAGCCTGATTGCTTCATCTCTTCCATAAGCTAATACATCTTTTACACGGGGAGAAAAATTTTTTTCCATATAATAAAATTACTCGAATCAATTAATTAAACTGACATTGCAAACTTAAACATTATAATCAAAAATATGTATCGATAAAGAAAATATATAATGTTTCAACATAAATGTCAGCATTAGATTTGTTTCTTGTAGTATAACAATATCTATGCCGTTTTTCTCAAAAATAATAAAATATAATTGATAGTTTATTTATAAAATACTCATTTTGACTAAATAAAACATTATTAAAACATTCTATAGGGAATTAGTTTTTGAGGTTAGGGTAAAACGAATCAGTAAAACAAAAACATTCCCTTTAAAAATTGCAAGAATCGAACAATCAAAATGATGAATCAATTGTGCAGTTTAAAAAGGGAATGTTTATATTGTAAAATCTAATTATTGAAAGCCGTTTTCTTTAAAAGAAAAATAATGATTGATAAATATTCATCCTTTATATTCTGTTATTTAAAGAAATCATCGGATACATAAAAATTATATCCATCTATTGCCCCGGGGATATCTTTTTCCATTCTTGGCAAATATTCAAAACCATAAATTTCCTGTGCTGAACCTAAGTCAATAATGAGAGCATGAGGCATATTATCCTTTTCTGAAGTTTTCCAATAGGTTGATTCTTGTAAATCGAAAACTTTATCTGCAGTATAATTGCCTTGATTGATCTCTTCACTATCGGCATATCTCACTTTCCATGGCTCTCTTGAAATTCTTTTGCCATCTTTTCCTAAAATATATATTTCAGCTATTGAAACAAAATCTTTATTTCCATGCACCGATTTTGCTTCAAGGCAAATATACCTTCCATTCTGAGGTTTTGAAAGTTTAATAGTTTGCCATCCATTACTATTTTTAAGATTTCCTTTTGCTGCCGGAGTAAATTTTGAAAGATTAAGAGATTCTCCCTCCTTTTTATTTGTTACAGGCTTTTCAAGTATAAGCATGTCTAATATTGGTTCTTTAAGTCCTGAACTTTTTAATGCTTTAGGTCCTTTTATATCAAAAATCAGCACTTCATTTTCACCTTTTTTAAGCCAACACCCGGGCATATATATAGTTTGTTGCGGCCCAACCTCCCAAAATCTGCCCATAGGATGACCATTAACCCAAATTAAACCTTTTCCAAAATTTCTCATATCAAGGAATGTATCGCCTACTTTATTTAATTTGAAGGTTGCTTTGTAGAAACCCGGAACATTCAACACAGAAGATGATTTGAAGTCCTTGTCTAAAGAAAATTCATAGCTTGAAGGAAGATTATAAACCTGCCAATTTTTAAGATTTGAAACGAATAAAAAGCCATCATTATCAACGCTCAACTCCACTTTATCGGTAATTCCTTTATAGTCTTTTATTGCTTTGCCGAAATTAACCCTTCCCATAGCTTCAACAAGGATGTCGAGAACAGCACCCTTTTTAACAGAGGGTATTACAATCTCCTTTTCTCCATTCTTGCGATAAAGAGTTCCTATCTTTTCACCATCTATAAATATCTGAGCCCAATCATGGACATCGCTTATTGTTAGTTTGCTTTGACCTTTAATTTCGGGCAAAGTGGTTCTGTAAAGAATAGAACCCCAACCCTGATCGAAATCTTCCATACTCTTTATATCATAGCTTTGTTTTGCACTTGGAAGATTATCAAATAAAGGAGCGCATTTAGAAAATGTAAATTCAGGTATTGATATTATATTTTTTGCTTTTGGTATGCTTGAAATCTTTTCGCCCTTTGGCATAAACTCTTTCATCATATCCCTTAGTTCAAAAAATTTAGGAGTAGTTTGTCCTGACTCATTAATAGGAGCATCATAATCATAGGAAGAACACATTGGAGAATATCCTGGACTGTTTGCACCTCCCCAATGTCCGAATGTTGAACCGCCGTGAGTCATATATAAAGAGAAAGATATGTTTTTTTCAAGCATTTCCTTAAGTCCGGAAACCATTGTTTGAGCATCTCTAGTTTCATGTTTTCTTCCCCAATTGTCAAACCAGCCACTCCAAAACTCACTGCACATTAGAGGAGTTGAAGGACGTAATTCCTTTAATTTACTGAATTGAGAGTCGATATTTGCTCCAGTGCCAAAATTCATTGTCCATAAAAGATCATCAAGACCGTTTAAAGTAAAATTGGAACTCCAATCACATTGGAAAAGCTGCGTATTTGGATAGTTTTTCTTAATGATATCTCTGATAGAAGAGATATATTCTTTGTTTTGAGCATAAGAACCATACTCATTTTCAACTTGAATCATGATTATATTTCCTCCATTCTCAATAGTAAGAGGAGAAAGCTGCTTTGCAACCTCATTTTCGAATATTTCCACTCTTTCCATAAAATATGGATCATTATCTCTAAGGCTTATATCTTTTTTCTTAAGAAGCCACCAAGGCAAACCGCCCATTTCCCATTCAGCACAGACGTATGGACCTGGACGGACAATAACATACATACCATTTTTTTGAGCTATTTTACAAAATTGAGCAATGTCATTATTGCCTGTGAAGTCAAATTCACCCGGATTCTGCTCGTGAATGTTCCAAAATATGTAGATACAAATGGTGTTCATGCCTAAAGCTTTACACATTTGAATCCTGTGTTCCCAATATTCCATTGGAATTCTCGGGTAATGGATTTCAGCAGCTTTGACAATAAATGGTTTATTGTTTAAAATAAATGTTTTGTCACCAATGCCGAAGGTCTCTTTATCGTTTTTATTTGTTTTGTCTGAAATACCAATTGTTTTATCGTTACCGGTTGATATTTCATTTATTATGACTGCCTCTTTAGCAGAAATAAACTGAAAAAATAATAATGTGAGGAGGGTTAAAGAAATGAGTTTCTTCATAAAGTGTTAGATTTAATAATAAATTCAATTTTTACCATTTATATATGCAATAAAAAAGTAAAAATTGAATTTAGTGGTATTTGGATTATTTTTTTTTCAAATGTAAAAAATAATAACTGTAACTCAGAAAATTTATTTACTCATTCAGATTAAAACTATTATTTAGAAATTCATAATCGAAGTAATCATTTAAATTAGAGAAATACTCATTCTACAACTATTCTTTTAGAATTATTCTTTCCATTCTTATCTTTCCAAGAAAGAATATATTCTCCTTTAAATCCTCTAAAAGAAATGTTGCCGTTTTTGTCTGCTTTACAAGTTATATTAGTTTTCCATTCATTGTTTATTAAATTGTTTAGCGTATAATAAACAGGTTTTTCTTTCATATCTCTTGTAAAAAGACCGGAAGTAGATGGTTCCCCGGGAGCTCCACAGTTATCTACAACATTCCACCAAGTTATTCCCATCATAGAAGGTATGCTAAACCATAATCTATATAAATTTTGAGTTATAATAGATTGAATCAACAATCCTTTTTCTGAATTTTCTGGGGCAGTAATTGTAATTTCACTAAGATGAATTGGTTTTCCGGCTTGTGTAAGCAGTTTCATCTTATTCCATACTATAGTTGGAGTTTCTATACTATCACCTAAGGAAATAGATAAACATTGTCTTGGATCAAATAAATGCATTTGTGATCCTACTATATCAATTCTACAGCCCCTATCTAAAAGAGACTTAATTTCATTTATATAATCTTTGTCATTCTTGTAATCATTTATATTTAGCATTACATTTTCAGGCAAAATGCTTTGAGCCTCTTTAAAAGCATTATAAGGATAATCTCCCGGCATTATACCATAACTGCTTTTACAAAGTTTCTTGTTGGGAGATAAGACCCCTTTACCGTAATCAACAGCACTCTCATTGACAACATCCCAACTATTTATATCATTCTTATATTTTGCAGCCAAAGCATAAACCCTCATTTTGAAAAGAGTATTTATATCTTCAGAAAATTTTGGGAGCTTATTGATTAGTTCTTCATCAGAGAGATTTCGATATTTATCAGTGAAGCCATCAAAAATTACATTATTTTTATCATTAGCTTTTTGGTACATAAGTGAATCGATAAAAATCTTTTCATTTCCTTTTGGCAAAGAATCAAAGAGCCATTCCGGACTATGCCAATGTCTATTTCCCCAAATCATTGGGTGTCCATGAATTCTAATTCCTTTTTCTTTACAGAATGCTATTACAGGATCAGTTGAAGGTCTTCTCCAATTTGTATGTGATTGGGCATTCTCTAAATTATTCCAGAAATGTTGAGTATCCTCATATTTCTCTTCAAATCTCATATCGCCGGGATTGGGTTCAAACTTTTTCCAATAAAAAGCAACAGTAGCAGAATTAAAAAGGGTTCCGTAAAGACTTTTGTATTTATCATTCATTTCTGTTGAACCAAGTTGATTGAAATTGAATATATGAGCCCCAAAAATAAATTTATGTGAGATTTGCTCAACTTTAACTTTTGTTCCTTTCTTAATATTGTCAATTTTTATCAGAGCATCAGCTTTTCTATATTTTTCAATATTAGAATCTATTGTTTTCTGAACAGTTTTATTCCATACCTCCCAATATTTCTTGTCCATAACATGATTTTTGTCATCTATTTCATACAATGGGGTAGCTTGTTGAGACAAAAGAATTGATGTATGCATTAATACAAAAAGAATAAAACAATCTTTCAGGATAGATTTTATAAGTATCATTATTTTGTGGATTAGTTTAAGAATATAGTGCTTAATTATTAGATGATTAAAGATATTAAATATATTAATTAGACGTAAATAATCTAATCTTTTTATATTTTATAATTTAGAGAAAAGTAAAAATAATTTACAATAAAGGATAAAAGTTATAGATAAAAAAAGTGCTGCCAGATAATTAATAACTTGCAGCACAGTATTAAGAAAAAATTAATTTTAAAAATATGAAACCAGTATTTCTTTTGAAAAGATTAATTATACAATAAAAGATGCTTAAACACCATAATTTTATTTTATAGATGACTATAAATCAAACAAAAGATTACAATAAAAAAATTAAAAATCTATTAGTTGCTATAACTTGCATTGAAAAGGATCAGTTTACTATCCTCCATAGCTTTAACAGAGTGGACTATAGAAGCTTTAAATTCAAGCAAATCATTTCTTTTAAGCTCAAAACTTTCGCCGTTGTCGAATTCTATATGAATCTTACCATCAAGGACCTGAATTATGCCTATGCCATTTTTTGAATGGTTTGCCAAACCTTCACCCTTAGCAAACTTCATATAATAAACAGTAACCATATCATCAGTAATGACAATCTTTTTATTGTCAATAATTTGATCAAGTTGTATTAGTTTCATAAATCACATATTAAAGTTTCTAATAATCTATTTTTCAATTCAATATTCAGAAGGATAAGGAAAATTTCGTTCTGCAAAACCAACCTTTATTAATTCTACTACATCATGAGGAAGTTTCTCCATGTTAGTAAAAGTAAGTTGATCTTGTTTTGGAGAGCAAGGGAGGTATGCCCATCTCTCAATAATAAGCTGCCAAGGAATATCTATTTCAGGATATGGATTTTGCTTTTTATCCTCTTTATTGCTTTCGTAGTCTCTTTTATCCTCTTTTGCATCTGTGGTTTCTTCAAGGTCATCTTGAATATTTACACCATCTTTAATAAAGGATGTAGTGTATCTGTCAGAAATTACTATATCAATTTTGTTTGTTGTCTCAAAATACCAGCATATATCAATGATAGATTCGAGTATTAACTTTTCACAAACATAAATTTTAGGGTCAATAATCTCCAATTGTTTTAGATTTTCCTTACAAACACTGAACCAAGAGTAAAAATATTTCAGAAATGTTTTAACTCTAAAAAGAAACTTTTGATATTCTTTAGTTTGAGTGTCAGAAGGAATATCCCATTTAAAAATAATATTATCATAAACTCCCCATCTTCTAAGCGCTATTGCCCAACCTTCAAAAGAATCCTTATTATTGAGTTTTTTTAGAATTAGATTTGAGGTGTATGTATATTTTACATTGACACCATCTATTTCAAAAACAGCCTCTTCAGGAAGGTCGGTATAACTGTAATAATCTGTTTTCTTATGATATTCATGTTGTAGGGTCTCTAACACCTGAATATTGTTGTTCTTCATAACACTTTTTTTATCTCTAACATAATAGTCGTAAAATTTGTTCAGTCATAAATCTTTTATAAAATATCAGACTTCATTGTTTTACAATTAACCTTTTTGATTGTCACTAAGCATTTGATATTATATTTTTTCTCAAATCAATTTATGGTACTTGTTTGTTTATATATAAATCAGACAATCAATAAGGCATTTTATGATTATAAAAAATAGAATATTATTGATATTTCTTGCCGGATTCCTATTCATAATTATAGGTCATTCTCAGATTGATACAATAAAAAGTGATACATTTTCATCAATTTTAGAAAAGAATACATTATTAAATAAAAAGAAAACCGGAGAGATAGTTCCACCATACAGGGCTGCCGATAATATGGAAGCTTATCCTGCCAATAATTTGTATAATACATGGACTTCTGAATTTCTGACACCTTATTCATTTCCTAAATCAAATATTCCTGATACCTTTTCTATCAATCTTGCCGGTTTTAATTTTCCTACTGATGGAAAGGTTACCTCAAACTTCGGTTATAGAAGCCCACGCCAGCATTATGGTATAGATTTAAAAATAAGCATGAAAGATACAATAAGAGCTGCCTTTGCCGGTAAGGTTAGAATTGAGAGATATGAGCCAAGGGGATATGGCTATTATATTGTAATCAGGCATTCCAACGGACTTGAAACTATTTACGGTCATCTGTCAAAGTTCTTAGTTAAGGTTAATCAGTATGTAACCTCAGGAGAGCCAATAGCTTTAGGCGGTAATAGTGGACGATCAACAGGTCCACATCTGCATTTTGAGACAAGATTTCTTGGAAATCCTTTAAATCCAAGTGATTTAATTGATTTTAATAATAAAAGTCTTTTAGCCTCAACATATACCTATGTCAAAGACAAAAAAATTACAAGAACAGCCAAGAAATAATATTTTATACGCTGCTGTATTTTTTTGTTAAATATTAAATCAAGGAAAATGCGATAACTACCAAAAAAGAATTTTTATAATATAGAATATCAAACAATGTTATTTTAGGAATGTTCTATGTTTATAATGTTTAGAGTTAATAATATAATTTGATATGAAATTATGTCTGAAATAAATAAACCATTGGTTAAACAATCATTTGAGATAATTAGAAATTTTCTCAAAAGTGCTGTTCCTCCCTGCACTGCAACAGTCGATACTACAACTCATTATGAAGTGGTAGCTGAAAATAATGGACAAAAACACATTTATGGATATTGTATAGCTCATAGAAATGTCGTTACTCTTGGATTTGATGAAAATATTCCTGAGGAAGATTTTAAACGACTTATACCAAAAAGATTAAGAGAGATGATGAATGAGCATCGTCGCTTGGAAATAAGAGAAGTTCAGGTAAATGAATTAAGAGCTGATATTCAAGATGCACTAAATAAACTGTTATATTATTTTAATGAAAAAAACTGGTATCCAATTTAATTAATTAAAACTATGCACAAGCTTAAAGTTATATTTAAAAGAATAATAAATTATCTTCATGCCGCGGTTCCTCCATTATATTTAAAGATTGATCAGGAGCATCATTATGAAGTTTGGGCAAAGAATGATAACAAAGAAACTTTTTTTGCTAAGGTTGTTTTAAATGAAAGCAGCGCTGATCTTGCGTTCTATAAAGACTTAACAAGAGAGGAAGAGTGGCTGATGTTTCCAGGTGATATTTTTAAAAGAATGGAAAATACTTTTGAATGTCATATAAGCGATCTTTCTCCAGAGCTTGAGGATAATATTAAAGAGGTTATAGATAATCTTCTTCAGTATTTTGTTGACAACAAACTTCTTCCTCCTCCTGAGAAATTCTAAATATATTAATGAAATATATAAATCAATTGTTTGCAACGGGGCAATAATTTATTAAATCATAAGATGTGTATTTACAGTTTAATTAATGTAAATATGTGAATAGCCTTTAATATTAGGCTTTTACAAGTACATACAATAAAATAAAATGATGAACAAATGAAGTTAACTCCTTTTATTTTATTTCTTACTCCGAAAGAATAGAATTTCTTTTAAAAGCAAACACTATCAGAAATAGTATAGCAAAAAGAGTTATATAGGTAGAGGTTGGAGAGTATTCCTTTTCAATTGAAAAAATAGGATTATAATAAATTGCCCCCATTAATAATGCCAGATTCCATACTGCAAGACTTTTATTTCTAAAATCTTTCCATGCCAACCATAAAAATCCGCCGCATACAATAGATTTCCATACTTGTGTAAACCAATGTTCTGAAGATGGCAGCCAAGACATAATAGGAAACAGGCTTATTACAAGAACTGCAACACAAATTAATGATACTGTTTTCATAAAAATATATTCCTTGTAAGACCAATTGATATATATATATATATTTTAAACACAAATAATTCAATTTAGTTTCTTACAAGGAATATAAAGATTATCTCATATAATTCCAAAATTAAAGAGGTCGCATTTATTAATTAAAAATAACATTAACAATACTATATATAATTAAGGTCAATCCTCATTTTAAATCAATTATATAAAAATATGCTAAATAAACGTTCTTTAGCAACTTTATTAAGCCGATTCTATATCAGATGCTATTTTTAGAATCTTCATGATTCTAACATCCTTAAGTGAATAATAGGCGTTTCTTCCATCTCTTTCAAGAGATAAAAGTCCCTTAGAATGCATATCTAAAACATGATGTGAAACCAACGGTTGAGCAAATCCCGTTTTTTCAGAAATATCGCCTACAGATAGGCGTTTGCATTTAGATAAAAGATTTATGATTATTATCCTATTAGGATGACTCATGGCACGTAATGTCTGAGACATTATTTCCACATTTTCCGAAGAATTATTATTTATTGCCATATAGAATAGTTTAATATAACATTAAAATTATATATAATTAATCAATAAATCAATATATATTTATTTATTTTTTGATTATTCCTTGATTTTAATATTTATCAATCAGAAGTTGTAATATAATATTTGGATATTTATTGAAATTCATATCAAAAACATATTAATTAAGGATTTACATATCTATTTAGTAAGTAATTATATATTTGATATTGTTTAAACATGATATTATGATATTAGCTTAAGATAAACTATCATTTGAAATAATGATATTAGCTTAAGATAAATCAAACATGATATAATGATGTTAGCTTAAGATAAACCATACGCGATTATATAAAACAATAATGGTCGGAAACTCTAATAAAAATAGAATCTCCGACCATTACTGTTTTTATTAACAGGACAATAAAGAATTAAATTTCTATTAATTATTCTATTGTCTCAACAATTTTATCAATATAAAGAGTGCCATCCAAATGGTCTATTTCATGTTGAAAAATAATAGCAGTAAAGCCGTTAATTGTTTCCTGTTTTATTTGCTTGTCGTTATCTAAATACTCAATCTTTACAGAAGCGTATCTAATAACATCGCCTTTTTTGTCGGGCACAGACAAACAACCCTCTGTACTTACAACAGTTGAATCTGAATGAGCAACAATAACAGGATTAATATAAAATTCAAAAGGATTATCCTCTTTGTCAAATCTTTGAACGGCAATTAATTTTCTTAATATTCCAACTTGTGGAGCAGCTATTCCAACACCAGGATGTTCAGGATTTTTTACTGTGGCAAGCATTTTGGATTTTAATTTTTCAAGAGTCAAATCTTTAATCTCGTCTTTATTGAAAGAATTGGATTTTTCCCTTAAAAGTTCGTTTTCCTGCTCATTGTCATACGTGTAAAGATTTAGAATCAAATTTTCAGAATTGATAATAGCTAATTCCTGAGGAGTAAATATTTTGTTTTGAGATGTACAACTTATAATCATAAGAGAAATAATAAAAATTAAAGGGTTCTTCATTGTTCGATTTTTTTAATTTTTTATTAAGAAAAAATAAAAATCAATTTTAGACAGATCATTAAAATAATCTATCGAAATACTGTTTAATTATGATTCTTCAAAGATAATGATAAAAAATAAATTAATAATTCTTTATCTATACTTAGAATTAGATAAAAAGCCGTTTTAAATATTCTTATTAAGCTTTCTATATTTTGAAGGAGAAACTCCTAAATTATGAGTAAAAACTCTTATGAAATGAGGCAAATCGTTAAAACCTACTATATAACAAATCTCTGATATAAGTTTTTGTGAATTTTTTAATAGTTCACATGCTGTGTCCAATCGATACTGAGTTAAATAATGAGAGAATGTTATTCCTTTTTGCTTTTTAAAATAAGTACAAAATGCAGACCTATTCATGCCGACATGGTGAGCTATATCATCAAGAGATATACAATGTACATAATGAGCCATTACATATGCACTTATTTGCTGCATTCTTACTGCATCCTTTTCCAACCTAAGAGGCTTGCCTATAAAAGTATAGTCAGTGGCAGTGAAAATAACAGGCAATAATCTAAACATGGTGCAAAGTCTATCCAATTCATCCATTTCATTCATATCTGTCAAGGCTTTGCGAATAAATCTGGAACTTTCAGGACCGAACTTTATTGCTTCAACCGGAAAATTAATTCCTGAGAAACGATTTCTTAATTCCGGAAATGTCTTTATACATTTATCAACTAAAGAGTGACTGAAAGCCGACATTAAATAATTGATATATCCATTGGAATCTGCTGAATGCTTATCATATTCCCATTTATGAATCATGGATGGAGGTATCAATACAACATCTCCTGCACTAAAAGGCAATAATGTATCACCTGCCATTCTATTGCCATGTCCTTGAACAACAAAATATAATTCCCAGGCATCATGTTGATGCAGTTTTGCCTCTAAACTTAAATCTATACGTTGATTGATATAGAAAAAAGAATGGTTTTCAACTTCCGGCAATTTATATGGTATTATAAATTCTTCCATTTAACAGAATTCTTGTGGTAAATATAAATATTCAACAAATATATGAAACAATATCACAAATAATAGGCAATTAAATATGGTTTATTTGCCAATTGAATACAAAAATTTTATTTATGAATCAAAATAACTTTTTAATTTCCTCCAAACCAAGATATGAGATTCTTGATGGGCTTCGAGGTGTGGCAGCATTAGTTGTTGTTGCATTCCATATCTTAGAAACCTATTCCAAAGGGCCTGCTTATCATGTTATCAATCATGGTTATCTTGGAGTAGACTTTTTTTTCGCTCTTTCTGGTTTTGTGATTGGTTATGCTTATGATGACCGTTGGAATAGAATGTCGTTAAAAGATTTCTTCAAACGTCGTATTGTTCGATTACATCCATTGGTAATATTAGGATGTGTTTTTGGTCTTTTTATGTTTTATTTTACTGATTCATCATTCTTCCCATTAGTTAATGAAGCACCCTTATGGAAAGTTTCTATTTTATTCATATTAGCTTCTCTAATGATTCCTTCACTTACTAAATGGGATATAAGAGGATGGCAGGAAATGAATGTATTCAATAATCCTACATGGTCTTTGACATATGAATATATTGCAAACATATTGTATGCTCTATTCATTCGTCGTTTCAATACTAAAACACTTGCTTTTTTTGTTTTTTTATTTTCATTGTTTACAATAAATCTAACAATGAATATTGATGCTTTGGGAGTATGGAAAACACGAACAAATGAAGCCTTTACAGTTATTGGTGGATGGTCGATGACAATAGACCAAATTATTATAGGATTTACACGCCTTTTATATCCTTTCTTTATAGGTTTACTGCTGTCTCGTATTGGTAAACGTATTAAAGTAAAAGCAGGTTTTTGGATTTGTTCCATAATTATTTTAATCTCACAGTTTATGCCTCGCATAGGAGGAGAAGAACATCTATGGATGAACGGGCTATATGAAACAATAATTATTTTGTTTGTTTTTCCTCTTGTTGTAAGCATCGGCGCCGGCAGTGAAGTAAAAGGTAAAACTTCACAATCTCTTTGCAAATTTCTTGGGGAAATATCTTATCCCTTATATATAATGCACTATCCTTTTGCCTATTTGCAGATGAAATGGGTAAGTGAGCATCAAGATTCTCCTTTATCCATACATGTATTTGTTGGCATCTCTGTATTCTTTCTTGCAATAGGTGTTTCTTATGCCGCTCTTAGAGTGTATGACATTCCTGTTCGTGAATGGCTTACCCGTAATTGGATAAAAACAAATAAAAATGTCAAAAATGATAAACCTGTTATTGCTATGGAATTGTATGATGTAATGGACAAACGTCGCACTTATCGTGACTTT
Source organism: Bacteroidales bacterium (assembly GCA_030539115.1). Classification (GTDB taxonomy): domain Bacteria; phylum Bacteroidota; class Bacteroidia; order Bacteroidales; family JAUNSR01; genus JAUNSR01. Next base: position 61,793 of record JAUNSR010000007.1, read on the forward strand.
ACAGATCGTGAAGTAAGTGATAAAATACTTAAAAGAGTAATAAATTCAGCTTTTAAAGCTCCTACAAACGACCATCTTCGTCAACTTGAATTTGTTGTTGTTAGAGGTCGAGAGAATATTGGCAAAATAATTGCTCCTCTTGGAAAGAATATTGATGATTTTAAAAAACTTGTTTTCGAGGTAAATGATTCAGCCGATAAAGATAAAATGGATATGTTTGCAGATGCACTTCCAAAACAGCAAAAAATGTTGATGGAGAGTGGACTGCTTATCATACCTTTCTATAGACAAAAACAAACTCCTTTACTTAAACCTTCTGAACAAAGCTCATTAAATTATTTTGCCTCTGCATGGTGTGCATTAGAAAATATGTTGCTTGCTGCAACACAAGAGGGATTAGGAAGTGTATTTCATATTCCTGTAAGCGATGAAACGGATAAAATAAAGAAGTTGGTAGGAGCTCCTGAAGAGTATGAATTCATATGTCTTCTTACAATCGGATATCCTGCAGAAAATGCTTTTATTCCAAAGCAAAAGCAAATAAATGTTGAAGATAGGATACATGAGAATGTTTGGTAATTGAGAAGATTAATTTATGCTGAATTCAAGTTTTTTTGACAATACGTTTTTAAAACGCCATAACTCACTAAAAGTTGAGATACCCAACAAAAGGTATATTAATGGCGCATTTGTACCTTAGTGTAAAAAATTAAATTATATATAAATTAAAAAGGCTTCTGAACATATTTAAACATAAAATAAAAGCAACTACTATGATAATTAATACCGGTGGGCGTACTGATACAGTACAATACTTTACAAAATGGTTGTTGAAACGTTTTAAAGAGGGATACGTCTATTCCAGAAACCCATTATTCCCCAATAAAGTAACTCGGTATGATCTTACACCGGATAATGTTGATGTTGTAATGTTTTGTTCAAAAAACTATGAACCTATATTAGATGAATTACCTAACATTATCAATCGTTTTCATACATATTTCCACTACACTATTACAGCTTATGGAAAAGATATAGAGCCCGGAGTTCCATCAATAGCTAAAAGCATCGAAACTCTAAAAAAACTTTCTGCAATAGTAGGAAAGCAGAGAGTCGCTTGGCGATATGATCCTGTTTTGTTAACAGATAAATACACTGTAAAAGTTCATATGGAAACATTTGAGTACTTGGCAAAAGAATTATCTCCATATGTGGACAGGTGTATTTTTAGTTTTGTGGAAATGTATAAAAAGTTGGAAACTAATATGCCTGAATTAATCCCATTGACAGAAATTGACAAAGAAACATTGACAAATGGGTTGGGTGAGATTGCTAAAAAAAATGAATTATATATTCAAACATGCGGTACAAATGGGGATTATTCCAAACAAGGAATTCATTCATCAGGCTGCATGACACTAAAAATGGTTGGAAAGGCCAATGAAATATCTTTTAGAGATCTAAAGCATAAAGGCATGAGAGAAGGCTGCCATTGCATGGAAAGCAGGGATATTGGTGCTTATGATACTTGTTTGAATGGCTGTAAGTATTGTTATGCAAACAAAAGGCCGGAAAAGGCATTTGAAAACTTTAAACTTCATGATCCTGATTCTCCATTATTTCTTGGCCATATAAAGGAAACCGATGTAATAATGCAGGGTAATCAAAAAAGTTTTCTTGTGACAAAACATAAATAAATTATTCTTACGATAATCTCCAAATACAAAATAATAGCGATACTAATGTTTATCTCTACTTTTTATGCTATTGCTAAAGAAAGAGAGGATGAATCATTTCCTTTTAATCATCATCAATTAAAGAGAGAGTGTATTGAACTATCAAATGGAGTATTTGCATTTGTAGGTTACAGTTCTTCAAATTTTGGATAATAAAAACTAATCACGGTTATATATTAATTAATGAAGCTAAAAATATATCAACTCTGGCAGGAGGAACAAATAAATTTATAAGTGCTGTAAATAAGGCTTTAGATCAAAAAAAATTCTTCCTGCTTAATATTCCCATATTTTTTGCAGAAAACTTCGATGTATCAATCACAAAATGTTTTTGGCTTAATTAATTATGGAGCTACTTGGGCTCTTATTGAAAACATACTTCTTTCTTCAACAGCAGAGAACCTCGGTTGTGCTATTCATGTTCCGGTAGGAAAAGAAGATTCCACCTTTCATTCGCTTCTAAATGTTCCTGATAATTATACTCTTCCGGCTATAATAGGAATAGGATTCCCGGATGAGAATGCTCAAACGCCGACTCAAGTATCGGCAACGATAGAAGAAAAAGTGCATTGGGAAAAATGGTAAGAGTAAGCAGTGACTTATTTAAAGATTTTAGAATGAACTGCATTTTAGTCAAATAATTCATAAAAAAGCCATCCCTTTAATAAAAGGATGGCTTTTTTAAATTAATATTTTATTTAAGATTCTTGGAGGAAATAATCTCTCCCAATGTATAAACCATCTCGGCATCTTCAATCAAAAGATTATTGTTATCGTCTTCATAAAGTTTTATATAGCCATCTTCATCTGCCTCATATTCAAGCTCTGTTTTGTCGATTTTGACGAGAGCTTCAGGAGCATCCTCCTCATGGCCTGCTTTAAAAAGGATGGCATCATACATAATTAATGTAACCTCATTTGGAGTTATTTTTACATATTTCTTCTGAGTGGAAGGAGTGATTGTTCTTTTTTCCTCTTTCTTTTCACCTGCAATTATCTTGTCGAAAGACGCATTTTTAATAAGAAGCGTAAGTATTTCCATAATTGTAATTTTTTACAAACTTAACCAGAAAAGTTAATTATAAATAGATTTTAGTGTTTAAATAAAAACGCAATAACTCTCTTAAAGTTGCAATAGTTAAGTAAAAGTAAATTTATGACCCATTTAAGCTTTTGCTAAATTAATAGTTGGACATTATTATTCATTTGTATATTATTTATTTTCCTAACCATAACTTCTAAGGTGCAAATGCGCCATTTATATACCTTTTGTAAGGTATCTCACCTTTAAGTGAGTTATGGCGATTTCATTTGTATATTATTTATTTTCCTAACCATAACTTCTAAGGTACAAATGCGCCATTTATATACCTTTTGTAAGGTATCTCAACTTTAGGTGATTTATGGCGATTTCATTTGTATATTATTTATTTTTCTAACCATAACTTCTAAGGTACAAATGCGCCATTTATATACCTTTTGTAAGGTAACTCAACTTTAGGTGATTTATGGCGATTTCAATATTAATTTCATTTAAAAGTTGTTTTTACAAATTTATCGCTGCTATTAATTTAACATCTAATCAAATCATCAGGAGTATTTATTTCTTTCATATTTTTTAATAGATCATCATTGATAGTATAAGATATAATGTTATTATTTAAAATGAATTCTGTAATGCTCTCTTTATTGTTAAGAATGCATCTTTTTATATCTATATTAATACTTTTATATAAAATGATTGGGTAGGGGAATACTATGCTATTATAATTGAAACAAAAAACAGTATGATCAAGAGTGATGGATTTTTTATCATAGTTTTTCTCAAGATCGACAAGAGATGCAACCATTTCTTTGTTTAAAAATGGCATATTACAGCTGACTATAAGATTCTTTTGATTATTACTTACATTTAAAGCGCTGAAAACACCTCCTAAAGGACCTGAATATGGGAAAACATCTTCAACCATTTTTAAATTGTAAACCTCATACTCAGGATCATTTCCACTGATAATTATTTCATTGCAGAAATCTGACAAAAGATCAATTGCCTTTTTTAATAATGTTCTTCCTTGTAAAAGATAGACAGCCTTATTTGATCCAAATCTTTTGTTTAATCCTCCTGCCAAAATTATGCCTGTAAGTAATTCATCTTTATGCATTATAATAAACAATTATAACCGTGTTTATAATAACTCAAACTATATATAATAACATAATGATTTTTTATTTGGTTTCATTTGTATATATTTTAATTTTTAACACCGAGGTACAATTACACCATTTATATACCTTTTGTTGGGTATCTTGGCGGTTTTATTTCAAAAGCTTTAATTATCGACTCTTGTGCCGTCACTTTTAATCCAAATGGGAATAGAAGGATCAATACAAGTAACAGGAAAACGAAGTGTAGTGTCGTAAATAGTCTGCATAAAGTTTGGAGCATATGTAAGACGTTCCTCTTTTGAACACATTTGTTTCTGTGCATCATTTTTACTTGTAACATTTTGTCCGTTACCTTTTGCCCAGAATGGCTTTTTGGGAGTATTGGCATGATAGAAACCATCCTGTTCAAAACTCATGATATTATAATCTATACTTCCATACCATTGGCCAGGAACTTTTTCTGTTGCTAAATTACCACCGATAGCAAAATAATTAGGATAATGCTCCATATTGAAATTAATAATTACTACAGGTTGACGACCGGTATTATCTCCAAAAAGAGGGTAGTTGGCAGAAGCTTCATCACAACAGTTTATTAATGTTATAGGATGAACCCATACACCGCTTGTAAGAGGATAACAATTGAAAGTAAATCCATACCTGCAAAATACTGAACCAAGATTTGTGCCGTAATAATGTTCTCCTCCAACAGCAAATCCAACTCCAAAAGAGGTGCAATCAACATATTCGATATTAAATTCCAAACAATTGTTTGAACCCTGAACTCCTCTAACGCCGATACATCCCTCAACACCTAAATGTGGAGTGCTGTTAATATCATATCTGTTTTTATCACTGCCTTGCAGGGCACAATGCATTACACGTATTGATTCAAACATAATTCCATCAATACAGACAATATTTTTTTGGTTATACGGAAGAACAATAGCAATGTATCTGAAATCCAAATGAGTTTTTCTGTTTTTCAAACTGCGAATGACTGCATATTGTTGAGTGGAATCCAAGTTGTCATAACAGGATTTAGAAACTGTAAATAAAACTCCATTATATTTAAAATCAAGAGGATTGTCACCTAAATGAATATCAATGCTGTTGCAGTCAAAACCTATTAATCTGATTTTTGAGTGGACATCATCTTCTCCGGGAATGCCAAGAGCATAGAATGGAGTCCCATCGGTGGTCTCTTGAAAATGATCGAAAATATATACACCTGCCAAAAATTGAATCTCGCCATAACTGCCCAAGCTGTTAATGGCATTTTGAATTGTTTTTTCATCATTTTTGCCGGTGCATACGATGTCTGCCGATGACTTGTCGGCATTTGAAGAATTTACTGCTGCTATAACAATTTTATGACATTCTTTAAATAGTTTTTGTTCATCCTTTTGTGAAAATGCAGCAATGTTCACACAGAATAGGAATAAAATAAGGCTTTCGAGTGTTTTCATGACTTCTGTAAAGTGTTTGTATATGAAATCGCCATAACTCACCTAAAGCTGAGATACCCAACTAAAGGTATATAAATGGCGCATTTGTACCTTAGAGGTAACGGTTAAAAAAAATATATATATACAAATGAAAGAAATAGACAAAAATAATCTCTTTTAGTTTATTTCTTGATAATCATTACAATATAATATCAAAGAAAGGAATAAATTTCTTAGTAAAATGATTTTTATGCAAATTCTTATTTATTTGTTTATTTTATGACAATAAACCTTCATTATTTAATTTTGATTGTCATTATTATAATATGTCTTAAGTAACATAAATGTGTAACTTAAGTATGTTTGCATACTATCTTAAGTAACATATTAAACTATCTTAAGTAATTTAAACATGTTATTTAAGTCGTACGTTAGTGTATCTTAAGTTGTTTAAATAAATTGACAAGTATAATTTGAAAATTAATGATTAAAAATTAATGTTGACAATTCAGATGATAAGAGCATAATTAAACAACCGAGTAGAAGAGTGTTTTGTTTAATAAATAAGTTGTTAAGAGATGAATATATTTTACAGCAATTGATTTTCGTACAAAATAACAAAGATTTTATTTACTGCAATTCGATTTATTTTGATAACATAATATCTCATATACGAAATATTGGACAACCATTCGATGCAAATAATCAGTTTATGACTATTAATCCCAAAGCAAGAATGGATGGAGTGATTTTTGTTAAAGAGTCGGAGTGATTTTGTTGGAATAAAATAGGAATATGTATAGATGTTTTTTTGATAAATTTCAATATTCGTTAAATTACGAACACTTCTTTATTTAATTATTTTAAGTCAGTATATTTGTGAGTGGAAAATGTAAGTCGTTTTTTATTCTCTTATAGATTTGTATACTAAAAAGAGGTATAAATGATTTGCAAATATCATTTTGTGAATAATTAGAATATGTATTAATAAAAAGATTATATGTCCAAAGAATATACTATCCGACAAGAGCAAATAGCCCGTTTTGCAAAGGCTTTAGGTCATCCGGCACGTATTGCAATATTGGATTTTTTACTTAATCAGGAAACTTGCTATTTTGGAGATATTCATGATGAACTTCCCATATCAAAAGCTACCGTTTCCCAACATTTGAAGGAGTTGAAAGAGGCGGGTCTTATTCAAGGAGAGATAGAAACGCCCAAAGTAAAATATTGTATTAATAAGGAAAATTTAAAGCTGGCAAATACTTTGTTTGGAGAGCTTTTGGGAAAAGACTTACATAAAAAAGAAAATTGCTGTTAGGTCAGCTTTTTTTTATGTTGTTTGTTCGTTGTTTTACGAATAATTATCAATTAAATAAATATAAAAGGTTATGGAAATAAAAATTTTAGGAACAGGTTGTGCAGGTTGTATGTCTTTATACAAAACAGTAGTTGATGTAGCTTCTGAGCTTAAATTAGATGCAACAATAGTAAAGGAAGAAGATATAATGAAAATAATGGAGTATAATGTAATGACATTACCGGCTTTAGTGATAGATGGCAAAGTTGTTGCAAAAGGAAAGATATCTTCAATCGAAGTTAAAACATTGCTAATGAAATCACCATTTTCTTTAAAATGATACAAAAATTTGCTGACTGGCTTGTATATGATCTCTTTAGTATAGATGCTTCTACTCATTTTGGAGCATCTTTAAACTTCTTTTTCTATGACACAATAAAGATTCTCATTTTGCTTTTCTTAATTAGTTCAATAATGGGAGTTATAAATGCATATTTCCCAATTGAAAGGCTAAAGAACTTTTTGACAACAAGAAAACTTTATGGATTTCAATATCTTTTTGCTTCCTTATTTGGAGCGATAACACCTTTTTGCAGTTGTTCATCGATACCGTTATTTATAGGATTTGTTAAAGGTGGAATACATTTGGGAGTGACATTCTCTTTTTTAATAACATCTCCGCTTGTGAATGAAGTTGCTGTGGCTATGTTTTTAGGAACTTTTGGACTAAAAGCTACTCTTATTTACACTATCTCAGGAATTGCTCTTGGGATGATAGGCGGTGTAATTTTAGAAAAATTGAAATTGGAACGTTATCTTAGTGATTGGGTTAAACAGATACAAGCTAAATCAGAAATAGAAACAGCTCAGTGGAAAATTGAACATGTTTCATTCATAAAACGGGTGCCGACAATTATACGAGATGCTGTTGGAATAGTTAGGGGTGTAATAATATATGTAATTATTGGAATAGGAATAGGAGCAATTATTCATGGGTTTGTTCCCGAAGGCTTCTTTGAAACATATTTATCAGCAAACAGATGGTATAGTGTTCCATTGGCAGTTATTCTTGCCGTCCCAATGTATGCAAATGCTGCCGGGATTGTTCCAGTGGTTCAGGTTTTTGTTGCAAAAGGGGTGCCTCTTGGAACAGCTATTGCATTTATGATGGGGGTTGTTGGACTTTCTCTTCCTGAGGCTACAATGCTTAAAAAAGTAATGACGTGGCGTTTGATAGCTATTTTCTTTGGACTTATCACTTTGTTTATTATTGTTTCTGGATATCTGTTTAATATTTTATTAATTTCGCTGTGAAAATTGACTTAAAGATTAAAATGGAAATGCCATAACTCAGCTAAAATTGAGATACACGGCAAAAGGTATATAAATGGCACATTTATACCGTGATGCTAATAATAAATTATATATAAATGGAGAACTACGATTTTAATAAATATATCGATAGAAAGAACAGTGATTGTGTAAAGTATGATGCATTGAAACAATTCTATGGAAGAGATGATTTGATTCCTCTTTGGGTTGCTGATATGGACTTTGAAACTCCTGACTTTATCATTGATGCCATCAAAAAAAGGCTTGAACATCCTATTTTAGGTTATCTTTCAATCCAGGATGGTTACTATCAAAGCATAATTGACTGGTGTGCAAAAATTCATAATTGGGATATTAAAAAAGAATGGATTTCATACATTCCCGGCATTGTAAAGGGGGTAGGACTTGTATTGCAGGCTTTTACAAAGCCCGGTGACAAGGTTATTATTCAGCCTCCGGTTTATCATCCTTTCAGAATAGTTCCTGAATTAAATAAAAGAGAGATTGTTTGGAACAATCTTATATTTGAGAATGGGGAATACAAAATGGATTTTAAACAACTTGAATCTATAATCACTCCGGATTGTAAAGTTTTGATTCTTTGCAATCCTCATAATCCTGCCGGTATTGTTTGGGATAAAGAAACTCTTATTCAGCTCGCCAAGATTTGCAAAAAGCATAATATACTTGTCATATCTGACGAGATACATTCTGAAATGGTTCATAAAGGTTTTAAACATACCTCTTTTGCAACATCTTGTAAAGAGGCAGCTGAGAATAGCGTTACATTTATGGCACCATCAAAGACATTTAATATACCGGGGATTGTTAGTTCCTATTCCATTGTTCCCTCTGATACAATTAGAGAGAAGTTTTATTCTTTTCTTGAGGCTAATGAGTTTGGAGATTCAACGATTTTTGCAGTGACAGCGACAATTGCAGCATATGAAAAGGGTGAAGCTTGGCGTACTCAAATGATGGAATATGTTGAAGAGAACATCTCTTTTGTAAACGATTATATTTCAAATAATATTAAAGAAATAAAATGTTTTATACCTCAGGCATCCTATTTAATGTGGCTTGATTGCAGAGGATTAAATTTAAATCATGATGAACTTATAGACTTGTTTGTCGATAAAGCTCATTTGGCTTTAAATGATGGAACTATGTTTGGTCCAGGTGGAGAAGACTTTATGAGAATGAATTTAGGAGCTCCAAGAGTAATTTTAGAAAAAGCTTTAAAACAATTAAAAGATGCAGTTTCAGGATTATAAGGAAGTGAAAGATTTTCTTGATGAATATGTTTTAAAAATAAATACTCCGGATTTTATACAAAATGATCCGGTTCAATTTCCAAGAAGATATTCAGATTTAAGAGATATTGAAATAGTTGGAATGTTAATTGCAACAATATCTTGGGGAAAAAGGAACATGATTTTAAGAGATGCAGAAAGAATGCTTTCAGAAATGGGTGCATCTCCTTTTGATTATGTTATGTCTGCAGATTTGGATGAAGATGAAACATATACAATTCATAGAACTTTCAATAAAAGCGATTTTCAGTTTATTGTAAAGGGACTTCGGGAGGTTTACAAGCGTTATGATTCTATGGAATCGTTATTTATTGGAAAGGATAATTTTGAAGGCATCAAATCTCTTAGAGATATTATTCTTTGTGCCAATAATATGCCTGGACATAGAGGTGAAAAACATGTTTCAAACCCTGATAAAAATTCAGCTTGCAAAAGACTTCATATGTTTTTAAGATGGATGTCAAGAAAAGATGGAATTGTTGATATTGGTTGTTGGAAAAACGTTTATCCTTCCTCTTTATATATTCCTCTTGATGTACATGTAGGTAATATTTCAAGAAGACTTGGGCTTTTAAACAGAGCACAAAATGATAAAAAATCTGTTTTTGAACTTACCAATATTTTAAGAGAATTTGATAAAGAAGATCCTATAAAATATGATTTTGCACTCTTTGGAATAGGCGAAGGTGGTTTTATGGATTAGAATATTTATAGATTTATCCTTTTTAGATATAAAAGAAAATGGAGACTTTATTAATTATCAATAGGTCTCCATTTTCTTTTTCTGTTAAATAAGCATACCCCAAGTCTTGTAAACAAGCAAAGACTTGAAATAATTTCTATTTAAAGCTATGATATTCACATCATTCTATCTAATATTTAATAAGGTGAATTTTTTCACCACCGCTGTTATTTTCTTTATAGGTTTCAATTATGACATCTTTATTAAACCATGAGAAGAATTTCTCGGGATCACCTTTAAATATGCTTTTTATAAACATATCATCTTTGTTGTCGTAAGGTTTGTAATTATCTATTTCTGCTTTATTATAAAAGTCTTTTATGCTGTCATCTGAATCTTTATTAATTTTCTCTTCTATTAAAGAGACTGCCTTAAGGGGATAAAAGTCTTTATCTTCAATAGGCCATATTTCATTTAGAGTTTTAATAATATTGCTTGCCAAAAGTCCGTTTTTAAATAAAAGTGTCTTTATGTCTCGTTCTTTTGTTTGGATATCTACATTTGGGTTTCTGAAATGATTGATTATTACATCAATTTCAAGATTAAAATTTCTAAAGGCTATATAAAGGTCATTGATATTTTTAAATTCAATGTCATTACCATAAAAAACATCCACATGAATATTTTCCAAAGGAATGGTTAGCTTAATAAAATGCTCTTCGGAAGGATAAGCATCAAAATTAGCTTTTTCAAGCTTTGTTTTCATTGTATATGTTATTACCATATTTCTATATAGATGCTTGATAAGTTCCTCTAAAAGATTTTTTTGAGCTTCATTAGTTAGTTTTTTTGTGTTTTGTTCTGTGTTTGATTGAGATAAATATGTTTTTACAGCATAATAAACTGAAATAGCTGTTGCTGCTAATGCAATTATATCCCAAAGACTTAAAGCTTCAAAGAATCTAAAACTCGTATTCTCTGCTGTTTCATGAGTAAAGTCCTTAATAAAGTTTAAATGCTCGGATGTAATTGGTGAGTTTTCTTCCAATTGAATAAAAAGAATAGTTGAAAAAAAAGATAATCCCATAAATTTAGATTTTAGTTAATAAGCGTGATGAATAGCTAATGTTTGTCACATATAATTATACAATTGTAGTAATTATTAATAATATTATTTGCAAAAACAGTGAAATTTGTGGAATATTGCAGGATAATTACGTAATCGTAAGTTTTAATTTAATGAATAATACCTTAGAATAAATTTATGAGAAAACACATTTTAATGAAGAGATTATTTATCATTCTCTTTGGATTCATTCTTTTAATTAATTGCAAATTTTCTTATTCACATAATAATGTAATTAATAATTCTCCTGAAACTAATAGTAATGAAGTATTGATAAAAAACTTTCATCCCGGGGAGATATGGACTGATATGAATGGAAAACATATCAATGCCCATGGAGGAGGTGTTATTTTTTATGAAGGAAAATATTATTGGATAGGCGAACACAAAGATTCAGGCACTTCAAATGCTTTGGCAGGGATAAGAATGTATTCTTCGGAGGATTTATATAATTGGAAAGATGAAGGTATTGTTTTAGCAGTTGATCCGGAAAACAGTGGAAGCGATATAGAGAAAGGTTGCATTATGGAAAGACCTAAAGTTGTCTATAATAAGAAAACAGGGAAGTTTGTAATATGGTTTCATCTTGAATTAAAGAATAAGGGTTATAAAGCAGCGAGATATGCAGTGGCAACAAGTGATAAAATAACCGGTCCATATAGAATGGAATATTCGGCTCGCTCTTGTAAAGATATTTGGCCGTTAAATATGAGCTTAAAGGAAAGAAGTGAGGCCATTAAAAGCTTCCAAGATAAAGAAGAGTCAGGAAAAGAAAATTCTGTTCTTAAAGGGAAATTTGTAGCAAGAGATTTAAAAGAGGGTCAAATGTCAAGAGATATGACAATATTTGTAGATGATGATGGTAAAGCATATCATATTTTTTCTTCTGAAGAAAATGCCACCCTTCATATTGCTGAATTGAGTGACGATTATTTATATCATTCTGGAAAATGGATAAGAATATTGCCTGGAAGAAGCAATGAAGCCCCGGCAATAATGAAAAAAGATGGAAAATATTGGCTTATAACTTCTGGATGTACAGGCTGGGCTCCTAATAAAGCCCGTCTTGCTGTTTCAGAATCTATTTGGGGCCCTTGGAAAGAACTTCCTAACCCTTGTCGCGGTCTTAATGCTGAAAAAACATTCAATGGACAAAGCACATATATCTTAAAAGTTGAAGGAAAGAAAGATTCATGGATATTTATGGCGGATATATGGAAACCGGAAAACCAACTTGATTCAAGATATATTTGGCTTCCAATAGAATTTGAAAACAATGTTCCTGTAATTAATTGGAATGATGAATGGGGATTATAAAAGATTAGTTTTATGATATCATTAAAAGATTAAATTTTTTTTATATTCGCCAATTATGTAAATAGTTGGCGAATTAGTTTCTAACTATCTTGTAAATACAATTCTAAAGAAAATGGGATTTATTGACAATTTTATTATAAACTGGTTGGAACAAGATAGTTCTTTTTATATTCAATCGGTGAGCATCCGGTAATTTCATGAAAAACTCTTGTAAAATGATACCTATTGGCAAAGCCGGTCTTTTCTGTAATCATTTCTATACTATAATTTGTATGCAAAAGAAAAAGACAAGCTTTTTTTATCTTTTTATTTTTAATAAATTTCTGAATTGTTATTCCCGTTTCCTCTTTAAATAGCCTTGCAAAGGCATTTGTAGCCATATATGTCATCTGAGCTAATTCTTCATTTGAAATATTCCTGTCAAGATTGTTTTCAATGAAACTTATAGCTTTTCCCACTCTCTCATCTTTGTAAGAATTATTCCAAATGTTTGAATCCATTTTAAAAAACAATTCTAATATTAAGGATTGAACAGCCATAAACAAGGAAAAATCTATTTTCTCAGCTTGTTTTGATAGGCTTTTGCAGATAAAATCGACTTTTGTTTTAAGATAATCTTCAAGTTCAAAGACAAAAATCTGAGGCTTTATATTATCATAAGGATAACCAACAGTGAAATGAATAAAAAGATGCTCGATAAAATCATCTTTTTTAAAATTATTTGTTAGTTCGGAAGAGAGGTCAGAGATTCTTCCACCATTTAAAACATAAGATGACTTAGGTATAGAATGATTGAAAAGATGAGATGAATAGCTTGTATTTGGTGCTATTAAATAAACATGATTTGGAAGCATCTCATATTCAATATTATCATATTTTATAAATCCACCTTTTTTCGAATTATAATAAACTCTCCAAAAAGGGAAATCAAGCTGTGGATATTCCCAGTTTTTTAACCACCAATATCTACAACAAAGAAGTTGAAGATTAAACTTAGGAAAATATTGAACTAATTCAGAAGGATCTCCTTTATATGTCTCTTTATTATCTTTCACAATCTAATGTTTGTTTTAGATACAAATATATATGTTTTGGATATTTATATTGCATTATCTCTCAGTAACTTTGTCTCAGAAATAAAAAACACAGAATAATATATAGATATATTTTTATTCAAAATAGTTAATTGTCATTTTTAGTGACATAAAATGATTTTAAAATAAAAACAATATATAACTGCCATAGCTCACCTAAAGGTGAAATACCAAATAAAAGGTATATAAATGGCGCATTTGTACCTTAATGAAAATAATATAAAAATACACAAATGAAACCGCCATAACTCACCTAAAGGTGAAATACCAAATAAAAGGTATATAAATGGCGCATTTGTACCTTAATGAAAATAATATAAAAATACACAAATGAAAAAACATCCTAAAATTGGTATTCGCCCTACAATAGATGGTCGTCAGGGTGCTCTTCAAGTAAGAGAATCTCTTGAAGAACAAACAATGAATATGGCTAAATCTGCAGCTAAACTATTCACAGATAATTTAAAATATTCAGATGGTTCTCCAGTTGAAGTCGTAATTTCAGATACAACGATAGGTCGAGTTGGGGAAGCTGCAGCTTGTGCAGAAAAGTTTAGAAAAGAGGGAGTTGACATAACCTTAACTGTTACTCCTTGCTGGTGTTATGGCTCTGAAACAATGGATATGGATAAATTGACAATAAAAGGAGTTTGGGGATTTAATGGAACCGAACGTCCCGGCGCTGTTTATCTTGCTGCTGTTCTTGCGGGGCATGCACAAAAAGGTCTTCCTGCTTTCGGTATTTATGGACATGATGTTCAAAATGCAGACGATACTTCTATTCCTAATGATGTGCAAGAGAAACTTCTTCGTTTTGGTAGAGCCGCCATTGCTGTTGCCCAAATGAGAGGACAATCTTATCTTCAGATTGGCTCTATTTGTATGGGGATTGCCGGTTCTATAATAAATCCGGAATTTATTGAAGAATATCTTGGTATGAGAGTTGAATCGGTTGATGAAGTTGAAATAATTCGTCGCATGACTGAAGGCATATATGATAAAGCCGAATTTGAAAAAGCATTGGCTTGGACAAAAGAAAAATGTAAAGAAGGTGTCGATAAGAATCCTATAGAATTGCAAAAATCTCCGGAACAAAAAGAGAAAAATTGGGAGTTTGTTGTAAAGATGATGATAATTATCAAAGATCTTATGCATGGAAATCCTGATCTTCCAAAGGGTTGTGAAGAGGAAAAAATAGGACATAATGCTATTGCTGCAGGTTTTCAAGGACAAAGACAATGGACAGACTTTTATCCCAATGCTGATTATCCCGAAGCTCTTTTAAACACTTCTTTTGATTGGAATGGAGCAAGAGAACCTTTTATTTTAGCAACAGAAAATGATACTCTTAATGGATTGGGTATGTTGTTTATGAAGCTACTTACCAATCGTGCTCAGATGTTTGCCGATGTTCGTACTTATTGGAGTGGTGATGCTGTAAAGAAAGCAACAGGATATGAAATTGAGGGAAAAGCTAAAGAAGCTGACGGCTTTATTCACTTGATTAATTCAGGAGCTTGTTGTTTGGATGCTTGTGGAGAAGTAAAAGATGAAAATGGTAATGGTGTGATTAAACCATGGTATGAAATGACCAAGGATGATCAAAATAAAGTAATGGATTCTGTTGAATGGTGTGCTGCTGATTGTGGCTATTTTAGAGGTGCAGGTTATTCTTCAAGGTTTATTACAAGAGCAGAAATGCCGGCTACTATGATTCGTTTAAATCTTGTAAAAGGACTTGGCCCAGTTCTACAAATTGCTGAAGGATGGACCATTAATCTTCCGGATAATGTTTCTGATATTCTTTGGAAAAGAACTGATTATACTTGGCCTTGTACTTGGTTCGCTCCTCGCATAACAGGAAAAGGCGCTTTTAAATCAGCTTATGATATGATGAATAATTGGGGCGCAAACCATGGCGCAATTAGTTACGGTCATATAGGAGCTGATTTAATTACTCTTTGTTCTATTCTTCGAATTCCCGTATGTATGCATAATATTGAAGAAAAAGATATTTTCCGTCCTGCTTCATGGAATGCTTTTGGAATGGATAAAGAGGGACAGGACTATCGTGCATGCAAAAATTATGGACCTTTATATAAATGATAAATAACCTTTTATTTAAAATTACTTAGTATAATTATTTTATAATTCATCACAGTTTACAATTAATAAGTAAGAAAATAATTATTATATTAAAAGTGTGTTTAACTTAAACCTTAATAGGGCAGTCGTGAAGATTGCCCTATTGTTTTATAATAGAGTATACAAACAGCCTATTTAAATCAGTAAAGGAAATACTCACCACTACTGTTCCTTTAATTAATTATTATCAACCCATTTAAATCAGCATAGTGTGATATATTTAATTAGTTATCATTCTGAAATTTACTTTTTTTGTCACCTCATTGTTTGCCTTTTCAGCAAGTTCTGTGGGTTTAATATTGATTTTACCTTTTATAAATTCAGGAATATTGAACGATTTCATGAATTTGTCATAAAACTCAGGATTCTTTTGAGGAAGCAGAAAAGGCTTAGAAACATTTCCATTATCATCCAAATAAGCAAAATATATATTTGTATAAAGTCCGTTGTTTCTTCTGCTATTAAACATTATCCAGTGACTATTGCTGCTCCAAGAATGGTAGCTTTCAGCCTGACTACTATTTATAAGGCTTATATCAATATCTTTATTTGTTTTTAAATCAATAAGCTTCAGATCAGAATCATTATGCCATATAGAAAAATTGCCATAATTAGATAAAGCATAAAGGAGATATTTGCCATTTGATGAAACTCTTGGAAAGGAGGCACTTCTTTTATTTATATAGGCATTATACAAAGTATCTATTATATTGCCGAAAGTTGCTTTATCGGAGTTGAAATCAATAGAATAAAGACTATATTTTGCATCTTTAAAATGTTCAGGCATCTTAACCGTGTCTGAAGAGCAAAAATATAACTTTTTGCCATCAGCAGAGAAAGTTGGAAAAGTTTCAAGTTTATCTTTCCTAAAAAGATGCGGAGTTGTAATAATCTCATGCTTTTCCACATCATAAACCACAACATCCGATTCACTGTCATAAACTTCCACTCTGTTGCTGTCGTTAGAAAGAGTTGTCAATCTGGTAATATTATTTGAAAAAGCTATAAATTTCCCCTTAGGATGCCAAGATGGATAGACAAGAGGGGAAATAGTCTCTTTAGTTGATGTATTGATTTTTTCAATTTTCTTCCCATCAGTAATAATCGTACCGGAACATTTTTCTCTTAAATGAAACAACATCTTATTTTGGTTGTTCATACAAAAGGAATGACAATTCATACATCCAAATCCGGTTGATGAATTCTCTAAAATAGGAATTTCTTTAAAAGATTCTATCTCTCTTTGATAAATTCCCATCTCTCCCCAAGATTCATATCCCGGTTCTATTAAGCGATAAACAATAAAAGGGTCTATAGAATCAGTTGAAATATAAAGAAAGAATGGTTTAAATTTAATCCAAGATGAATTGTTTTCAATAAAAACTGAAACCATAATCCTTTTGTCATCAATAATTGATGAATCGATAAGTTCTCTCCATCGTTTTATGGGAATGGTAATCTTACCATCTTTGGAATTGATTGCCAACTGTTTGTTTTTTGTTTGAAAAACAACTTTTGAATTGTTTAGTTCCCCTTTTATCGTAAAATTTAACGGCGCAATGTTTATAGGAATTGTAACATCTTTATAATCGGGGAAAATATCGGCACAAATTTCTTTTTCTGTAAAAGATTCTATCTCTGCTTGGCAGGAGTGGCAAATAAAAAATATTGTAAGCAGAAATATGTATAATAGATTCATTCTCATTATCCTAATTTTTAATAAACATAAAGTAATACCAATAAGTATTATTATAGCTCTTTTTCATTATTGCAGCTAAATCTTTTCTATTAAAATTTTTTGCTGCAAAATCCTGGAACATTAGAAAACGTTTTCTTGTCTGCTCAGAAATATTATATCTTGAAAGATCTGTTTTATTCTGTGCCCCATAAATTAAAAGAGCTTCCTGATAACTCTGAGGCAGTCTTTTTAGAATATCCTCGCCATAGCATGTTGAAACTATTTTATAAAAGCCATCTAAATCTGTATTTAAAAGATACCCCATACAGTAATAATCAAGGCTCTTTTTAGAAAATGCGGAACAACTCATCTCTTTTAGTTGAATGCTATTATTATTTATTGAATACAATATATCTATATTCTTAAGGTTTAATCTTAAGGCTCCAAATATTGAATCTTTATTAACGGCTTCGTCATTGAAGAGATAGATCTCTTTTTCTTGAGCCCATTTTTTGTAATAGAGTGTTGTTTTAAGAATATTGATGTATTTATTAGCAACTGAATACCCTGTATTTCCTCCATATATAATATTTGTTTCAATCAATCTTTTAAGCATACGCGGGTTAAGGCTATTGTTTACAGCAATACTTTCACTCATTTTCTTAAATGCAACTTCTTGTGCTATGGAAACATTTCCAACTGCAAAATACATATCACTTATCAGTGGAAATATAAAAGGATTATTATCACTCCAATCGATAGTTATGCTTTCAATACCTTTCTGAGTATAAAAAAAAGCTTTTTCAGGGAAAATATCTTTTTCTATTAAAGCAATATTTTGTGCATAGTTTAATAAATAATTTGAAACTCCATTCTTGCTTTCGGAAATTATGTTATCCCACTGTTTATATCTTAAATAATAATCATATTTGAGAAATTTTCTTGTATCATCCTTAGTATAATATTCTTCTTTCTTAAACATATAAAATGAGATACACAATATTAAGCAAATCTGAAATGCTTGATTCAACAATCTTTTTATTAATGAATTAGTATAATGTTTTGAAAATATAGAGCTTAAAATAATTATTATAGGAAATGACAGCCAAGAAAAATATATTTCTATTCCAGGCTTTAAAAGCCTATTATAATATTCTTCGGGTGTAAGAGCTAAAGAAAGATTGCTAATCAAATAATAATCATAAACAGATAATCTTGCTAAAATAAACACTAAAATTATTGGTAACGAAAAATATATGCTTTGCTTTATGTTGTTGAATAATTCATAAATAAAAACTGATATAACAAAATAAAAACTTGCTGCTCCAAATAACCAGAAAAAAATTATTGATGAAACGGATAAGAAAATAAGTTTATAGACATTTTTATAAAAGTAATATATATAGATGATAAAAAGCAACTGCATTACAATGTAAGATAATAAACCATTAATCTGATAATCAAAGTTTATAATTAATGGCAGTTGTGTAATCATGGGAAGAGCCCATAAAAGAACATCCATGCTTTTTGGGTTGATTTTTTTTACAATAGTTTGTGTCGATATTCCAACTATTATCAATAGGAGAGAGCAAGCTAAAGCACCAAAATGATTAAGATTAAAAAATTGAAGTATAAATTCTTTTAAAATAACTGATACTCCTGCGGGTTTTGAAATCTTTTCTAAGACATAATCCCAATCGAATAAAAAAAGCTGATTTTGCTCTATGAACGAGAATAAATATTTATTCTTTAATTCAAAATATAGAAATATGGCAACAAATGCTAATAGCCATAGGAAAGAACTAATAATATATTTGGTAAGTTTATTCATCTATATATTATCTATTTTTAACGATAATGTTCAATTGAATAAAAATAGATATTTAAAAATAAAAATTGTAATTTAATTGTTATATTTTGAAACAATTACATTGTATTGTCTTTAATAGTGTGGAATGCTAAACAAAAGGTACATAAATGATACAGTTGCATGTAAGTGTTAAAATTTAATTTATGTATAAATAATTAATTGATTAATATTTAAGAAAACAAATATATTTCCGAGTGTTTTAGGGATGAAAAATGAGCATTTAAAATATGAATAAAGGATATTTTGGGTTATCTTTGCATTAATGAAAAGAATGCTTAAAAACATAAATAGATTTATCACATTTTGTTTTGCCAATATTTTTTGGAATATATTTTTAAATATTGGAGAGTTTTTATTTCAAAGGAGGATAATTAAATAACTAAACTATTTTTAAATGGTTGATCAAGATAGAATAATAAAGATTAATATCGAAGAGGAAATGAAATCATCTTATATCGATTATTCGATGTCGGTGATAGTTTCCAGAGCATTACCTGATGCACGTGATGGTTTTAAGCCGGTTCACAGACGTGTGTTGTATGGTATGAATGAATTGGGTAACACTTATGATAAACCCTACAAGAAATCTGCCAGAATAGTGGGTGAGGTTTTAGGTAAATATCATCCTCATGGCGATTCTTCTGTTTATGGCGCTCTTGTTAGAATGGCCCAGCCTTGGTCTTTAAGATACCTTCAAGTTGATGGACAAGGAAACTTCGGTTCTGTCGATGGTGATGGTGCGGCGGCGATGCGTTATACCGAAGCTCGTCTTGCAAAGATAGCCGAAGAAATGCTAAAAGATATCGATAAAGATACTGTTGATTTCCAACCAAATTTTGATGATACCCTTTCCGAACCGACTGTTTTACCAACAAGAATTCCAACTCTTTTGGTAAATGGCGCTTCAGGTATTGCTGTCGGTATGGCAACAAATATGCCTCCTCACAATCTTTCTGAAGTTATTGACGCCACAATCGCATATATTGATAATAAGGATTGTGAAATCAGCGATTTGATGAAGTTTGTAAAAGCTCCCGATTTCCCAACTGGCGGTTACATCTACGGAATGAGCGGTGTGAAAGAAGCTTTTGAAACAGGTCGCGGAAGAGTTGTTCTAAGAGCTAAAGCTGAAATAGAATCAGAACACAACAGAGATAAAATTGTTATTACAGAGATTCCATATCTTGTAAATAAGGCTGAACTTATAAAGAATATTGCTTCACTTGTTGATGACAAAAAGCTTGATGGTATTTCAAATATTAATGATGAATCCGACCGACAGGGCATGAGAATCGTTATTGATGTTAAAAAAGATGCAAACTCAAGCGTTGTTCTCAACAAGCTTTATAAGATGACTGCCTGTCAATCTACATTCAGCGTAAATAATATTGCTCTTGTAAATGGCAGACCTAAATTGCTTAATCTAAAAGATCTTATCAGCTCTTTTGTTGACCACAGGCACGAGGTTGTTATAAGAAGAACAAGATATGAATTATCAAAAGCTCAAGAAAGAGCGCATATTCTTGAGGGACTTATTATTGCTTCTGATCATATAGACGAGGTAATTGCCATTATTCGTTCTTCTCAAAATCCGATAGAAGCTAAAACAAGATTAATAGAAAGATTTGAACTTTCAGATCTTCAGGCTTCTGCAATTGTTGAGATGAGACTTCGTCAGCTTACCGGACTTGAGCAGGACAAACTTCATGCTGAATACGAACAACTAATGAAACAGATTGAATATTACAATCAAATTCTTTCTGATGAAGTTCTCTGTATGAGTGTTGTGAAGAATGAGCTTATTGAGGTGAAAGACAAATATGGTGATCAGCGTCGCTCTGAGATTGTTTATTCTTCAGAAGAATTCAATCCTGAGGATTTCTATTCAGATGATGAAATGATTATCACTATTTCTCATTTGGGATATATTAAACGTACTCCTTTAACTGAATTCAAAGCACAAAACAGAGGCGGTGTGGGTTCAAAAGGAAGCAATACAAGGGATGAAGATTTCATTGAATTCATTTATCCGGCTTCCATGCATAATACTATGTTGTTCTTTACTCAAAAAGGACGTTGCTTTTGGCTTAAAGTTTATGAAATTCCTGAAGGAACAAAAAATACAAAAGGTCGTGCTATTCAGAATCTTTTGAATATTGATTCTGATGACAAAGTAAATGCATTTATAAAAGTCAAAAATCTTCAAGATGCAGATTATTGCGCTTCTCATTCTTTAGTTTTCTGTACAAAACGCGGTTTAATTAAAAAGACAAGACTCTCTGCATATGCCCGCCCTCGTACCAATGGTATCAATGCAATTAACATTAATGACAATGACCAAGTAATTGCTGTTAGCCTGACTGATGGAACTAAACATATTATCATGGCAAATAAGAACGGCCGTGCAATTTGTTTCCCTGAAAACAAGGTTAGAGCTATGGGGCGTGTAGCTACAGGCGTCAGAGGTATGCGTCTTGATTCTGACACTGATGAAGTAATAGGTATGATTACCTTAAATTATCCTGGTGTGGTGGTCGAAAGTGAAATATTTGCTGAAGAAAATACTCCAGATAATGAGGACTTGAATACTGCCGCCTTAGAAGAGGATATCGCTGAACCTGAGTTGTTTGATGACAACAGTTTTGAAGACAGTAATGAATCTGATATTGAAGAGATTGTTTCTGATGATGTACACACAATTCTTGTTGTTTCTGAGAATGGATACGGGAAACGTTCTCTAATATCTTCTTACAGAATAACAAATAGAGGCGGTAAGGGTGTTAAGACTCTTAATATCACAGATAAGACAGGTTCTCTTGTTGCTATTAAAGATGTAACGAATGATAATGATTTAATGATTATCAATAAATCCGGTATAGCTATTCGTCTTCATGTTGAAGACCTTAGAATTATGGGCAGAGCGACTCAGGGCGTTCGTCTTATCAACTTGGAGAAGAAAAATGACAGTATTGCTTCTGTTTGTAAGGTTATGACTGAAAATGAAGAGGAAGAAATCATTACTGATATAGAAGAAAATACAGAGAATGAGGAAGATATTATTCAAACAGATTCATCAATTGATAATAACGAATAATTTATTTTAATATCTTTATACACTCTCTATTCATTTAGAGTGGAAACTGTATGTAATAAAAAATTTATATTAATAACTAAAAGTATCAACAATGAAAAAAATTTTATTATCAACAGCATTATTTTTTGCATTTGCTTCCGGCTTTGCCCAAGTGAAGTTGGTTAATAAAGCATTTAGTGAAGCAAAGGCTGAGAGTCCAAACTTTGCTGAAGCACAAAAAAACATTAAAGAGGCATTGGAAAATGCTGAAACTAAAGATCAGGCTAAAACTTGGTATGTTGCCGGTTTTATTGACAACAAACAATTCGAAATTCAACGTAACACTCAGCTTTTAGGCAAACAACCCAATGAAGCCTTAATGTACACATCTTTAATAAGCTGCTATGACTATTTCATGAAAGCTGCCGAATTGGATCAGCTTCCAAATGAAAAGGGCAAGGTAAAACCTAAATATTTGAAGGATATCAAAAATGTCTTGAAAAATAATCAAGGTTATTATACTAACGGTGGAGCTTATTTCTGGGAGCAGAAAGATTATAAGAAAGCCTATGAGATGTTCCACATCTATACAGAAATTCCTAAATTGGAAATTTTCAAAGGTGAAGCTTTCCCGGCAGATACAAACTATAATATGTTTTTATATTATGCCGCTATCGCCGCAAGCCAAATTCCTGATCCTAAATTGGCTATTCAAAGCTATGAATCTTTGATTGGTTCCGGTTTCAAGGAAAATGAAATTTATCAGCTTCTTTCTCAGGAATACATGAATGTTAAGGATACTGCTAAATATGAGCAAATCATGGCTGAAGGTGCTAAGAAATTCCCAACTGAAGCTTACTTTATTGATATGCTTATCAATACTTATATCAATAAAAATCAGTATGATCAGGCTATAACCTATCTTGATGCCGCTATTGCCCGTGATGCTAAGAATGCTCAATACTGTGATGCTAAAGGTCGTCTTCTTGAAACAATGAAGAAAAATGACGATGCTATGGCTATGTACAAAAAAGCTATTGAGATAGACCCTAATTATGCTGAAGCTTATGGAAACATCGGTCGTATTTTCTATAACAAAGCTATCGAAGCTAACAATGACGCAGCAAATATTAAGGATACAAAAAGCTATAACGAGCAAATTGCTAACGTAGTTAAACCTTTGTTCAAGGAAGCTATTCCTTATTATGAAAAAGCTTTGCAATTAAAATCTGAAAAAGAATATATGATTGCTCTTCGCTCCATTTATTACAACCTTCAAATGGGTGATGATTATGATAGAATCGAAAAATTAATGGGTGGTAATTAATATTCTTAATTGATTAATATTTCTATTGATTCAATATATCTATTAATACAATATCAAAAGGTCCCGTAACAAAATGTTGCGGGACCTTTTTTATTGATATTCGGTTGTAATATATTTTTACATTTAAGAAAATCAATGGATAACTGTGTAATTTGTTTATTCCTGTTTTTTATATAATATAATCAAATTGATATGTATTTAATGCGAATATTATAACATGGAAATTGCGGAGTAGTCATTCATGCAATATATATGGATAAATAATAGCATTTCGACAAAAAATAAAAAGAGATAAATATAAGCTTCTACATATTTATCTCTTTTTATTTTTAACCAAACATCTATTCTTCATCGAAAATATCAGGACGTAAAAGCTTAGTTCTCTCGACTGCTTTGTCATGTTCCCATTCTCTAATTTTTCTTTCATGTCCTGAAAGAAGAATATCAGGAACTTTCCATCCTTTATATTCAGCAGGTCTTGAATAAACGGGTGGAGCAAGTAAATTATCCTGGAAAGAATCTGAGAGAGCACTTTGTTCGTCACCGATAGCTCCGGGAATTAGTCTTACAATAGCATCTGCAATAATTGCCGCAGGTAATTCACCACCGGTAAGAACATAATCTCCTATTGAGATTTCTTTGGTAATGAGATGTTCTCTTATTCTGTAATCGATACCTTTATAATGACCGCACAAAATAATAAGATTTTCGCTCATGGATAAGTTGTTGGCCATCTTTTGATTAAATGTATCACCATCGGGAGAGGTGAAAATTATTTCGTCATAATCTCTTTCTGACTTTAATTTCGAAATACAAAGATCTATCGGTTCAATCTGCATTACCATTCCTGCCTGCCCACCAAAAGGATAGTCATCAACTCTTTTATGCTTATTTGTTGAATAATCTCTCAGGTTATGGATATGAATTTCAACAAGTCCTTTATCCTGTGCTCTTTTAAGTATAGAGTGATTGATAGGGCCCTCAAGAAGTTCCGGTAAAACAGTAATTATATCTATTCGCATATATATTTTATTTTTCACAAAAGTAGTAAAACATAACGATATATACATAAATAATATCTCTGAGGTGTTTTTAATTAATTAAAGCAATATCATCTGTTCTTAACAGGAACTTTATTTGGTTAGCTTTGTCGGTTAATTTAGAATTGCTATTTTTACATATTTCACAGGTCCCATAAAGCGGTCTGAAGAGAATTAATATAAAATGATATGTCAGATAAAGAGAGAATAGATTTTTTAAGAAACGAGCTTAACCGTCATAATGAACTTTATTATCTGGAGTCAAATCCTGAAATTAGCGATTATGAATATGATATGATGATGAAGGAACTTCAAGAACTTGAGAAGAATAATCCTGAGTTTTATGATGTTTCATCACCCAGTTTAAGAGTTGGAAGTGATATAAATAAAAGTTTTACACAAGTAAAGCATCGTTACCCAATGCTTTCCTTGGCCAATACTTATACAAAAGAGGAGGTAAGAGATTTTGTAAAAAAGAATGAATCACTTTTGAATGAGAAAATTAAAATATGTGCTGAACTGAAATTCGACGGTACTTCCATCTCTCTCACTTACAATGACGGTAAACTTGTCAATGCAGTAACAAGAGGTGATGGTGAAAAAGGAGATGATGTTACATCCAATGCCAGAACTATTCATACAATTCCTTTAAAGCTTAAAGGCAATTATCCAAATGATTTTGAGGTAAGGGGTGAAGTTCTTCTCCCTTGGAAAGAATTTGACAGATTGAATGAGGAAAGACTGAGAGAGGAGGAATCTCTTTTTGCAAATCCAAGAAATGCAGCTTCAGGGACATTAAAACTTCAAAACTCCAAAATTGTAGCACAAAGAAAGCTTGTTTCTGTTGTTTATTATATGCTTGGCACAAAGCTCCCAACAGATAGTCATTATCAAAATATGCAATATGCTGCTTCATTGGGTTTTAATGTTTCAAAGCATATGCAGCTTTGTAATAACGTAGATGAAATCTTCGATTTTATTAATTATTGGGATATAGAAAGAAAAAATCTTCCCGTTGCGACAGATGGGATAGTGCTTAAGGTTGACTCTTTGATCCAACAGGAGGAGCTTGGATTTACTGCAAAATCTCCACGCTGGGCAATTGCTTACAAATTTCAAGCTGAAAGAGCGGAATCGATATTAAGAGAAGTTACATTTCATGTTGGAAGAACTGGAATTGTCACTCCTGTTGCAAACTTAGACCCTGTTTTGCTTTCGGGAACTATAGTTAAAAGGGCATCTTTGTATAACGAAGATGCAATAAATGCTCTTGATTTACATCTCGGTGATGTTTGTTATGTTGAAAAAGGAGGGGAAATTATCCCTAAAATCGTAGGCATTGACAAAGAAAAAAGAAATAACGCCGGCTTGAAAGTTACTTTTATAAAGGTATGTCCCGAATGTGGAACTCCTCTGAAAAGAGTGGAAGGAGAGGCTTCCTATTTTTGTCCTAACCAGTCTAAATGTCCGCCTCAGATAAAAGGAAGAATAGAACACTTTATAGCAAGAAAAGCTATGAACCTGGAAGGAATAGGTCCTGAAACTATAGATGCTTTTTATGCCAACGGACTGATAAAAAACGGAGCCGATCTATATTCGCTTACTTTAGAGCAGATTATGAACTGCCCAAGATCTAAGACAGCAGAAGAAAAAATTGAGGAAATAAATGATGATTCATACTTTGGCGGTTTATTTGCCGCACCTAATGATGATTCAAACTCTTCAGGCTCACGACGATTTACAGAGCTTGTTTCTAAAAAAATGATTTCTGCCTTGGAAAAATCAAAAGAAATACCTTTTGAAAGAGTATTGTTTGCTTTGGGAATAAGATTTGTTGGTGAAACTGTGGCAAAACGTTTGGCGATGGCTTTCAAAAATATTGATGCTGTTGCTAATGCTACTATTGATCAGTTGATTAATGTTGAAGATATCGGAGAAAGAATAGCTATGAGCGTTGTCGAATATTTCAAAGACCTTTCAAATATTGAAATAATAAATCAATTAAAAAGTGCGGGGCTTCAAATGTCCCTCTCTCAGACTGAACTTGAAAATCATTCTGAAAAGCTAAAAGGTCTTAGCATCGTAATCAGCGGAACTTTCGAGAAACATTCAAGAGATGAATATAAAAAGCTTATTGAATCGAATGGAGGTAAAAACACAGGCTCAATTTCTGCTAAGACAAGCTATGTTCTTGCCGGAGATAATATGGGACCCTCAAAGTTGGAGAAGGCTCATTCATTGAATATTCCTATTATTAACGAGGAGAAGTTTCTTGATATGTTAAAATAATTGATGTTTTCATGCAAGTTTGTCGAAGATATATATGAATCCAATTTTATTATTTTGATATTTTACATAATAATGCAAAATATCACATTTTATTAACAATTAGATATCTATTTCATATATATTTTATATTTTGTGGTCTAATTTATTTAAATAAGATAGAAAACAAAGAGATAAATTTATAAATTTGGACTCTAAAACGATTCTACAATATATTCACATATATGGCACAAATAAATCTTAAGGGGATGGGAGTGGCTTTGATAACTCCTTTTAAAGCGGATGGAACTGTTGATTTTAAAGGGTTAGGAAGATTACTTGAATATCAAATACAAAATGGCACAGATTATATAGTCGTTTTAGGCACCACTGCTGAAACACCCACTTTAACAACTGAAGAGAAAAATGAAATTAAAGCTTTTGTTATAGAGAGAGTCAATGGTCGTATTCCATTGGTTTTAGGTCTTGGCGGAAACAATACATTGGATGTTGTAAAACACTTGAAAGAGGATGACTTTACCGGTATAGATGCAATTCTTTCTGTAGTTCCTTACTATAACAAGCCTTCACAGGAGGGCATATATCAGCATTATAAAGCTATTGCTCAGGCAAGCAGGCTTCCTATTATCCTTTACAATGTTCCGGGTAGAACAGGTGTTAATATGACCGCTCAGACTACACTTAGAATTGCAAAGGAATTTAATAATGTTGTAGCTATTAAGGAGGCTTCCGGCAATATCACTCAGATGGATGATATTATCAAGAATAAACCTGCTGATTTTAATGTTATTTCAGGAGATGATGGAATTACCTTTCCATTAATCACTCTTGGTGCCGTAGGCGTCATTTCTGTTATTGGCAATGCATTTCCTAAAGAGTTCAGCAAAATGATCAGACTTGCTTTGGCAGGCGATTTTAAAAATTCATTGATTATTCATCACCGTTTTACAGAGCTTTTCGAGCTTTTATTCGTTGATGGCAATCCTGCCGGTGTGAAAAGTATTCTTAATGCAATGGGATATATTGAAAATCAATTGAGATTGCCGCTTGTTCCGACAAGAATAACTACTTTTGAAAAAATTAGAAACGTTTTGAGAGAACTTAATATTCTTTGCTAATAAAATATTAATTATTTGGTTTCTAAATCAAATAGTTATACAAATAAATAGGAGGGACTTGTATCAATTTACCTCCGGATAAATATTATTAAAAAGGTCAAAAATTCTGTTTTAATCAGAGTTTTTGACCTTTTTAATTGTCAAACAAAATTTTTATTCGATAATAAATCAATTTTCCTTTGGATTATTTATAAATGCCAGGAATGTAAATTAAAAAAGACTGATGAAAATTGAAAAATCGACGTTCAAAATTGAATTTTCTTAGTTCAAAATTTGAAAATCGACGGTAAAAATTTAAAAATGAACAAATGAATTTTTTTTAAAATTTATCAAGCTGTATATCAATGCTTTATAAATTTTGAATAATTGTTTTGAATGAATAACGCAGTGTGTCAAATCTCACAAATTTAACAGTAAACAAGATTTATGTCAATAGCTGAATATGGTTGGAATTAATATTTTTAAGCCAAGGATAATTATTGAATTGAAGTTTATAAAAACAAAACTTACTGCATTGCAACAAACCTTTTATCAATAAACAGAATCTAATCTATGAGCTTTATGTAGAATGTAAATTATATGGATATTACAGAAATTCATACGGTTAACAAAACATCTGAAAGTATTAAAACTTAAGATTACATATGTATTTGTTAAAAGGTCCTTTTGTTCTATAATCACTATTATGTTAAATAAAATGTTTTGAAAATAAATATACATATACTCTTTCAAATAAAAAACACAACTATAAGAATTTTTTTTTATATTGAAGTATAATGCATCAAATAGAAATAAACTATATTTGATATTAAGAGAATAACAAAAATATTATATAGTAAAATGATTAAACAAGATTACCTAATGGCTATGATAGAGAGCTTTTTTAAAGCAATAGCCAGGGTTTTAAAATTTAAAAGTAATTTGCCTAAGCCTGAAATAGAAAAACAATTGGATGATATCTATTCTGAATTTTTAAAAAACAACCGTGAATTCTTTCTCTCGAATGATTTGAATGGGATTATATCTACTTTTTCATCCAACGACAGAATGGTTAAGTTGAATATGCTTTCTGAGATACTCTACAGAGAATTGGAACTGTTTAATTTACCGGAAAGAAATAAGGAATTGGCACTTAAACTAATTGATTTATACGATTATATAAATGAAAATTCAAAAGAATATTCAATAGAAAGAGAATTTAGAAGATCAGAAATACAAAAGTTTATAGAATAGCCTTGCCTCTGAAAATAATAAAAAATATTCGCTTTATAAACTATTATATAGGATGTGATAGGAAAAAATCTTGTCCTTACTAATAATATATAAAGCGAATAAAGAGCTGATGGTCTTTTCTATTTTGAAGCCTTGTATTCAAAAGATTTAAGAATTTTGCCTGTTTTATCAATAACATCAACTTTTAATGATGAATTGTCTGCATTAACTTTCAATGCCTCAGTATTTGAATTAACTATCATTGGAAAATTTAAATTCTCATTACCTTTTTCCACATATTGATAACTATGAAGATGAGCACAAAACATTACATCTATATTTGCATTGTTAAGAACCGGAAGAAATTTTTCTTTAACATCCAAAGGACCATGCCAAGTTGATTTTACCGGAGGAACATGGATAAGAACAATTCTATATTTTGCATTTTTAAAATCATCGCTTTCAACAACCTCTTTTATCCATGCAACTTCATTGCTCCTATAATTATCAAAATCAGCTAAATCATAGTATTCTATAGATGTATCAGGCTTGTCTTCCCCACCATCAAGAACAAGAAAGAAACATGGACCCTGTTTAAAGGCATAATAAGGATTCTGAGTTGTCGATGGAAAATAATTTATAAATTCAGTGGAGAAATCACCTCTTGTCTCATGATTCCCTCTTACCATATAGAAAGGTTTCTCGCTTGCAAATTCATTAATGCTGGTTGTTATAAAACCGTCAAAAAGTTGTTTTTCAGAATCGAGATGACTCACCATATCTCCATTGTAGATATAAAAATTATTGTCGTTTGATTTAAGTCCTGATAAAAGTGACTTCAAAAGATCATTGTCACCATGAATATCGTTTACAACGCCGAAAGAAACTTTGTCTGCCTTGTCATCTAAGGTTTTAAATTTAAGAGGTTTTTTGGTATATACATCAGTTGATGCAACTCTTCCATATTCCACATAATAGGGTTCGACAACCTTAACCTCTTTGGATAAAATTCTATACCTGTAATTGGTAGCTGGATTTAAACCATTGATGGTTACTTTGTGTAGAGTGCCAACTTTTTTCTTACCGAAAAGGGTATCATAATATTTTGGTCTGTCCTGAGCATAAAAATGAAAATTGTCATCAGGCGCAATTTCAACCCAAGATGAAGCCGGCTTGTTTGTAACCCAAACAATAGTCGCCTCATTGGCAGATACAGCCTGAAGATATGGACCGTAAACAATGTTAAAAGCATCCTGAGCAATAAGAGGTGTAAATGACAAGGCAATAAAAAGAATTGCAAGTAGAAATTTATTTGAAGATGAGGTTTTCATAAAATAGGTATTTGTGATTAGCAATTATACAAAAAATATAAAAGAAGAGGCAGAAAAATAACTTTATTCTGCCTCAATAAATTTTTATGCCTTAAGAGAACCAATAATTTCCTTTACGGAAGAGCAGCCTTGCCTTTCCAAATAATCATTGATTCCATCTATAATTTTTATGGTAATAGATGGGTCAATAAAGTTTGCAGTTCCAATTTGTACCGCAGAAGCCCCACAGAGCAAGAATTCAACCGCATCTATAGCATTCATGATGCCACCAAGTCCGATCACGGGAATCTTTACAGAATTGAAAACCTGCCAAACCATTCTTAAAGCTATCGGTTTTACTGCAGCTCCTGACATTCCTCCGGTTACAGTAGATAGTATTGGAGTTCTTTTTTCTGCATTGACAGCCATCCCCAACAGTGTATTTATCAAAGAAACCGAATCCGCTCCCTCTCCCTCGACAGCTTTTGCTATCTCAGTTATGTCAGTTACATTAGGAGAAAGCTTTACAATAAGAGTTTTCTTATATGCTGCCCTGACAGCCTTTACAACTTTAGCGGCGCTTGCCGGCGAAGTGCCGAAAGCCATTCCACCCTCTTTGACATTCGGACAGGAAATGTTTAATTCTATAGCGTTTATATTGTCAAGAAGAGAGCATTTACAAGCGGTCTCTACATAATCTTCTATTGTTGAACCTGATACATTAACAATCACGTTGGTGTCAAAATCCTTAACTTTAGGATAAATGTTCTCACTAAAATATTTAATGCCTTTGTTTTGCAAACCAACGGCATTAAGCATTCCCATTGGTACCTCTGCCATTCTCGGGTAAGGATTGCCCTCTCTTGGATTTAGGGTTGTTCCTTTCACTATGAAGCCTCCAAGTTTGTTTAAATCGATAAAATCAGAAAACTCATAGCCATATCCAAAAGTTCCTGAAGCTGTCATTACAGGATTTTTGAGCTTTAATGTGCCTATCTCTACGTTTAATTCTGCCATAACAATTTTTTTATATTCATTACAGGACCATCTTTACAAACACATACGTGACCTTCCGTGGTTTTCTCAACACAACAAAGACAAACTCCTATACCACAAGCCATCGTATTCTCAAGCGATACTTCACATTCTATATCATTTTTATATGCATAGGAAGCAACAGCTTTCATCATTGGTTTTGGCCCACAAGTGTAGATTTGATCAAAAATTTTTTCTTTAAGAACGGAATGCTGAGTAACATATCCTTTTTCTCCGTGAGATCCATCTTCCGTTGTCGTGAAAACTTTACCAAACATTTCAAATTGATTCAACTGAAGAAGGTCATTCTTTGTTCTTGCTCCCAAAAGAAAGGTTACCTCAAAGCCAAGCTCTTTCAGACGCGAGCCGAGATAAAGCATTGGCGCAGTGCCTACACCACCACCAATAAGGAGAAGTTTTTTATCGTTGTCGGAAGGTATTGTAAAACTGCTGCCTAATGGCAAAACAAGGTTTAGAAGCTCTCCGGCTTTAATTTGAGACAGTTTATTAGTACCGTTTCCAACCTTTTGAACCAGCAGCCATAACTCATTTGAGATTTTATCTACATAATTGATGGAAATTGGTCTTCGTAAAAAAACTGATTGAGAATTGTCTATTCTTATCTCTGCAAATTGGCCCGGAAGCATTTCCGGTAGAGGGGCACCGTCGTTAGTAGTCAATTTTAAAAGAAAATAATTGCGGTTAAGCTCTATGTTTTCTCTAACGACAAGATCCAAAATAAATTTTTTCATGAGTGAAAATGTGGTTCTATGTTTTTGCTTGGCAAAGTTAACCAAAATGTATGAAGTATATGGCAAAAGATATATTTTAAAAAAAAGCTCATCAAAAAATTCAAAGATTTAATGATGAGCTAAGCCAATGTGATCATAAAATTTAGTTTTAATAAAAAAAATAAGTGCTTTAGATTGAGTGACATTATTTAAATTGAATGATTGAATTAAAAATAGATTGAATGAATGATAAAGAAAAAGTTTGATTGAATGATTAAATGATAAATCAACAATCATTTTTCAGTTCCGGATTTTTTGCCGTCTAAGGCTACTTTTTCCGGTATGAAATTTTCAAAAGTATTGTCAGTATAGAAAATCATTATTTTACTAATTGTTTTTGTTTTTTCAACCTCTTTTATTACCACCTCTTTTTGAGGTATAATTGCTTCATTTTTAGTAATATTATCTACGTTTAATGGCTGTTTTGAGCCAATTTCCTTTGACTCTATGGATTCAATCGATAGATTGTCGGGAAATAATTCATTGGTATGAAGATTAGAACTGTTTTTTTCTTCATTTTGATGTTTAAGCATTGCACCTTTTCCAAACATAAGCCAATCGGTAGATATATAATCAAATCTTGAAATAACTTTCATAAGAACATCTAAACTCGGATTGTTTCTTCCACTCATTATATGAGAAAGAGCTGATCTTTGTATGCCTATTGCGTCTGCAAATCTCCCCGCATTCATTCCCTCTTTTTCCATTATTTCTTGTAGACGTTCTTTCATTTATTCTAATTCTAATAGGTTGCAGAAAATATAAATGACCATTGTTTATGGCTTAATTTACTTTGATTGCTCTTTGTAAATACATTTATATTTAATCATGTTTCAATGTTAATTACAGTTGTTACTAATGCATAGAACAAATGTAAAATATTAAATTTACAATTGCAAATTAATTTTGTAATTTTCTTAATTTATTTTTGTAAAGTCTTTTTTGCAACAAAATTTACGTTTGTGTATTTAAATAGTGTACACATCTGTATATAGTTAAAGCATTACTTAATATATCTTTATTATATTATTGACTTATAATGTTTTATGTAGTTTGCGTATTTTGATAATACATAATGCAGGTACTTCAAGCTACAATTTACACTTAGATATATTAAAGTAAAGCTTTCTTTTAAATACTTCTATATATTGGTTTTCAGTTATTTATGCCATGCAAATTTAAACAGCTTTCAGGGATTATTACATTTATAAATGTCTATCATTTTATAAAGTTACATTTATGAATACCTATATAGATATATACTCATGCAATTAATAATGTAAATAATCCCTTGATTAAATTACATATTGCACCACAATACATTTGTAACAATGACAATAATACATGATTAATTTACTTTTGTAATTACAATTGTAACTAAAAAATTATCGGGAGCCTCTATCCTATTAATATTTATAATTTACAATGGAGCATTAAAAATTACTTTTTGAAAGTAAATTCTCTCTTATTGTTATATTGTAATAATCACCAATATTTACAATAGAAAGAAAAAGTTTTTGCCCAATTAGACTTGTAAAAAGATTATCTCTTTAAGAAGCAGACTTCCCTATAAGAAAAGTTATTGCCAAATGAAATATGGAGAAAAAAATGATGAATTATTTAAACTCTCTGAGAATTTAAAATTTTAAGAGAGATGAAGAATTGATCGAGAATTTTAAATTCTCAAGAATATTAAAAATATCTGTATTTCTACCAATACAGTAACAAATGTTGAAAAGATTTTTTTATTATATAGATGCAAAGTAATATCAGATTATAGATCCAAAATAGTTTCAATTATATCTATACATTTAAACAATTACAATCGACTAATAAATTAATTGAGTAATAACAATAATAAATACCCAACCGAAAAGAGCAATCACAGTTCCCGGTTTAATCATATCTTTTTGTTTTATTATGCCCTCACCATAAATAATTGCGTTTGGAGGAGTTCCAACAGGGAGTGTAAATGATAAAGAAGCGCCAAGTACTACCGGCATTATCGCAGAGATTTCAGAAATAGTCATAATAGAAGCAGCTGTGCCCATTATTGGAATAAAAAGAGTGGCTACTGCTATGTTTGGAGCAAACTGAGTTAACATAATTGAGAAAAGAGCAAATAACGAAATAACAATAATCGGTTTATCAATATGAGCATTTATAAGTTCCGATTTAACATAATGATTAAGGCCGGAGGCTTCAAAGCCATTGGCAAGAGCAATTCCTCCGCCAACAAGAAGTAAAACACCCCAAGGCAAATTCTTTGCTGTTTTCCAGTCGAGCAATTTTTCATCCTTATTTATTCCTGAGGGAATGATAAACAAAAAAATAGCGCCAAAAACTGCAATTGTTGTATCAGATATATTATGATTTATATTGCCTTTAAAAATACCTGCAAGAATCCAAAAGAGCGCAGTAAAAGAAAAAAGAATATAAACTCTTTTTTCTGCTTTGCCAACAGGACCCATCTTTGAAAGTTCTTCAATACAAATTTCTTTTGCTTTGGGGAGTTCTAAATTTGAAGTCCTAAAAAAGATTTTGCAAATAACAAACCAACTTATAAAAAGAAGAATTATTACCAAAGGAACACCAACTTTCATCCATTCAAGAAATGTGATATCAATTTTATAGAGTGAAGACATCATTCCAACCATAAGAGCATTTGGAGGAGTTCCAATTACTGTAGCCATACCTCCTATAGTAGATCCAACAGCAATAGTATAAAGAATCGATTTGCTTAGTTTCAATTTCTCATTATTACTATTCTCTTTTATTTTAGAATTTAGAGAATGTTTATCAATACTATTCTCTTTAATTTCGGACTGTGGGCATACTGCATCATCATTATTCAAAGTTGCAATAAAAGCCATCCCAATCGGGGCAATCATAAGAGCTACTGCACCGTTGCTTATCCACATTGAAATAAATCCGCAAATAATCATGAAAGCCATTATTATGCCTGAATGAGTATTTCCAAAGACCTTTAAAATTGTATAGGAAAAACGTTTATGCAGATTCCATTTTTCAAGAGCGGCGGCAAATAAAAAACCTCCTAAAAGCAAATATATCATTGGAGCTCCATAAGAAACTGTCGCCTTTGACGGAGGAAGAATTCCAAATAATGGTATTAAAAATATGGGCATCAATGATGTGATAGGCAAAGGCAATGCTTCTGTAACCCATAGAAACACTACAAATACAGTTATTGAAACCATTCGCCAAGTCATTAAAGACATATTATGTGGAGATGGAATTAATAAAAGAATTATGAATAATAGAATTCCAATTAACAGATAAATAAATTTCCTGCCCATAACATCTTATTTTGTTTTTCAACATTTATCTATAATAAGAGGTTCAAAATGTTTATATAATTAAACAATAGAATTTTAAATTACATTTCATCTTAATTTGCTTAGTTAGAAAAATTAATATCAGAGTTTGGCTATGATTGTTTTATCTAATACATTTATGACTATAATAATAGAGAAAGTTATTTTATTATTTTTTACCATCCTAATATTAAAATATCACTATCCCATTTAAAATTTTAAATGTTTTATTTATCATGAAAAAATTTCTGTTATTAATTTTTCTTTCCATTATTTGTTGATGCACAAAAGACAATCATACAACTAAAGTCCTGGTAGTGCCTGACGTTCATGGCTAGGATTTTGGAAATGTGTAAAAAATTTTGATGGTCCGATAGTTTTCTTAGGTGATTATCACGACCCATACCCTTTTGATTTCAAAGAAAATGGTCAGTTTAATGAAGATGGTTTTAGTTTCGATAATAAGACCGGCAATTATGTAGAGGAATCGTATAACAATTTTCTTGAAATTGTAGATTTTGCCAAATCTAATCCTCATAGAGTTTTCCTTTTGTTAGGAAATCATGATTTAGCTTATATAGATGAAGAATTTTGTGTTTCACGTTTTGATGAAGAAAGGTATAAACCTCTTAAAGAAATTTTCTCAAATAATTCAGAATTATTTAAAGGTGCATGCAAAATAGGAAATATTCTCTTTACCCATGCCGGAGCAAGCAATGAATGGTATAATTCCTATTTAAATCTACACCCTGAATTATCTAATGACAGCATCGTTCAAAACATTAATAAAGCCGTCAATGAAAGAGGCGATATTTTGCTTTCCCATTCAGCTTATCGTAGTGGAGATAACAAATACTATAGTCCTGTCTGGCTTGATTATGAAGAACTGAAAGATTCAGCTGTTCACACTATTTCTTCTTATTATCAAATTTTCGGACATACTATGATGCCTAAAAATGGACAAATAGAAAAAGGATATAATTGGGCTTGCATTGATTCGAGAGTTGTATTTGAAGTTGATGCTTATAATCCAAAACAAACTCTAAAAGTATTTGAGGACAAATAAATTAAATATTAACTTGTTAATGATATTTTGTTATACTCAATATTCTTGTCTTTTTTTTTGATTAACTTAATCAAACAGGGAAATAATCAATTAAAGTAAGCTTTGCGGCGACTAAAAGCCAATGATTTATTATGTATTTTAACTTATACTCATTAAAGCAAACAAGATTAATTAGTATCCTCTTTATTTGCTTCTATTGATGGGAAGTCTTGGGAACATTTTTCTGAATCTAATCAATGGTTTTGTTATTTTCCCTCCTGCTATTACCACAGTAACTGCAGCAATGATCATTACCACTCCGATGCTTTCTCTAACAGTAAGCACTTCACCGAAAACTGTCACTCCAAAAAATATTGCTGTTACCGATTCCAACGCCCCAAGTATTGCTGTCGGTGTAGATCCAATATATTGTATGGCACTTGTTGTACAAAGGAATGATATTGCTGTTGGAAAAAGAGCCAAACAAAAAAGATTTACCCACAAATACCAATGTGAAGGCATTACAATGTTGCCATTATATAAAATTCTGGCTACGAATAAAAACAATCCAAAGACAAGTACATAAAAGGTTACTTTCAATGTTGCCATCTCTTTGAGTGAACTTTGATTTACCCCAACGATATATATGGCATAAGAGAGCGCAGATAAAAATGCAAAAAATGTTCCTATAAAACTCAAGGTGCTCCCATCACCGCTCTTATACATCAGAGCGATTCCTGAAAGAGCGATGAAAAGACAAAAAATTGTTTGAAAAGTCAGCTTTTCCTTATAAAGGAAAGTCATTATAAGTGCTACAATAATTGGATAGATAAACAATAAAGTGGAAGCAATCCCGGCATCCATATAGTTGTAGCTCAGAAAAAGAGCAAGTGAAGAGAGTGCCACCATAAAGCCCATAATAATTAACGGGAAAACTTGCTTTTTCTCTATTTTAAAACTTCGCCCTCTTGCCTTTAACATTATTCCCAAAATGGGAATGGCAAGAAGATATCTAAAAAACAATACAGAATCGGCATCCATTCCATCTGAATATAGAGGAAGTGCAAATAATGGGTTCATACCATAGGAAGCTGCAGCAACAGCACCGAGAATATATCCTTTTACTTTGTTGTTCATAAATTTTTATTTCCTAAGAACCTCCACTTTAATAGGAGATTCTTTAAGCATAGGTTGTGATAAATTGATTTAATTCTATTTAGTTATTCATTAAAAAAGGAGGCTGATACCTCCCTTTTAATTCATTATTTTGAACAATAACTCTTTAAGATTGTCACCGTCAGAAAGATTGTTTGTTGCATTGACTCCTTTGGCTTTAGCATCATATTCCCTTAATAAAGATATTATTTCCAGCACCTTAAATGCATTGTAATTCTTTATACCAGACATATAATCATCCATAGGAGTTCTTGGATTCAAGCCCATAAATTCCTTTAAGCCATTTGGAGATTTATCGGGCGCCCAATATGATAGAATAAGATTTGAAAAATAGTTATACAAAACAGCTATTGTCGCTATCAAAGGATTTAGCTTTGGCGAACCCTCAAAATATTTTTGTATAAGGTTTGCCTTATAAGAATCTTTTTGTGCTACAGCCTTGATAAGTTCAAAGTTGTTAAAGTCCTTGCTTATCCCTATATTCTTCTCAACATCGTCGGCAGTAATCCTTTTCTTTTGAGCAACCAGGATACACAATTTTTCTATCTCACTGAAAAGGCGGTTTAAATCGGCACCGATAAAATCGCACATCATGTGTATAGCCTTTTCTTCTATAGAAAATCCTTTTGCCATAACATGGTTTTTAACCATTGATGGAAGTTGATTGTCATAAACTTTTTTGGAGTTGAACACAACACCCAAAGAAGCAATATCCTTCATGACTTTTGTGCGGGCATCGAAAGTCTTTGTCTTATAATTGATTACCAAAACTGTTGAAGGCATTGGCATTCGTGTATAAAACTCCAATTTATCCATTCCATCAACCATCTGAGCCTCTTTGACAACAATGAGCTGATGTTTGCTCATCATTGGATAACGTTTTGCCGTGCTCACAATTGTGTTGATGGTAACATCGGCACCATACATGATTGTCATATCAAAGTCTTTAAAGTCATCTGGCACAACATTTTCTACGAGAGCATCTGTTATCAAATCTATAAAATAGGGTTCTTCACCCATAAGAAAGTATATAGGCTTGAAATTTTTCTTTTTTATCTCCTCTATTATAGACTGAGGCGATACATTATCTTTAGCAGCGGCCATAATGACAAAATATAAATGCAGACTTTAAAATTAATGTGAGAAAAATGATGGAGAAATGTTATTCTCCATCCTCAAATCTTAAGTGTTTGACAGTTGTTCTCTTATCCATAATAAGCTTAAGGGAATCAATTCCAATTTGTACATGATCAAAAACGAAATTCTGAGTTACCACTGCATCGCTTTTCTCTGTTTTCACACCTTCTGCAATCATTGGCTGGTCGGTAACAAGAAGAAGCGCTCCAGTTGGAATGCTGTTTGCAAAACCTACAGAAAAAAGAGTGGCAGTCTCCATGTCAACAGCCATTGCTCTTATCTTTCTGAGATAATTTTTGAATTCATCATCATGTTCCCAAACACGTCTGTTGGTTGTGTAGACAGTTCCTGTCCAATAATCCCTGTGATGATTTCTTACAGAGGTTGAACATGCTCTTTGCAGGCTGAAAGCAGGTAAAGCGGGAACTTCAGGCGGAAAATAATCGTCAGAGGCACCGTCACCCCTGATTCCGGCAAGAGGAAGAATGTAATCTCCAAGAGAATTTATCTTCTTGATTCCTCCGCACTTACCAAGAAACAACACTGCATTTGGCTCAACAGCACTAAGCAAATCCATTATTGTGGCAGCATTTGCACTTCCCATTCCAAAATTGATGATAGTAATGCCTTCAGCAGAGGCATTAGGCATATTGCCGTCTTCACCTACGATAGGTACATTGAAATGCTCGGCGAATATTTCAACATATTTATTGAAATTGGTAAGAAGAATATACTTGGTAAATTGCTCCAAAGGACGTTTGGTATATCGTGGAAGCCAATTTTTTACAATTTCATTTTTGGTTTTCATCTATTCTTTATTAATTTTTTTTAAAAGAAGTATTACGTAACTTACTAAATATTATTGTTTTTAATAAACAGCATTATTTGGACTAATGCCTTTATGCTTTTTTTATTTATGGCAAATTACAAACACCAACTTGGAATACAAATATAATTTATATTTTCAAATAAGTTTCCATCATATAAACAGTCATATATTTAAATAATAATAACCTTATCATGATTTATTCATATTTTAAATTTCTTTTTAAAATAAACAGATTAATTGCCATTTAAATAGCATGAATAAATCATTTTATATTAAAGAAACACAAATAATTGAAATATGTTTTATAACTAAAAACTATTTAGCTGTTATTAGAGCCATCTTTATTAATATGGGAATTATTTATTAATAGCAATTCAATATATTGTTTGCTTTTAACATATATAAAATCGTAATTGTTTAATGAATGAAAAGACAGACCCTTATATCAAAAACAAGCAACGGTTTTGTAAAGAAACATCTTAATATAACATAGAGCCCAAGCCATAATTGTATACAGTCAAGAATAAAAATTATAACTTTACTCGATCATTAAAATAATCACTGTTATGCAACCTCTCAATCTTCCCAAGTTTGAATGTAAAATAAAAACAATTGATGAAAAGAGTTTTATTTTTGACAATCAAAGGAAAAAATATATCGCTTTGACTCCGGAAGAATGGGTTAGACAGCATTTCGTTAATTTTTTAATTAACAATAAAAAGTACCCTTACGGACTTATTGGCAATGAAGTGGGGTTAAATCTC
Organism: Bacteroidales bacterium; assembly: GCA_030539115.1. Lineage (GTDB taxonomy): Bacteria > Bacteroidota > Bacteroidia > Bacteroidales > JAUNSR01 > JAUNSR01. Next base: position 102,478 of record JAUNSR010000007.1, read on the forward strand.
AATGGGATGAAAAAGAGAAGCGATACTGTGGTCTATGACAAAGAGGGAAAGCCTTTAGTTATTGTTGAATATAAAGCCCCCTCAATAAAGATTACTCAGGAAGTATTTAATCAAATAGTAAGGTACAATATGGTTTTGAGGGTTAAATATTTAATTGTGTCAAATGGAATAAATCACTACTGTTGCTCAATAGATTATAACACAAATTCATATACTTTCCTTAAGGATATACCATATTATGATGAACTATAAAATATCTGAATATAATCATTCATATATTTAAATGATGATAAAGAAAAACGGCTCTTCTTTAAAAGAAGAGCCGTTAAAATATTATTCAACGCCAGCCAATTCAGGGTCGATCATGATACGACCACAATATTCACAAACGATAATTTTTTTGCGAAGCTTAACATCAAGCTGTCTTTGAGGTGGAATCTTATTAAAACAGCCACCACAAGCATCACGTTGGATGTAAACAACAGCAAGACCGTTGCGAGCATTTTTACGAATACGTTTAAATGCAGCTAAAAGGCGAGGTTCAATCTGAGTTTCAAGTTGTTTTGCTTTGTCGCGAAGAGACTCTTCGTCTTGTTTAGTCTCGGCAACGATTTCGTCCAACTCACTTTTTTTATTGGCAAGGTCAGCTTTCCTATCTTCAAGAAGCTCTTTAGAATTAGATTCTTCCTCCTTTTTAGCAGACATCTGGGCAGTAAACTCACGTATTCTCTTTTCGCAAAGTTCAATTTCAAGATTCTGGAATTCAATTTCTTTTGTAAGGAAGTCAAATTCACGGTTGTTTCTTACGTTATCTTGCTGAGTTGTATACTTAGCAATCAAAGTAGTTGCATTTTCAATTTCAGTCTTTTTTGTAGAAATGGCAGTTTGTAAATCAGCCAATTCAACACCAAAGTTCTGAATACGAGTTTCAAGACCGGCAATCTCATCTTCAAGGTCTTGAACCTCCAAAGGGAGCTCACCTCTAAGAGTTTTGATACGGTCTATCTCAGAAAGCATTGATTGAAGTTTATACAGTGCAGAAAGTTTTTCCTCTACTGTGTATTCTTTTTCTTGTTTAGTTGTAGACATCGTTACAAATAATTTATAGGATTTGTATTAACCTCTGTAATGTAAGTTTCAAAGGTTGGATATTTATTGTTTAATATATTCTTAAGAAGCTGCATAGTAAGATGTTCAGATTCATAATGACCGGCTTCGACAAGAAGAATATCATCTTGATTGCCAAAATAATCGTGATATTTTATTTCACCGGTAATAAATGCATCGGCACCGGCAGATATTGCATTTGGAATAAGGAAAGAACCAGCTCCACCGCATACAGCGACTTTAGATATCTTATTTTCACGAGGAGTTGAGTACCTTAAAGCTACATTGCCAAGTACAGTTTTTACATCCTTAAGAAAAGAGAGCTCGTCAATTGGGCTTTCTAATTCTCCTAAAATGCCGGAACCGCAGGCATCCCAGCTATTCTCCAAAGCAATGATATCAAAGGCAGGCTCTTCGTATGGATGTGATTTTAAAAGGGCTGAAACAATTGAATTTTTTATTGAAAGAGGCATTATAACCTCAATTCTAATCTCTTTTTCTTTATGGATTTCACCAACTTTGCCACAAAATGGATTGCACTCCTCGCCTGCTTTGAAAGTTCCAAATCCCTCTGAATTATAACTGCATGAATCATAATTTCCTATACCACCTGCACCGGCATTAAAAAGTGCCTCTCTAACTTTGTCGGCATAATCGAAAGGAACAAAAGTTACAAGCTTTGCAAGCATCTTTGGTTTTGGGTCTAACACAGAGATATTTGACAAGCCGAGCTTCTTTGCAATAAAATCGTTGACGCCAAAACGTGCATTGTCGAGATTTGTATGAGCGGCATAAAGACATATATTGCTTTGTATTGATTTGATAACACATCTTTCAATATATGTTTTGCCTGTCAAAGACTTTATTCCTTTGAATATTAACGGATGGTGGGAAATTATCAGATTGATATTTTTTGCAATAGCTTCATCTATAACTTCTTCAGTTATATCTATACAAATAATGGCTGAATTGGTTTCAGAATCAGGATTACCTACCTGAATTCCCGCATTATCATAGCTTTCTTGATAATTGCGAGGAGCCACAGCCTCTATTGCTTTAATAATATCTTTTATCTTCATCGTAAATAATATAGTCTTTTACACCTTTATATAATCGTTTTTAAATTATCAATTATTATGTATTTAATAAAAATAGATAATACACAATAACAGCCAATTATATAAAAAAGAAAAAAGTTATAGGAAGTACAATGGCCGGCATTCCAACCATATTATGGAAATATCCGAGTAAATCAAGACATCCATATATGCTACTTCATATAACTTTTTACCCTTTTAGGGTTTGTGTGTGCAAATATAATTATAATCTTTCATAAAAAAGAGAATCCGCACCTATTTAATTAATAGATACGGATTCTCTTTTATTTGAAAATCTATTTTAATAATTATAAAGTCATCTTTTTCATATATAATATTCAATGAATGTAAAAGATTAATTCTTTAAATATTTTTGAATAAATCCAATGACAGTTTTTATTATAAATATCGTTGTCAAGATGAAAAAATTATTTTTTTTCTTTTATATCAATTTTAAGATTAAGCTCATCCAACTGGCTGTCATCAATTTTTGAAGGAGCATCAATCATAACATCACGGCCTGAATTGTTTTTAGGGAAAGCAATACAGTCTCTGATAGAGTCAAGACCTGCAAACATGGAAACCATTCTATCCAAACCAAAGGCAAGACCACCGTGAGGAGGAGCGCCATATTTAAATGCATTAAGAAGATAGCCGAATTTTCTTTGCGCTTCTTCCTGGCTAAGGCCAAGTAAAGAGAACATCTTTTGTTGAAGTTTGCCATCATGAATTCTTATTGAACCGCCACCAAGTTCAACACCATTGATAACCATGTCATAAGCCCAAGCACGAACTTTGCCCGGATCAGTGTCAAGCATTGGCACATCTTCAGGGTTTGGCATTGTAAATGGATGGTGCATAGCATAGAAACGTTGAGTCTCATCATCCCATTCGAAAAGAGGAAAATCTATAACCCAAAGAGGAGCATAAACATTCTTGTCTCTAAATCCAAGGCGTGTACCCATTTCAAGACGAAGTTCACACAATTGTTTCTGAGTCTTTCTTCTCTCTCCGCAAAGTACTAAAACAAGATCGCCCGGCTTAGCCTGACATTTATCTGCCATTGCTTTAACTTGCTCAGGAGTATAGAATTTATCAATAGAAGATTTTAAAGAACCATTCTCTTCTACTCGAATCCATATAAGTCCTTTAGCACCAATTTGAGGACGTTTTACAAAATCAGTAAGTTGATCAATCTGTTTTCTTGTATAATTGGCACAACCCTCTGCGCAAATACCACCAACATAATCAGCAGAATCAAAGACAGAAAAGTTTGCTCCTAAAGTCAAATCTTTCAATTCAACAAACGGCATTCCAAAACGGATATCAGGTTTGTCACTGCCATAAGTGTTCATTGCATCCTCCCAAGTCATACGAGGAAAAGCATCATTAAATTCAATGCCTTTAACAAACTTGAAAAGATGTTTTGTCATGTTTTCAAATATATTGATAACATCTTCCTGCTCAACAAAAGTCATTTCACAGTCAATCTGAGTAAATTCAGGCTGACGGTCAGCACGAAGATCTTCGTCTCTAAAACATTTTGCTATCTGGAAGTATCTATCGAAACCGGAAACCATTAGCAACTGCTTAAACAACTGAGGAGATTGAGGAAGGGCATAAAATTCTCCGGGGCTCATTCTTGAAGGAACGACAAAGTCACGAGCTCCTTCAGGGGTAGAATTGATAAGAATAGGGGTCTCAACCTCCATAAAATGCTGCTCATCAAGATATTTTCTAATCTCAATTGCCATTTTATGTCTTAATTCAAGATTTGCTCTAACGTTGCTTCTTCTTAAATCAAGATATCTGTACTGCATGCGAATGTCATCGCCACCATCAGTGTTCTCTTCAATGGTAAAAGGAGGCACTTCAGAACTGTTTAGAACATTTAATTCATCAACAATAATCTCAATATCACCTGTGGGGATATTTTTGTTTTTACTGGAGCGTTCTGAAACAAGACCTTTGATTTGAATCACAAACTCTCTGCCAAGTTTGTTTGACTTTTCGCAAAGTTCTGCATTAACCTCCTGATTAAACACCAATTGAGTGATGCCATATCTGTCGCGAAGGTCAACAAAAGTCATTCCACCCATTTTTCTGGTACGTTGAACCCATCCTGCTAAAGTTACATTCTTTCCAATGTGTTCTTGACGGAGTTCACCGCAAGTATAGTTTCTAAACATTCTTTTATTGTTTAAGTTAATTTATTCCTATTCAATTCTTTTTGTGTTTTCAACAACAGTTTATCGAAATCACTGCTTAAAGACTCGCAAATTTACAATAATAAAGCTTCTTTACAAACAAAAGAGTTTTCAATAATTATTAGTTTTTTAATAGAATGATTAATTAAAACTAAAAACAAGGATAAATAGTTTTTGTTATTAAAATGTAATAGTTTCTTAATGAGCAAATAATATGTTTTATAAATAATATTTAAGTTAAGTTTATATTATAAGAGTGATAATATTGATATTAAAAGAATACTTTTACCAGTAACTATTATTTTTTATTAAAAGATTAAATATTCATTAAACAAATTATGAATATGTGATTTCTGAAAAAACAGATCAACAACGACTTATGAACTTTTTTCTCCGATTAAAAAACATTCTTTTAGATCAAAAGAACCTTTATATATGGTTTATTATAATAATGATGCTTCCATCTTTTACATTGGCATTGACAGAGCCATTAAGTGTATGGGTAAGGATGGCTTCAATATTATTACCTTTGGGAGCATATATGATTGCATTTAATTTATTTAAAAAACCCGGATATTTCCTGTTGTTTTGCTTTCCATTGCTTCTTATAAACGGATATCAGCTTGTGTTAATATATCTTTTCAGCGAGTCTGTTGTTTCTCCCGATATGTTTTTAAATATTGTAACAACAAATACCGGAGAATCTTCAGAACTGATGAGAACTATCTGGCCTGCAGTTTTAATAGCATGTATAATATATTTTTCTGCTACAGGCTTTGGTATATATTCAATCATTCAAAAAGTAAAACTTTCTAATAAGTTTATTAAAAGGACCATTTATTATTCCATTCTGCCTATTTTGTTTGGAGCGTTATTCCTTTTAATAAATCATGAAAAGGGATTTCATTTCAGGCTTGACCATGACATCTATCCAGTCAATGCACTTTACAATTTAAACTTTGCTGTAGATAAGTATATTAAGACATATAATTATAAGGAGACCTCGAAAGATTTCTCTTTCAATGCGACAAAAGACTCAGTAAGTACAAAAAGAGAGGTTTACATTCTCGTTATTGGTGAAACATCCAGAGCTGCCAATTGGGAAATTTATGGTTATAACAGAGCTACCAATCCAACTCTTTCAAGAAGAAGCGATATAATTGTTTTTAAAGATATCTTAACCCAAGCCAACACTACTCACAAAATTGTTCCTATGCTTATGTCTGAGGCTTGTGCCGAGAATTTTAATCAGATTTACACCTCTAAAAGCATCATTACTGCTTTTAAGGAATCAGGCTTTAAAACTGCATTTATCTCAAATCAACTACCTGATGGTGCTTTTATAGATGCTTTTGCCTCTGAGGCAGATTACAGAATCACTCTAAAAGAAAAGTTGAATGGCGAACGCCATCCTTATGACAATGAGGGCATTCCATTTATTAAAGATTTTATAACAAGTACTAAGGAACCTCTATTTATTATTTATCATACTTATGGCTCTCATTTTGAATATTCGCAAAGATATCCTCTTGAAAATTCTTTTTTCCGCCCCAACAAAGCCGGAGCCTTAAGATATAAGGAAAGATTAATCTTTATGAATGCTTATGACAATTCTATAAGGAACGTTGACTTGGTTCTCAACGACATAATTTCCCTAATAAACAAGCCTGAGTATTGCAGCTCTATGGTTTACATTTCTGATCATGGTGAAGATATGATGGATGATGAAAGAAGAATGTTTCTTCATTGCTCTCCTGTTCCTACTTATTATCAACTCCATGTCCCTATGATTGCCTGGTTTTCCGATAATTATAAAAAGGACTTTCCAAATTCATATAATTCCGCTGTTGCTAATAAAAACAAGCCCGGAAGTGCAAATGTGATTTTTCATACAATGCTTGACATTGCTTCAATCAACACTGCTCATAAAGATTCTACACTTTCCATGGTCAATCCCAATTACACCATTAAGGATAGATTTTTTATAGACGAGCACGATGAACCTGAGTCCTATTATACTATCGGGCTCAAGGAAAACGATTGGATTATGATGAAAAAAATGGGTATTAATCTTTAAAACTTTATTCTTTTTAAGAAATAATAATTTATTCAAATCATTAACCTAAAACTCTATGCTGAAGAAACACATATCATTATTAATGATTTTGTATGCTTTTATTGGATGTTCTGTGTCTAACAACAATATTAATAATGATATCAACAAGGATAAGCTTGACTCCCTTTTTATAAGCTACAGCTCAAACGACAAATTTATGGGTTCTGTAACTGTAAGTAAAGAGGGCAAAGTTATTTATCAAAAAAGCGTTGGATATGAAGACATTGAAAAAAAGAAGATAGCCACTAATATGACACTTTATAAAATTGGCTCTATTTCAAAGACGTTTACTTCAGCTCTTATTTTCAAAGCAATTGAGGAAAACAAAATTACTCTTGACACAAAACTTAATAAGTTTTTTCCAGAGATAGTTAATTCTGATGTTATAGATATTAATCTTCTCTTAAGTCATAGATCTGGAATACATAATTTTACAGCCAATGACGGTTACCTTTCATGGGCTGCACAAAAGAAAGATAGAAATGAATTGATGAAAATTATTGAAGATGGAGGAAGCGATTTCAAACCTGATTCTTTATTTAGTTACAGCAATTCAAACTATGTGATTCTATCATTTATTCTTGAGGATATTTATAACACTTCTTTTGAAAATATACTTGATAAAAAGATTATTAAGCCTCTAAAACTTAAGAATACATTCTATTGTGATTCAAATAATATTGAAAGAAAAGCCTGCTGTTCCTATTTGTTCACCAATAATTGGACAAAAGATCAGGATACGCATCCGACAGTTACAAAAGGTGCCGGTGGAATTGTTTCAACAACTGAAGATTTGAATATTTTCTATAATTCTCTTTTTAATTTTAAAGTTGTCTGCAAAGAGAGTCTGGCTGAGATGACAAATATTAAAGATGGAGGCGGCAAAGGTCTTTTTCAAATACCTTTCTATGAAACATTTGGCTTTGGTCATTCCGGAGGAATTGACGGCTTCGCCTCTATTTCAATTTATTTTCCTAAAGATAAAATCACCTATTCCTTGACTTCCAATGGTGTAAACTGCGTGATAAACGACATAACTATAGCAGTGCTTGAAGCTGCATATAATAAGGACTTTAAAATCCCATCTTTTAAAAAGCAAATCATTTCTCAGGATATACTTAATGAACTGACCGGCACCTATTCCTCAAATGATTTTCCATTAAAAATTGTTGTAAGGAATAATAATGGTGCTCTTGAGGCTCAGGCTACAGGTCAAAATAGCTTTATGCTCGACGCTGACAATGAAAATGTTTTTAAAAACATGCGTTATGGAATTATCATGACTTTTAATAGAGAAAACAATTTACTAACTCTTAGTCAGAGTGGTAAATTGATTAAATTCGTTAAGGAATAAATATTTTTTAATTATAAATTTATTCAAAAGGTTATCCAATTAATAAAATTCATCATTGAATAAACCAATATTCACTCAATTCTCAAACTTCATTTTAATTAAATTACAGCTAATACTCTTAAAAATCAACAGTTTTATCGGCAATTGCATTTTAAACAATAAGACTAAGAGAATTTGTTTAGCTTCTATCCCGCTCTATTTACACCATTTTCTAAATCTCCATTACACTCTTTAAGAAGAAGTGTCTTCAATTGCTCTACTTTCAATGGATATTCAGAGGATTGGTCATTAATTTCTTTTGGATCTTCAAAAATATTATACAATTCAAATACCTTTCTTGCCATATAATATCTTAATTTCCAACCATCATTCATAACTATGGCAGGTCCATAATTGGACCCAAAAACAACATATCTCTCTTTTGAAAGCTTTTCTTTTTTAGTCAATAATGGCAAAACAGAAATTCCATCCTTTTTAGTCTTTAATTCAACATCCAAAGCATCAGCAACAGTTGTAAGCATATCATAAATAGAAACAACCTGATTATTCTTCTGAGACTTGAAATGACCTTTCCAATAAACAGCCAAAGGCACGTTTACTCCACCCTGAAGGTTGCTTCTTTTAAGGCCTGCCATCCCTGCATTACCATTAAAAACATCTCCGGCAAGAGATGAATAATACTTCTCTGTGTAATCGTCAAAATACCTATTCTCTTTGATATTCTTATAAGGTTTTTCACATCTGCCCTTCTGAGAATAATAAATTTCATGACCATTATCAGAAGCAAAAACTACGATAGTGTTTTTCTCAAGACCTAATCTCTTAAGTTCCTCCATAATAACCCCGACATTATCATCCAATAGTTTAACCATAGAAGCATATTCTTTTTCTATGGAAGTCAGATTTTTATTATTTTCAATCTCCGGATCAACTCTCGGAACTGAAACCGGGCCATGAGGAAGCTGAGTCGGATGATATAAAAAGAATGGTCTATTCTTATTGTCATTTATGAATTTTAATATCTTTTCAAGGAAAATACCCTGCGAATAACTCTCTTTGCCACCCATGTTCCACCGTTCGGCATAAGTTTCAGGTGTTTCCTGTTCAATACTCTTTCCGCAATCGCTTCTTGTATTCCCTTCTATATAATCAACCTCTCCATTATCAAAAAGGTATGGAGGATAATAGCCATGACAGCGCACATGATCAAGATATCCATAATAATAATCCCAGCCATGCGCCTTCAATTGATTTCTTGAAGCAGTAAAGCCCCACTCAAGTTTCCCGATTTCGGCAGTGACATATCCGGCTTTCTTAAACACTTGTGGAAGATAAAGATCATCTTTAGGCAACAATAAATCATTTTTATCAATTTGCTTCTCCACATCTTTTATTTGATCATCGCTTGATATGGAAACAAACCGACCTCCTCCATTTATATTCCACTTATCTTTTCTACAATCATGATAACCTGTCAAAAGTGAAGCCCTTGCCGGAGCAGAAAGCATACAACCGTAAGCTTGCTCAAAAGCTGCTCCTTTTTCAAAAAGCTTATCAATATTTGGGGTGGTAAAATTCTTCTGACCATAATTGGAAAGCATTCCTTTACCCAAATCATCGGCATAAATAAAAATCACATTGGGCTTTTGTATATTAGATTTTGAAAAACAACCAAAGGGATGAAAACAAGGGATTGCAAATAACAGAGTTAAGTAGTTTGGTTTCATGAATATTAAATAATTCTTATTAATAGATATCGTAAATTTAATAAAACAATCCAAATCTGCATCATTATCTTTAATGCTGCTGTCAAAAGCCGTAATTGATATAAAACTACTATTAAAGACAATATCCACACTATCCAATAAATCTCAGTTATGAAATAATGAAAATCAATTCATAATAAACAATAAACAGCAAAATTCTTAAAACAAAAAATGGTAATAAGACCATTCAGTCAAATTACCATTCATTATATCATTATTATCCCCTTAAACATAATGTTATCCATAGCAAGCATAAATAAACATCAGCTAAAAGAGATTATTTCATTTGTATATTATTAATTTTCCTAACCGTAACCTCTAATGTACAAATGCGCCATTTATATACCTTTTATTTGGTATCTCATCTTTAGGTGAGTTATAGCGATTTCATTTACTTCTTAATAAGGTTAATAAACTCCTCCCTTGTTTTAAGCTCTGAAAATGCGCCTGAAAAGTCGGAAGTTGTAGTAATAGAGTTCTGTTTTTCAATTCCCCTCATTTGCATACACATATGTTGGGCTTCAACAACAACCATAACGCCAAGAGGATTAAGAGTATCCTGCAAACAATTTTTTATCTGCATTGTAAGTCTTTCCTGCACCTGGAGTCTTCTTGCAAACACATCAACAATACGAGGAATTTTGCTCAAACCTGTTATATACTTATTTGGAATGTATGCCACATGAGCTTTTCCAAAGAAAGGAAGCATGTGATGCTCGCAAAGAGAATAAAAATCTATATCCTTTACAATAACCATCTGCCTGTAATCCTCTCTAAACATTGCAGCTTTGATTATTTCTGAAGGATCCTCGTTATATCCTTTAGTTAGAAACTGCATTGCTTTTGCAACTCTCAAAGGAGTTTTTATCAAACCCTCTCTTTCAACATCTTCACCCAGAAGAGTAAGAATTTCGCTGTAGTTTTTCATCAGCTTATCCATCTTTTCTTCCGGAGTCATTTCATTTATATTAATCATTATAAAACTTTCTTATTTTAAAATTTCCATCACAAATCAGCATAAGCCGACTTTTGTGTTCTTAAATAGAATAACTATTGAAATAAAAGTTTATTCTATTGTTTAGATGGTAAAAAATATATTTGGATAAAATAAAGAATTAGTTTTTCAGAGGAAATTCAATAACTTCATCTACAATAAACATTTCTTTCCATTTAGGAAAAGATTTTTTCAGTTCTCTTAGCACCGCATGAGCTTCCTCAAGTGTTCTGTAATTGCCGACTCTAAGTTTCCAAAAAGGAGAATTAAATCTTACATAAGTATCTAAATCAGGATAGAGTTCCTTTAACTTAAAAGCCATTGCATCTGCTTCAGACTTAGCCTGACGTTGATTATTACTTGAGAATATTTGTATTCTATACCCTTTCCCTGTAATAACCATATCAGATGCTCCAATTTTTTGATTGAAGTTATTTACCTGCTTATTAATTAAAGAGTCCAAAATAGGGTCCTGAAAAATATTTACACTCCCGCCATTTCTGGAAGGCGTTTTCAATTCTTCAGTAATAGTTTTTTTCTTAGTATAATTCTGAGAATAAACATTAAATGAGACCAATGAAACTAATAAAATTCCTATTATATATTTCATAAACAATTTTTAAAATAGCCTTTTTAATAATAATTTTCATAAAAGCTGCTGCACAGTAGAAAAACCGGCTTTACACTACTGGTTTTAACGCTAAAGTGTCAATGCAGACCATCCAATATCGGCAAATAATATATCACAGATGTAAAAGGATATGCAGTATATAAATAAATATTTAATAAAAATATTTTTATACCAACTTGTATCCTTATGCAAAGATAGAAAAAACTATTATTATGGTAGAATTATATTGCAATTTGAGCCAATATATCGCTATTTATATAGCTAAATAATACAAAAAAAGCCCTCCAAAATGAAGGGCTTTTATATAATGCTTAAATATCTTAGAAAGCTTCGATGATAGGCATAAATGTTTCAACTTTTAGAGCTGCACCACCTATTAAACCACCGTCAACATCAGGATTAGCGAAAAGTTCTTTTGCATTAGAAGCATTGCAAGAACCTCCGTAAAGGATAGATGTGTTGTCTGCAACCTCTTTACCATATTTATCAGCAATAGTTTTACGGATAAATTCATGTATTTCCTGTGCCTGAGCAGGAGAAGCGGTTTTTCCTGTACCGATAGCCCAAACCGGTTCGTAAGCAATAACGATTTTTGAGAAATCTTCAGCAGAAAGTTCAAACAAAGCTTCTGAAAGCTGAGTTTTAACTATGTCAAAATAAGTCCCGTTTTCTCTTTCAGCAAGAACTTCACCTACACAGAAGATAGGAGTAAGATTATTCTTAAGAGCCAAACCTGTTTTAGTTTTCAATGTTGCATTTGTTTCTCCGTAATAAGCACGGCGTTCCGAGTGACCAAGAATTACATACTGAGCACCTGTTGAAGCAACCATAGAAGCTGAGATTTCGCCGGTAAATGCACCTGATTCATGATCTGCACAGTTTTCTGCACCAACACCGATAAGATCAGTATCAATAGTTGCACATACAGGAGCAAGATGAATATAAGGAGTGCAGATTACAACATCGCAATTGATAGTTTTTTCTGCTAAAGCCTCATTCAACTCTTCAGCCAAAGCAATACCTTCTTGAAGGTTTTTGTTCATTTTCCAGTTACCTGCAACAATATTCTTTCTCATTTTTGTTAGTATTAAAATATTAATAATAAAATTTATTTTTTTCTTATTTTTTCCACGAGTTTTACAAACCCTTTCTCGAAGAGCAAAAGTAAAAGAATCGGAGTAAAGAAAAGAAGAATGGACAATAAAATTGTTTTTAGCGGATGATTTTTTACAATCTCACCAAGTTCATTCTCATTTAAAGGAGCCTCCAGCTCATCTTCCAAAGGAAGATTGTTAGGTCCCTTTTTCCATAATATAATGCCATCTTTAAGCAATACAATTCCGGGATTTGCTCTGGTAATTGTTTCAAGTATAGTTGCATCTGAATATATAAACTCATATTCTGCACCGGTACTCTCTCTCCAATCCTTAATTATCTGTTGGTCATTGACTGTCAATCCATAAAAATTGTAATCATGAGCCAAAGCATAATCATATAATAAACTGATTTTATTTACGGCATTTTCATTTGCCTCATTCAAATCCGGTGAAATCAGCAAAAAAGTATAGCCGGCCTTATTAAGTATTTCTGAAGTGATATCCTCCCCATTTTCATTGCTGAGAATAAAGTTTGAAATTTTTGGCTCGCTTTTTTGTGTCTTGCTTATCTCTTTGGATTCAACAAAAACCCAGGTTGAATCATTAGCCGGATAATTCTCTAATGTAAAATTCTTTTTAGCTCCATTCTTTTCATAAACAAGCACATATTCCTTATCATTATTTGAAGGAATAGCCATATCCTGTTCAATATTTACTCCATTTTTAAATGGTCTAAAGTCAATAATCGGCAGGTAATAAAGCCCTATTAGAGAAATTACGATTGAAAAAACAAATGCATAAAACACTGCAAACCATCTTGTTGACACAAGAAAAGGAGACCTAATCTTTTTTCTGTTTAAAAACAAAAATACAATTATGATTAGCAAGAATACATTTTTCCAAAATGTCTGCCAATTTGTAATTACCAAAGCATCGCCAAAACAACCACAATCAGATACCGGATTTTTTATAGCAAGATACAAAGTAAAAGGAGTAAAAAAAGCCATAAACAGCACACCGGCTATTGGAGCTATCCTTTTATAACAGCCAAATAATATTGATGCTCCCAAAGTAAACTCCAAGGCTGCCAATACTACAGCGAAAAACTGTGCAGAACCATTTAAGAAAGTAAGATCAAAAACTCTAAAATAGTCTATAAATTTAAATGTCGAGCCCATTGGGTCAACAGCCTTTACGAATCCCGAAAAAAGGAATGTCAATCCAAATATTATCTGACAAGTTGTTATAAGAATATTATTTACACAAATCTTCTTCTCCATACTCAAGTTTAATAAGAGCAAATAATGAATAATTAATCATATCCATATAATTGGCATCAATTCCTTCAGAAACAATTGTTTTGCCGCAATTGTTTTCTATTTGTTTAGTTCTGTATATTTTCATTAAAATCAAATCTGTGTAAGAGCTAATTCTCATTGACCTCCAGGCTTCATCATAATCGTGATTTTTTTTGTACATCAACTCCTTGGTAATTGTCATATACTTATCATATTGTTCAAGCACTTCATCGGCAGTCATATCATCAGAATCTGAATACCCCAAAGCCAACTGTATCAGACCAATGATTCCATAATTTACTATTGCAATAAATTCAGATCGAATCCCTTCATCTATCAAAGCTTCCTTCTTGATTTGGATACTTCTTATTCTATTTGCCTTGATGTATATTTGATCTGTCACCGATTGGGGTCTCATAATTCTCCATGATGCGCCATAATCTTTAAGTTTCTTTTCAAACAAATCTCTGCATATAGTAATCACAGTTTCAAATTGCTGTATAGTATCCATTTTACTTTAATAATTGATAAAACAATTTCACACCTTTTTCAAAAAGGCATATTTTTGTTCAAAAGTAATAAAAAGCTCTTAAAGAGAGTATAGCAATTGATCTTTAATAAGAGGAATTTGCTCCTTTTTTATTCCTGCATCCACAAGACTTTGAATATCCTGATTAAAGCATTCATCAAATTTTGAAATATTTCCCTCCAATTTATTGAGACTTACTTTATAATAATCAAGAGCTTCCCTGATGTTTCCAATTAGAAGTTCAGTGTGAGCTGCATTCATATAATCTGAATAGTCGGGCTTTGATGATAAAATCTTTTGATAATATCTTTTTGACTGTTCAAATTTTTTAAGAAGAAAAGAGCACCATGCCACAGCCCTCCAAGAACGGGTATTGTTCGGTTCAAGATAATCTACTTTATAATAATGATTTAGAGCTTTCTCATAATCTTTCATCTCAAGATAACAATGTCCTGCCAACATCTCAAGTGATTTGTTATCAGGGGAAATTTGCAATGCTCTTAAATAATACTTCAAAGCTTTTTCCGGCTTTTTCAAGGAGCGGAAGCAGGATGCAATCTTTTTAAGTGTCCATAAAGAGTCAGGATGAATAATATCGGCATTTAAATAAGCATCTATAGCCTTTTCAAAATTATGCAGTTGCTGATAACAAAAACCTGTCTTCTGATACACCTCATAATCAGAGCTGTCCAAAAGCAATATTTTGTCATAACAAACCAATGCAGACTCATAAAATTCTTTTCTAAAGTTCAATTCAGCCACCAACATTATATCTCTTTTTTCTTTAAACAAGTCGCTGAAATGTTCGATAGATAAGAAATTAATATCACCATCAAATGGATCCTTGAACTCATTTTTTCTTGAGAAGAGCTTATAGAACCTATATAAATCCTGTATATATTTATTTGAAATACTTTCACTCTCAAGCTCCGGATTTGTTGATTTTTCATCTGCCGCCAACTCTTCCAAAACTTCATTCTGACTGATTATCTGACTTGACAATGAATCTCTCTGATGTGCAGGTATTTGGCTCAAACTCAACAAGAAAGAATATTTATCCGAATCGCAAAGATATCTTGACGATTCTATTGACTTGATTAATTGACTATCGGGATTGACATCAATACTGTAAACAGCACTGTTTTCCTTAAAGAAAGGTAAAAACCAATTACTCATATTAAAGAAGAAAGGGAATGCTTTAAGATTTGAAAATGTTCCCATCATCACATCAGAACCCTCCATCTGAAGATTGTTTATCTCTTTAAGCTTATCAGAAATGCCCGATTCTTTAAGATATTCCTCCCATTCGGGATTCAATTCATTTTCTTTTAAATCATTTATCAATTCGTTCGGATCAAGATTATTCCCAATTTTTGATGAAAGCTTCATCATCTCCGGAAAAATATCTTCATTCATTTTTTTAGTTATCCTCTCAGTCTCCTTGCTTTTTATCAATTGAAGCTGAATCTTCTTAAGCAGACGCTTAACTTCGTCATTTTCAACAAGAATTGATATTCTGTTTTTTGTATCATTACTGATTAAAAACTGATTTCTATTGAGCAAAGCAACAAACACTATTCCAACAAGAGCCCTCTCCCTAACCTTCGACTCGGAGCTGACTGCCTTATCAATAAGGATGGATAATGCCGATTCATCAAAATTTCTAATTAAATTTAAGGTAAGAGCAGAAATAAACAATAATTCAAAATATTTTGGAACGGTTGTATCATTGAAAAGTAAATGTAGGAGTTCAATGTCTGTATTTTTTAAAGGAAATTTCACCCATATATCATAAAATATATCCGATGCTGCAAGTTCAGCATCTCTTTCCAAAGCCGTCTTTTTCTCTACATCTATTACAGGCAACAGTTTTGTAAGAGATATCTTTGAACAAATGTCATTAAATCTGTCGATGGTATCTTGAAAAGAATTTTTTTGAGACAAAAGACTTCTTTTTTTACTGTAATACAAGCTTGGATCCTCTTTTACAAGCAAGGAATCTGCCAATATGTCGTTTAATTTAAAACATTGTAAGAGAAGTTTATTATAGAATTTGTCTCTATCGGGGTCCTTTATGCCA
The DNA here is from genome assembly GCA_030539115.1 of Bacteroidales bacterium. Lineage (GTDB taxonomy): Bacteria > Bacteroidota > Bacteroidia > Bacteroidales > JAUNSR01 > JAUNSR01. Next base: position 118,754 of record JAUNSR010000007.1, read on the forward strand.
TCGAGCATATACTTAAGCATATATTTGTATGACTGCTCCTTTGACTGTATTTCGTCTTTAATTTGCCAACTTGGATACACCTCGTTAAACTCATAAAGCCTCTCCAAAGCAGTTTTCAATTCCTTTTGTGACAGATTATTAGCAATTAATTGGTGAAGATTTTTAATCTTTGAGATCTCCATAAACTATAGTATAAATGATATCTTATATTTCAGAAACAAACAATTATGATTATTGTCAATTATTATTTAAATATACATACAAATATGATGCCTAAATGATTAAATTTTCCATGAATTATTCTTTTATTAAGTAAATATATATTTATTATTATATTTAATGACACATAACAGCAACATAGTTCGAACTTTGATTTTTGATTTTTTGTTCTAAATAGCAGATAATATTCTTTTATTGAATAATTAATATCTATAAAGTGTGATTAAAAGGCTTTATTCCGTTATACGGATATTTGGAACTCTGTTCTTAATTATTATTTCTCTTATATTGTTTAATTACTTCTCAACAGGAATTAAATATTATTACAATTGGAATATTCTTAATCCATTTAAAGCACTTGTGGATATACATGATTATTTGAATACAGCTTTTAGCATATCCTCTTTCTTTTCTTCTTTTTTGATAATTATTTTCTTATGTGTTGAAGCAATATCATTTTATTACATACTTTCAATTTTATTTCCAAAAAACATTGATTAACAATAAAATAAAACAATTTTAAATTATGGCTAAAGTTAAACTCGCCGGCGAAGAAACAAACACCAAAGGTGACCTTCCCAAAAATGGAACTAAACTTCCCCCAATAAAATTAACTAAGAATAATCTTAGCGATGCTTCTCTTGACGACTTTAAGGGCAAAAAGATAGTGATGAACATCTTCCCAAGTCTTGACACCTCCGTTTGCGCAACATCTGTTCGCAAATTCAATACTATTGCAAACGAGATGGACAATACGATAATTCTCTCTATAAGCAAAGACCTTCCTTTTGCAATGGAAAGATTCTGCTCTACAGAAGGGTTGTCAAATGTGATTCCTTTGTCTGCCTTTCGTTCACCTGAATTTGGCGAAGTCTATGGTGTTGAGATTGTCGATGGCCCATTAAAAGGCCTTTTGGCAAGATCTATTGTTGTGGCTGATGAAAATGGAGATATTATTTATGAAGAGCTTGTGCCTGAAATCACCTCAGAGCCCAACTATGCAGCAATTCTTGAAATTATTAATAAGTAGCTTCTCTTTTTCTTAATATATTTACTACTTAACAAAAGCAGTTTTTAAACGATTTATACTATCTGTTATTGATGATATACATCTGTTTAAAAGCTGCTTTTCAATATATTTTATTTTGAAAAATAGACTGACTTCCGGTTATCCGTAATATTCTGATTTAGGTTGACTATTCTTAATCTTATTACTTTAAATATGTACTATCCTGATTTAGGTTGACTATTCTTAATCTTATTACTTCAAATAGTT
>JAUNSR010000067.1 GCA_030539115.1 Bacteroidales bacterium
ATAATAACATTTTAACTAACTGAATCAGAAAGTGGTTTCAACTACTGATTCGCATGATTAACAGAATTTTATTAAGTCTTTTGACATTAATGATATTTTCAGCATCATTAACTTCACAGATAAACAAGTTTGCAGCAACAGATTATTCAGGTGGCAAAGTTTTCATAATGGAAAATAATAAAATTATATGGCAACATCCGGCTCCTAATTCAAATGATTTATGGGTGCTTAAAAACGGTAATATACTTTTTACTACCGGGAACGGTGTCCTTGAGGTCACTTTAAATAATGATACCATATTTGAATACACCTCTAAGAGTAATATTTTTGCTTGTCAACGACTTAAAAATGGCAATACATTTATTGCTGAATGTAATACAGGAAAACTTTTAGAGATTTCACCTAAAGGTAAAGTGATAAAAGAGGTATGTATATTGAATGATAAAAATAATGATGCAGGATTTGCATTTATGAGAAATGCAAGACGGTTGGATAATGGACATTTTCTTATTGCTCATTATGGAGAACAAAGAGTCTCTGAGTATGATAAGTCTGGAAAGCTTGTATGGAATATTGATGTTCCGGGAGGACCTCACTCAGTAATAAAATTAAAAAATGGTGATACTTATATAGCGGTTGCAGATAAAGACAATAATCCACGTATAATAAAAGTAAACAAGAAGAAAGAGATAGTATGGCAGTTGTCTAATGATGATATCCCCGGAAAACCATTGAAGTTTATTGGAGGTATGCATCTTCTTAAAGATGGCTCTTTGATGTTTGCAAACTGGGTTGGACATGAGAATCCCGAATCTCCAGTTCATATACTAAGGGTTGATAAGAATAAAACGATTATATCTACAATTGGAAAATACGACGGTATAAATACCGTTTCTTCAGTTTATGTCATAGGAGATGAAAGCTCTCAAACACATTAACAGTAATTGTGTGTTTGTTGAATAGTATCTATTTCCTTTCAACTTAACAGCCGGTGAGCTTTATATTCACAATATAATGTGCAATTAAATTTTACTGATGATATAATAATACTGAATATTATATTAGGGGGTTGAATATATATATATTGTTTAAAAATAAATTTTATCAATCAGATTTTAGTGCAATTTAATATTTGAATTAAATTTTACTGATTTATTTAACTATTTGCTATATTAAACCTATGGTAATAAAATAATAATGTCTGGAATATGCTACTCACTATATTCCAGACATTATTTATTATTTTATTAGTCTTATGCTTTTTGTTTCTCAGCTTCTACCTCTTCGGCAAATACCGGAATTCTTTTTCCAAGTCTTCTTGAGCCATCATCTGTAATTAGATAATCCTCTTCATTTCTTATACCTCCGAAATTCTTGTATTTTTCAACCTCATCATAATTAATAAATTCTTCAAATCTCTTTTCTGATCTCCACATATCAATCAATTCAGGTATAAAATAGACACCCGGTTCAATAGTTAAAACAAATCCCGGTTCCAATTCACGAGCTAATCTTAATGATTTACGCCCAAATTGTGTGCTCTTTGGTTTACCGTTATAACCTACCCATACTTCACCAAGATTTTCCATATCATGAACATCCAATCCCATCATATGACCTAATCCATGAGGATAAAATAAAGCATGAGCTCCAGCCTTAACTGCTTCAACAGCGTCGCCCTTCATCAATCCAAGATCCTTCATATCATTAACCATTATCTGAGCAGAAAGATCATATACCTCTTCAAATCGTCTTCCAGGTTTTAGAGCTTCAATAGCACCATAATGCATATTGTTTTGTATTTTGTAGATCTCTTTTTGTTGAGATGTGAATTTCTCTGCTACCGGAAATGTAGAACTCATATCTCCTGCATATCCACTTTCCACCTCTGCACCGGCATCCAAAAGAAACATTCTTCCGTTATTGGCTTTATTACCGTAATAATGATTATGTAAAGTTTGTCCATTTATTGTGGCAATAGTTGGAAATGAAAGTTCAGCACCTCGACTTTTAGCCGCTGCTTCTACAACAGAGGCAATTTCATATTCCATCATCCCATCTTTCAAGGCTCTCATTGCAGCAAGATGCATCTCGGCTGTAATATTGCAAGCCTTTTCAATCTCAGCAATTTCTTCCTCCGTTTTATTTTTTCTCAATGAAACTACACCCTTAATAAATTCTACTGATGGATTGATTTGTTCAAATGTTATATTAAGTAAATCAGAAAGTTTTATTTTATGTTCATCTCTATATGTTGGTAAATAATGTATCTTTTGACCTTTTGATGCAGCTTTAGAAATATATTTTTTTAATTCTGAGTAAGGCAAAACAGTAGAGATTCCTGCCATTGATGCTTTTTCCTTCAATGTAGGCTGATTTCCCATCCAAACTATTGCATCCATCGAAAGCTCATCACCAAACAATATTTCATTACCATTGTCTATATCAATCACAGCCGCTAATCCGGGTGTTGTTATTCCAAAGAAATATAGAAAAGTAGAATCTTGTCTATATCTAAAACAGTTATCAGCATAATGCAATCCTTGTTCCTCATTTCCCAAGAATAGTAATATTCCTGATTCAACCTCTTTTTTTAGATTTTCTCTTCTTGTTACGTAAGTACTTTTATCAAACATATCATTTAGTTTTTTTGTCAACATTATACTATAAAAATAATCTATATTTATTTATTATCTCCTTTTAAGATTAATAAAATTCAATCCGTAATAACGGAAGACTATTTTTCCCTTAGAACATATATTTATCATTATCCAACTTCAGCTTTCATCCTTGCATACATATAAAACCAATAAGTATTACTAAATTCATTAATTATATATTTCTCGGCAATATACTGTTGATTAATTAATTTATTAAATACATCATATTTTTCTATAACATCTTTTGAAATATTATATTTATCTAAATATCCCTGTTGATTGCGATACACCATTACTATAGCTTCCTGATAGTGTATAGGAAGTTCTCCATTTATCATAACTTCCTGATAATATTTATTTATAATATTTTTGAAAGTGTCAATTTTTCTATCGACCAATGTTCCGCATAAAGTAAGATTCAATGCTTTTATATTCCTATCGCTATCATACAATGATGCCATATCATTTAAAAAAGAACGAACACCTATAAAAAATGGTTTTTGAGGTACATATTCTGTTTGTAATTGATCTTCTCCATTTCCAAATCTTTCTTTAGCATACCCATCTAAATATTTAATATATTTCTTATGGAATGTGCTTTTTGATAGGATATGAATATATTTATTATATAGTAAAGGATCATCTTTCTCTATTGAATAAGTAGTCAAATATCTTAGACTTCGAAAATCCATCCCAAAGGGAGTTGATTCAGCAATTTGAAACATGAAATGAAAAGCTTCATTGGGGACTCCCAAATTTTTATAGAATAATGAATTGAAAAATGACGGCTGACCTTCAACAGTGTGAGGGAAAATAAAATCATCAGATTTTGTAATGGGATAAGAAAACAGCTTGTCACCCAATATTCCTGTTTCATTTAGTGCTAATACAACATATCTAATTTTTCTATAATCAGCTATAACATCCTCTCTTTTGGTGTTTTCTAATATCTTGTACCATTCACCTTTTTCTGCAGCATTTTCCATAATGAAGTATTTCCTCAAAGCTTCATTTGATTTGTCTTTATAAACATAAAAAATTGAGGAGACAATTAATAAAAGGACAGGTAGGGATGGATAATATAGATTGGTTGATGATTCTATCTTTCCATGATATTTTGATGATAGCCACTTATATAAAATACCGGATGCAAAAAATAATAAACAATATGGTAATGGAATAATTAAAATTAGGAGTATGGTGTAAAGCGTTGCCGTTATAAAATACGCATAGTTTGATTTGATAAATGATAAACTATAAAGAAGCGTAAATACTACTATAAATTGAATGTTAACATAGATTTCGGGATAGTTATTCTGAAGTATTAACAAGATTATTCCCGGAATAACAGCAAAAGCATTTAATAGATTTTTATTATTAAAATTAAATACAGAGATGACAGTGCTTTTGATGCAATACATTACATAAACCACTGAGAAAGATTGCATAAAAGCACCAAACATTACATCTTTATAGTATTGAGAAATGAAATTTGATATCAATATAGTTAACCATTGCGGTTTGGAATAGGCTATAGAAAAATAATCATCAGTAAAAACAAAAAAACTGTATTTCTCTATTGTATATATAAAGTCGGAATTGTTATACCAAAATGCAAACAGGAGAACAAATATCAATAATAATTCAAGTATAAAATATATTTTCTTTTTCATAATATTCTTTTTTAGGGAGATTAATAAGCTGTATTGTTGATCACAAACTTTTATAAAAGATTGTTTAATTCAGCCTTATTAATAGTTATTTTTTTATTGACAAGTTCAGGAATGTTATAAGATTTTAATCTCTCTATATTGTGATAAGGATTTTTTTGAGGAAGTAAAAATGGCTTATGCCATTTGCCATTATCATCTAAGTAAGCAAAATATAATCTGGTATATCTTCCATCATCCCTTCGGCTGCTAAATACTATCCATTTTGAATTTTTCGACCAACAATGATAGCTCTCAGTTTCATTGCTGTTTAAAATATCTGTATCTACTACAGAATTATTTTCCAAATCTATCATTTTTAGTTCAGCCTCTTTATGCCATATTGGAAAAGTTCCGCACCCGCTCTCTGTGTATAAAAGATATTTGTTGTCGTAAGAAATCTTTGGAAATGATACGCTTTTACTGAAAGTCTCATTTACAAACAGTGTATCAATATGATTGTCTAAAATTCCTTTTTCCTGATCAAAGCTTATTCGACAAATAGAGTATTTTAATGAGTCTTTTTCATACGGCATTTCTTTTATCTCAGCTCCGCAATAATAAAGAAATTTTCCATCTGGAGACCATGTTGGAAAAGTTTCAAGGTTTTCTTTAGATGATAATTCGGGTATAGATAAAAGTTGATTGCCTTTTCTATCATAAACTACAAGATCAGACTCTAAATCGTAAACTTCTATGGGACTACCTTCCTTATAAAATGATTGTCTGGTTGCATTACAAGAAAAAGCAATATAATTGCCGGAAGGATGCCAAGAAGGATATGTAGTTGCTTTGCCGGATTTTACTTTATTTAAATCAACTTTTGAAAGAGTTTCCTTATCCTTTATAATGGTTCCGCCATTTTTGCCTCTTTCATAAAACATAAACACATCTGCGTCATTATTGCAAAATGAGTGACAATTAAAACATCTTTCTCTTACATCTCGATTTGAAACTATTTCTATTTCATCAAACGTGCTTAGGTTTCTTTGATATATTCCCATCTCTCCCCAAGCATAGCCCGGATCAACTAATCTGTAAGCGATAAAACTATCTATAGTGTCTTTTGAAACATAAACATTGAATGGTTTGTATTCTATTCCTTCAGGATATTTATCATTCCATACAGCCACCGATATGCTGATCTCTTTTTCAATGTTCTCACTTAATAGCTTTTTCCATTTCTTTAGGGGAATGTTTATATAATTTTTACCGGTTAATTCTATGCTCCCCTTTTCATTATTACTATTAATGGATGATATTTTTACTTTAATGTAATCTGCATCTTCAATCCCAAAATTTATTGGGGATATATTTGATGGGATTGTAACATTTACGTAGTCGGGATAGATAGAAGGCGATACTTCTGCCTTTTCTTTTGGAGAACGTGACATAGTACAGCCCATTATAACTGATAGAAGGAATATTAGATAAAAGATTTTTTTCATGAATTTGTTTTTGACTAATAAATGACAAATATACTAAAATACAATTCGCTTGCTAATGCATGATAATCATAATCTGTTCTTAAAAGCTTATTTGTAAACTTGATATATTAGTGTACTATCCTGATTTAGGTTGACTATTCTTAATCTTATTACTTCAAATAGTTGA
>JAUNSR010000089.1 GCA_030539115.1 Bacteroidales bacterium
AATATTATTGTTATATCAATTTATTTTGTATTTTTGCATTACGGATTCCCGTAATATTAAAACAAATTATATGGCAAGAAAAACAACAAATATTCATCCTGATTGGGCTCTTAAATTTAAAAAGCCCGGAACTGAACTTCGTTTTCAACGGGGTCGGTATTATCTTTATAAAGTATCAAGTAAATACGATCCAGAAACTAAACGTACTAAGAAAATTACTGAACAATTTCTTGGTACTATAACTGAAGAGAACGGCTTGATAGAGTCTAAAACGATAAGACTTAAACGCGAAGGAGAAATCTCATCGTTATCGGTAAAAGAATATGGGGTAGCTGAATTTATTAAACATAACCTTCAGGATTATACAAATTTGCTTAGAAAACATTTTCCTACAATGTGGCAAACTATTATAGGTATGGCATATAACAGATTAGTGTATCAATCTCCGATGAAAAACATGGATTTTCATTATCAAAATAGCTATATATCAAATATATATACCGATGCAAGAATGTCGGCAGGAACACTTGGTCAAGTAATTCGTTCTCTTGGAATGAAACGTGAAGCAATCGTTCATTTTTTTAGAGAGTTTTCTCAATCTGAAGACTGCGTAATCTTTGACGGAACAGATATCCCATCGGCTTCAGAACAGATGAATCTTCCTAAAAAAGGAAAAAGTAAACGCGGCACATTTGAGTCAATTTTCAATATGATGTGTATCTTTTCGCTTAAGCAGCAAGTGCCTATTTATTATCGCTTATTACCGGGAAATATAAAAGATGTTAAATCCTTTAAACTTAGTATAGAAGAAAGTGGAATAACCGATGGAATTTTAATTTGCGATAAAGGATTCTATTCTATAGCAAATATTACAAAATTAGAAAAGGAGAATTTACAATATATTATTCCATTAAGACGTAGTTCAACATTAAATGACTATTCTATTATTGAATCGGGAAATTTGACTCAATTTGAAGGACATTTTATGTTTAATAAACGCTGTATTTGGTATTATAGAAGCCCTCAAAATCCGAAAGTATTTATCTATTTGGATGATGATATGAAAGCACAAGAACGTAAAGACTTTATCAGCCGGATGCGAGAATGTGATGAAAAGGGTGAAAATAAGGAATATACAGTGGAAAAATTGAATGAAAGACAACATAAGTTTGGTACCATCAGTTTATATACAAACATACAAAATAAGACGGCGAAAGAAATATATTGTAGCTACAAGTGTAGAGGAGAAGTTGAAAAAATGATTGAAGTATTTAAAACCGTTCTTGAAGTGGATAGAACGTATATGCAGGATGAACAAGCGTTGGAAGGGTGGATGTTTACCAATTACATCGCCTTGCATTGGTATTACAAGATATATCAAGCTCTTTATATTACTGACCTTATAGAAAAATATTCACCCTTAGATATTATCAATTTTCTTACAGAAATCAAAGCAGTTAAAATAAACCAAACTTGGCATTTGGCAGAATACACAAAGAAAACTGCAGACCTATTGGCTAAACTCAATGTCGCTATTACGGATAATTTCAAGAGTTAAGG
>JAUNSR010000036.1 GCA_030539115.1 Bacteroidales bacterium
GATACCTTACAAAAGGTATATAAATGGCGCATTTGTACCTTAGAGGTAACGGTTAAAAAAATAAATAATATACAAATGAAAATAATCTGTGTGGGTTGGAATTATCCTTTACACAATAAAGAGATGGATAATTCGTTTATACCTAATGAACCAACAATATTTTTAAAACCGGAATCAGCTTTGCTAAAGGATGGGAAGCCTTTTTTTATTCCCGACTTTTCTGATAATATTGAATATGAGACCGAAGTTGTCGTGAAAATTGGCAAATTAGGAAAAAATATTTCAGAAAAATTTGCTCACAGGTATTATGATGCAATTACTGTCGGAATAGATTTTACAGCCCGTGACCTGCAGACCAAATTAAGAAGCTGTGGCCAGCCATGGGAGATTTCCAAAGGGTTTGACAGCTCTGCCGTTGTTGGCAGTTTTATCCCATGTCAAAGTCTTGACAAAACAAATATTAATTTCCATCTTGATATTAATCAGCAAAATGTTCAGCAGGGAGATACAAAAGACATGATATTTTCCGTTGACAAGATAATAGAATATGTAAGCCGCTTCTATACTTTAAAAATTGGCGATCTTATTTTCACAGGAACGCCTGCCGGAGTTGGTTCGGTTAAAATAAACGATCATCTTGAAGGTTATATTGGAGATGAAAAGCTTCTTGATTTTTATGTTAAGTAGCTCTCCTGCCTTGTAGAAATTAAACTTATGCAGAGGAAAAATCTTATTTCCATAATTCTCTTATGCTTATCGCTGCTTTTGTGTAATATTCATATTATTGCTCAAAACGCTCCTCAGACAGGTATCCATACTTTCAAAGAAAGCTCGGTTCTTTCCAGGGGCAAGTGGGTGAAAATTTCTGTCCCAAACACAGGAATATATCAAATCACTTATTCTGAGCTTGAGAAGATGGGTTTTTCCTCTCCATCCAAAGTTTCTCTCTATGGCATAGGCGGAGAGATATTAAATGAGAAGTTTAATGTAAATCATTATGACGATCTTTCAAGAACTCCGTTTATTAATGATAAAAATAACAGCCGTTTAGTGATTTTTGCCAGAGGCATTGTCAAGTGGACAAAGGATGCCAATGGAGTCTTTACCCACAAAAACAATAATTATTCAAAACAGGGCTTTTATTTCCTGCATCAGGAAGAAGATGATGTTGCTGCAATTGATACGCTTTCTTCCGATACTTTTTCTGACGATGCTCCATATTATTTTTCTGATCATCTTCTTTATGAGCTTGATGAGGTGAGCCTTGGTCACAACGGCAGAGAGCTTTATGGTGAATCTTTCCTTTATACTCAAACGCGCAATTTTAAATTTGAGATTCCTTCAGTTGTAAGTCAGAATGTGTTGTTGACAGTTGACTTTGCAGCCAAATCTTTGTCGCAGTCAGCAATTTCCATAAGCATTAACAAGGAAAACGTTCTTAAGGGTACTATCGATGCTGTCAGCGATGAAAAATTTGATTATGGCGTTGCCTGGAATAAACAGATTAATTGGATAAACAATGAAAATGTTCAAACTCTTGATGTGGGCATTACCTATACTCCAAACTCTTCAATATCTGCAAACCTCAATTATATAAGACTTAATTTCCTTCGTGAACTTACAATGTATAATAAAGACTATGTACTTTTCAATGGAGGCAACAGCTTTATTATAAACGGCAATATTGACAATTGCGTTGTTTGGAAACTCCCCACTGAGAATAATAATCAAAGCTCATTGATTTACCCTATAAAAAATAATTCCGGTAAAAACGGCTTCGCCGTGTCGCACCTAAATGCTGATAACAACGAATATGCTCTTTTAAATATCAATTCCGCTTTTCCCTCTGTAAATGTTGTCGGCTCTGTAGAGAACCAAAACCTTCACTCTTTGTCTCAGTTCGATTTAATAATTGTCACCTCTTCCGAATTGATGGCTGAGGCTGAACGTCTTGCACGTTTTCGCACTGAAAATGACAATCTAAGGGTTGTTGTTGTTGACAAGGAGAAGATTTATAATGAATTCTCCTCAGGAACCCCCGATGCAACGGCAATAAGACTTTTTATGAAAATGTTTTATGACCGCGGTGTCATCCTTAATGACATGCCCTCCTGGCTTTTGCTTTTTGGAGACGGCGCTTTTGACAACAGAGCTATGAATTCATCACTTTGGAGTGAGTCTGTGATGAAGAATATGATTCTTACTTATCAGACCGACTATTCATTGAATGAAACAGTCTCTTATGTATGCGACGATTATTTCGGATTTCTCGATGACAACGAAGGCGGAGTAACAGATAAGAGTGGAAATATAGTTCTAAACTACGATAAACTTGATTTGGGCATAGGCAGAATCCCTGTAAGGACTCTTTCACAGGCAAAGATAGTCGTTGATAAGATTATTGCATATTCCTCAAACAGTAAAATGGGCGCATGGAAGAATAAGCTTTGTTTTGTTGGTGATGATGACGATGCAAACATTCACATGTTTCATGCCCAGTCAATGATTGACAAAATAATTGAGGATGGACATAAGGAGTATGTATTCAACAAAATATATCTCGATGCATACAAGCTTGAAAAAGCCACTACCGGCAATTCTTATCCAGATGCAAGAAAGAAGTTTCTTGAATTGATCTCCTCGGGAGAGTTTCTTGTCAACTATTCGGGACATGGCTCAAAAACAAACCTAACTTCTGAGAATCTTTTTACAATTAACGATGCCAAAACAATTGTTTCCGACTATCCCGCTATTTGGGTGACTGCCACTTGTGACTTTAGCCGCTATGACGATGTAGATACAAGTGCAGGTGAAGAATTACTGCTCAACGAAAAGGGTGGGGCAATAGCCCTCTTTACAACTTCAAGGGTCGTTTATACAGATGGAAATCTTTTTATTAACAGGGAACTTGTCAGCCATCTTTTTGACAGAGATGAAAATGGCAATCCATATAGGCTCGGTGATGTGATGAAGAAGTCAAAACTGGCTCTTGGCAATAATGAAAACAAGATGAACTTTGTTTTGCTTGGCGATCCCTCCATGACTATGGCTTATCCAAAGCAGAAAATTAAAATCACTCATATTAATGGTGTTGAGGTGGGTGAAACTCCCATTCAGATAAAGGCTTTATCTACAGTCGATATAAAAGGAGAGATATTAAATGTTGAAGAAAGCGATGTCGATGCTGATTTCTCAGGAGACCTTAATACTGTGGTTTACGATTCGGAGGAAAATTTTAAAACCCTCGACAACCTTAATTCAGGCAACCCTTTCGAATATACAGATAGAACCAAAATCCTTTATTCGGGCAGTAATAAAATTGTTGATGGCAGGTTTGAATTTTCTTTCATCGTTCCAAAGGATATCAACTACTCTATGAAATCGGGGATGATCAATATGTATGCGCTCTCATCAACCAATAACGAGGCTAACGGCTACTTCGATGGATTTATAATCGGTGGAACATCTGACGATGTGAGCGGTGATACGATTTCTCCTACTATAAACTATATGTATCTGAATTCTCAGAGTTTTCTGGATGGACAAACTGTAAATTCTACACCATATTTTGTGGCTCAGGTTGAGGATAATTCAGGAATAAATACAACCGGCACAGCAATAGGCCATGATTTATGTATTGTAATTACCGGTATGGGTCAAAATCTAAGATATGTCTTAAATGATTATTTCTATACTCAGGATGGTAGTCAGGCTAAAGGAGATGTCCGTTTTTCAATTCCGGAATTAAATGATGGAAGCTATAGTCTTGAATTTAAAGTTTGGGATATTTTTAATAATTCATCAACCAAAAGTCTGAACTTTGTAGTTAATAAAAAGCAAAATCCGGAATTGTTCGAACTTTCAACAGAACAAAACCCTGTGGTTGAATCAGCAAAATTCCTGATTTATCACAATAGGCCTGAAACTAATCTGTCTGTTTGTGTGGAAGTCTTCACCCAAATGGGTCAAAAGGTATGGGAGAGTTCAATAAACTCATCTTCTTCATTTAATGAACCTATTGTTTTGCAGTGGAATCTAAACACCGGGTCGGGACAAAAAATTATACCCGGAATCTATATCTACAGGGCTTCAATAGCCTCTCCTAATTCTTCAAGAATATATAAAAGCAAAAAACTTATTGTAATGTAATAGGTTATAATTATATATTCATTACAGATATATTTATTTTCATTGTCGATTCTTTTATTTCGATTGAATATATTTTTAAAATATTATAGTATTTAATACAAATAACTAAAATATAATTTGAAATATATTTTAGTATTTTAATTGACATATTATAGTTGTTTGAAAAAAATGACGTTGAAAATATAAAAGTGACTGGTAATAAAATATTTATCACAGTAGATTGTTATTTAATGGAAAGAAAAAATCAAACTAATCTATAAGCCGACAATACAATAAAAAAGGAAAAATAAAGTTATAGTATAAATAAATGAATTGCCATTACTTACCTGAAAAGGAGATATTCATCAAAAGGTATATAAATGGCATATTTATTTTTTAATGTAAATTATAAACATGAAATGAAAAAGATAGCAATCACATTAATAGTATCATTTTTAATACTGATTCCATTTTCAAAGAGTTATGCCGAGGGTAAAGATGATATAAAAGACAATTCATTTAATCCCGTACAAACAGGTGTCAATTCCTTGGGCATAGCTCCCGATGCAAGAGGCGGCTCTATGGGCGATATAGGTGCGGCTACCGATCCGGATGTAAACTCTCAATTTTGGAATCCTGCAAAATATGCTTTTGCCTACAGCAGGGCAGGAGTTTCCCTTTCATATACTCCATGGTTGAGGAAACTTGTGAGTGACATCAATCTTGCCTATTTGGCAGGTTATTGGAAAATAGGAGAGTCAGACATGCAGGCAATAAGTGCCTCTATGAGATATTTTTCATTGGGAGAAGTAAATATAAACAATCAGGGAGGTGCAACAACTGATATTATCAATCCCTATGAGATGGCTGTAGATTTAGGTTATTCAAGAAAGCTTTCTGATGCCTTTTCAATGGGTGTGGTTTTTAGATATATTTATTCAGATTTGGCATACACAAAAACAGAAGACTATACAGGAGCCAGCGCATTTGCAGCAGATATCTCCGGCTACTATACTCATTATCCTGTTATCGGCAGAAGCGAATGTCAATGGTCATTGGGATTTGATGTTTCAAACATTGGTTCTAAAATATCTTATAATGGAGGTGCTACTTCAGCCTTTATACCTACAAATCTTCGTTTAGGAACCACATTTTTGTTTCCTATAGATGATTACAACAGGCTGTCTTTCAGCTTGGATTTAAATAAACTTCTTGTTCCTACCAGACCTTTAATGTCTCAGTATGAGAATGAGGATGAATATAACGATGCATTGGAAAAATACAATTCCACATCTTCAATTTCAGGTATATTTAAATCCTTTAGTGATGCTCCTGATGGATTTAGTGAGGAGCTAAAGGAGATAAATATCTCTTTTGGTGGAGAATACAATTATAATGACCGCTTTTTTGCAAGAGCAGGCTATTTTAATGAAAACAGGGATAAGGGAAACAGAAAGTATTTTACTATGGGAGCCGGTTTTGCCTTTAATGTGTTTAAAATAGATGCCGCTTATGTTATTTCTGCTGCACAAACCAGCCCATTGGATCAAACTTTACGTTTTACTTTATCGTTTGATATGGATGGATTAAGAGATATGATGGGATATTCAGCAAGAAAAAGACGTTAATGTTTTAATTATGAAAATTAGAGTTGGATTTGGTTATGATGTTCATCGTCTTGTCGAGGGACGTGAACTTTGGATGGGAGGAATAAAATTGGAGCATACTATGGGTCTGCTGGGTCATTCGGATGCCGATGTACTTATCCATGCATTGTGTGATGCTCTCTTGGGAGCGGCAAATATGAGGGATATAGGTTTCCATTTTCCGGATACGGGAGCTGAATATGAGAATATAGACAGTAAGATACTCCTTAAAAAAACAATGGATTTGATAAAGGAGAAAGGCTTTGAGTTTGGAAATGCAGACATTACGGTGGCTGCGGAACAGCCAAAACTAAACAAGCATATTCCGTTAATGGTTGAGACTCTCTCTCAAGTAATGAATACAGATCCTGACAACATATCAATAAAAGCAACGACGACTGAAAAGCTCGGATTCACAGGGCGGCAGGAGGGGATAGCCGCTTATGCTACTGTGTTGATTGAAAGGAAATAAATATAAGGTAAACAGATGGCTGCAATTTTTTTATTAAGATTGACAGCCGTTTTTTTGTGTATGTAAATAAAAATTAAGTCAAATTACATCCTTTTTAGGTATTTAGAAGTCGCAATGATTATTTTTGTAGAAAGTAATCTGCTGTGATGTGAAGATTTATATTTTGCACCAGTTATTATCTTATATGGATTGATGACTGAAATCGGTTACTTACTTAGTATTCATACATATAAAGTTATTTAAAAATTGAAAAAGACATTTTTATTTGCCGTTTCATTGAGTGCCGTTGTTTCGGCTTATGCCCAAAATAATTTTGGAAAGGAGATTTCTATAATAAATAAAGATAATGCCAAGGCTCATATCGGATTTCTTGCTTCTGATTTTTTAAAAGGTCGTGATGCAGGAAGTGAAAGCAATTATATTGCCGGGGAATATATCGTGTCTCAGCTTATGCAGGAAGGGATAGAGCCTTTTAATGAGTCATATTTTATTCCCTTTGATGCAATAGTTATTCCTAAAAAAGAGGGACGCCCTGAATATGTGATTGACAGGGAGAGAATAATTAAAGAAAAGACAGAGTCTGTAAAACAACTTAAAATGAGAAATATAATAGCGAAGATAGATGGCGAAAATCCCAATGAGTTTGTTGTTATAGGAGCTCATTATGACCATTTGGGAATTGGTGAGGCTGTTGGTAATGACTCAATCTTTAACGGTGCCGACGACAACGCTTCGGGAGTAAGTGCAGTGCTTCAGATTGCAAAGGCAATAAAACAAAAAGGTGTAAAGCCTAAGAGGACTATCGTTTTTGCCTTTTGGGATGGTGAAGAACGTGGTTTGCTTGGCTCAAAAAGATTTGTTGAGGACTTTAAAGATAGGGATAAGATCAAGGGATACTTGAACTTTGATATGATTGGAAGAAACAATAATGAGGAAAAACCAAAGCATGTGGTTTATTTCTATACTCAGGCATATCCTCAATTTGGCGATTGGATGAAGTTGCAGGTCGCAAACAATGATATAGACCTTCAGCCTGATTTGCGCCCTTGGGATAAACCGGTTGGAGGAAGTGATAATGCCTCTTTTGCAAAACATAATATTCCTATTATTTGGTATCATACAGATGCTCATCCCGACTATCATAAAGTGGGGGATCATTCCGGTAAGATAAACTATGATAAGGTGGTTCAGATTTCACGCTCTGCCTGTGAAAATATCTGGAATCTGGCAAATCAAGATTATTAGTTTGTCAGTATATATTTAAAAGCTTTTTCATTTGTATATAATTTTTTTTTATAACCGTTACCTTTAAGGTACAAATGCGCCATTTATATACCTTTTGTTGGGTATCTCAACTTTAGTGAGTTATGGCGATTTCATTAAAGAAATTAATTCTTATTTTTTGCTTTTATGACCCATAGAAAAAAGGTTTTAGTTGGAATGAGCGGTGGAGTTGACAGCTCTGCCGTATGCATGATGCTTCAGGAACAGGGATATGAAGTGGTAGGTCTCACTATGAGAATGTGGGATATTGTTTCTCATTTTAAAGAGGGAAGCGATGAACCTTCATTTATAACCGAGGCAAGGGAACTGGCCCGGAAACTTAATATCAAACATATAACTTTAGATATAAGAAAAGAATTTAAGGAGAGTGTGGTTAAATATTTTGTTGATGAATATATGGCAGGACATACTCCTAATCCTTGTGTAATGTGCAATCTTTTTTTTAAATGGAAATATCTCCAGGAGAAAGCCGATGAATATGGATGTGACTTTGTTGCCACAGGTCATTATGCAAGAATTGTGGAAAGAGACGGCATTATGTTTGTTGCCAAAGGTGTCGATTCCAAGAAAGACCAATCGTATTTTCTTTGGAGACTGGGGCAAAAGGAGCTTAAAAGGACCTTGTTTCCTCTTGGCACCCTTGAAAAGAGTGATATAAAGGAGTATGTCCTGAAAAAAGGCTTTAAGGAAAAGGCTGAGAAAAAGGAGAGCATGGAGGTGTGCTTTGTGGAAAAGGATTATAGAACATTTCTTAAGGAACAGCTTCCTGAGATAGACAGTATTGTCGGGGAGGGAAAATTTGTTGATAACATGGGTAAAAAACTTGGTATGCACAAAGGTTTTCCATATTATACTATTGGTCAGAGAAAAGGCCTTGAGATTGCTCTTGGTGAACCTGCCTATGTAGTTAGAATTAATCCCTCGAGAAACACAATACGTCTTGGAAAAAAAGAGGAGCTTTTATCTAAAAAAATGGTTGTGCAGGATGTCGTTTCCCCTCTTTCTGAAGATTTGCAGAGCGAAAAACTTGAAGTTAGGATTAGATACAGAAGCGCCCCTTTAAAGTGTAGGGTGACTGCAAGAATAGAGGATAAAATATTGGTGGATTTTTTTGAAGAGGCTTCGGCAATTACTCCCGGACAATCTGCTGTTTTTTATATTGACGATGTAGTTGTTGGGGGCGGGATAATTTGTGAACCGAAGCAAATCAGAAAATTTAAACCGGAAAATGATAATTCATTGGAATAAGAAAAGTAGTATAATTCTATGAACATATTCTTCTTTAAAAGATACGATATTGAAAAGCTGATTGTAATAATAAGTTTTTTGCTTATCTCTGTCGATGGTTTTTCAAATATCTTCAAATATAGAATTTATTTGAAAGATAAGGGCAGCTATAAGGTTGAAGACTTTAAAGTCGATGATCTGTTGTCGAGCCGTGCTCAGCAAAGAAGAATAAAGGAGAATGCAGCTGTAGATGAGTATGATCTGCCAATTTTCAAGACCTACCTAAAGGAGCTTGAGAGTATGGGCTTAAAAATAGTAGTTAAATCTAAATGGCTCAACAGTGTTGTTGTAAGCAGTGACGATTCGGACATCTTACCATCATTAAAAGCGCTTCCATTTGTTGAGGATGCAAAACTTGTATGGAAGGAGAACGGAGAAACTCAGAGTTTGTTTCTTGAGGCTTCTGAATTGGATGAGATTAAAGCGGTGCTTTCGAGAAAGCAAATAGAGGTGCATAATGGCTTTAAGCTTCATAATGCAGGGTATAAGGGTGATGGTATCGAGATTGCTGTTATCGATGCGGGATTTTTGAATGTGGATAGGATTGATGCAATAAATAAAAATGTTGTTGGAAGCTATGATTTTGTTGACCCTCAGGGGGATATCTATTCAACTCATCATCATGGATGTCAGGTGCTTTCTGTGATGGCCTCAAGCGACACCTCTGTTTTATGCGGCAGTGCTCCGAATGCATCCTATTGGCTTCTTCGTTCTGAGGATTCATCTTCTGAATTTCCTGTAGAGGAGGATTATTGGGTTGCCGCAGCTGAGTTTGCCGACAGTGTGGGGGTTGATATAATAAACAGTTCGTTAGGTTACTATCTTTTTGATGATGGAGTGGATAACTATTCACAAAAAGATTTGAATGGAGAGACAGCATTTATTACCAAAGGCGCCAATATTGCAGCTTCAAAGGGAATATTGGTTGTGGTAAGTGCGGGAAACGAGGGTCAGGATAAGTGGAAAAAAATATCTTTTCCTTCAGATTCAAAAAAAGTGCTTACTGTTGGTGCTGTAAATGATAAGAATGAACCGGCATATTTCACCGGTGTCGGTTTTACTGCTCCTTATGTAAAGCCCGATGTTGCAGGGGTTGGGCTTCCGGCGTATGTAATCAATACAGAGGGTAGATTGGCAACAAATACCGGCACTTCCTTTTCTGCTCCTATTGTTTGCGGTCTGGCTGCTTGTCTTTGGCAGGCGCTTCCTGAAAAGAAAAGCTATGAAATAATGTCTATTTTAAAGCAAAACAGCTCAATGTTTTTAACTCCTGATTCTTTGGTGGGTTATGGCGTGCCTAATGTTTATTCTGCCTATACATTTGCAACTGGAATCGATGTGTTTGAGGAATATGCTTCTATAGATGTTTTGCCAATTGATGAAAGCGGTAATATTTGGAGAGTAGTAGGGCTTTCAAAAGACAACCAAAATACATTGGTCGAGGTTATTACAATGGAAGGTGGAATAGTTTATAATTCGAAAGTTAATTCGGAAAATTACTCCTTGAACCTTTCGAATCTTTTGCCGGGACTTTATGTGGTAAGAGTAGCGGGGAAAAATATTAATCATTCCAAAATAATAAATAAAACGTTGTAAATAAGGCTTTTTATGAATCAAGGTGAGAAATTGTCTCTTTATGAACTTAATTGCGTTGTTAGATGCGCACTTAAAAACAGTATGCCCGACAGATATTGGGTTATGGCTGAGATAAGTGATGTTAAAGAGAATTTCTCAGGACATTGTTATGTCGAGTTTATTGAAAAGGAGAATAGAAGAGGCTCTATTATTGCCAAGGCAAGAGGTACAATCTGGGCAAATAAATGGAGGACTCTTAAAAATGATTTTGAGAAGCAGACTCATCAGGAGTTTGTGGCAGGAATAAAGGTGCTTGTTGAAGTCAGTGTTGAATTTCATGAACTATATGGCTTTTCTCTTTTGGTGAATGATATAGACCCCTCATATACTTTGGGGGATATGGCTAAACAAAGAGCCGAAATATTAAGAAAACTTGAAGAGGAGGGGGTGAAAGACCTCAATAAAGAGCTGACATTGGCAGAAGTACCGAATAAAATTGCAATAATATCCTCTGCAACGGCAGCGGGGTTCGGCGATTTTATGAATCAAATAGAAAACAATGTCTCAGGATACAAGTTTTACACTAAATTGTTTCCCGCTGTTATGCAGGGTTCTCAGACAGAGGCGAGTATCATTGATGCCTTAAACAGAATATATTCTTATGAGGATTTTTTTGATGTTGTCGTAATAATTAGAGGTGGGGGTGCAACCTCCGATCTTAATAGTTTTGACAGTTATCAGCTTGCTCTCAACTGTGCCCAGTTTCCTATTCCGATTATTACCGGCATTGGTCATGAAAGGGATGAGACGGTTCTCGATTCGATAGCTCACACAAGGGTTAAGACCCCCACTGCGGCTGCTGAGTTTCTGATTTCTAAAATGGATGAGGCTGACTTTAAAATTGAAGAGCTTAAAAATATTATTGTTGATAATGTAAGGGTCAGGCTTGAGAGAAACAAGCTTAGAATCTCCTCTATAAGGGATATGATTCCTTATATTGTTAATGAGAAAATTAATAAAGAGCGGTCGAGAACTCAGCTTATTAATACAAAAATTAATAATCTTGTGGCTTCAAAGGTTTCAGAGCAAAAAAACTTGGTTCATAAGATCGGCGTTTTAATTCCTCAGATTGTTTCTTCAAAGGTTAACAAGCAAAAGATTGGCATCGATGTGATTGAAGAGAAGATTAAAAGATATGTTCCCGAGATAGTCGCCAAGCAAAATATTAAGCTGTCAATGCTTGAAAAAATTATTGAACTGGCTTCTCCTGAGAATATACTTAAAAAGGGTTATTCGTTAACTTTGAAAAATAACAGGGCGGTAAAATCAGCAAAGGAACTCAAAAGGGGCGACAGGGTGATAACTCTCCTTGGTGAGGGTGAGATTGAGTCTGTTGTTTGTGATATAAAATATGAAAACAAGTAAAATCAGATAGATATGGCTAAGGCAAAAACTGAAAGTTATTCTCAGGCTGTTAAGGAACTTGAGCAGATTGTTTCAAAACTTCAAAGCGATGATTGTGAAATTGACGAGTTAAGGGAATATACTGCCCGTTCAGTGGAGCTTTTGAAAATTTGCAAGGAGAAGCTTTTTAAAACTGACGAGGAGTTGAAAAAGCTGCTTGAGGCAATGGAGTAGGATTTTCGTAATCTAAATGGATATTCTAATAATATGCATCGTTTGACTTTTTGTAATGAAAATCATCTTTAAGAGTGAAAAAAATGCTCGAATGATAAGACTATTATGATTAAGAGGTTTAAAAATAAATCTTATTGATTAATCAAATATATAATAAACAGTTGCAAACTTAATTGTTGAGAAAAAATCGATTACTTTTGCCTCTGTAAAAAAATTAAATGATAATATGACTGAAAGAAAAGTAAGAGTGCGTTTTGCACCAAGTCCTACAGGTCCATTACATATAGGTGGAGTTAGAACCGCTCTTTATAATTATTTGTTTGCTAAACAAAATGGAGGTGACTTGATTTTAAGAATTGAGGATACCGATTCTAATCGTTTTGTTCCCGGAGCTGAGAACTATATAATCGAGGCTTTAAATTGGTTGGGGATAAAGTTTGATGAAGGTGTAGGTATGGGAGGAAAATATGCTCCTTACCGCCAGTCTGAAAGAAGAGATATTTATAAGAAATATGTAAATGAGCTTTTGGATGCCGGAAAAGCGTATATTGCTTTTGATACACCGGAGGAACTTGAGGCTAAACGTGCAGAGGTTGCAAATTTTCAATATGATGCCTCTACTCGTTTGTCAATGAGAAACTCTCTTGTGCTTTCTAAAGATGAGGTTGAGAAATTGATTTCTGATGGCACTCAGTATGTTGTGCGTTTCAAGATCGAGCCTAATGAAGATATTATTGTTCATGACCTTATTCGTGGAGAGGTTAAGATAAACTCCTCTATCTTGGATGATAAAGTACTTTACAAGTCGGCAGATGAACTTCCGACTTATCATCTTGCAAATATTGTAGATGATCATTTGATGGAGGTTTCCCATGTTATCAGAGGTGAGGAATGGCTTCCTTCAGCACCTCTTCATGTGCTGCTTTACAGGGCTTTTAATTGGCAGGCGCCTGAGTTTGCTCATCTTCCTCTTCTTTTAAAACCTGATGGAAATGGTAAACTTAGCAAAAGAGATGGTGATAGACTTGGTTTCCCTGTTTTTCCTCTTGAATGGGTTGATCCAAAAACAGGAGCGATTTCTTCAGGTTACAGAGAATCGGGATATCTTCCTGAGGCTGTAGTTAATTTCCTTGCGCTTCTTGGCTGGAATCCGGGCAATGACCAGGAGATTATGTCTATGGATGAGCTTGTTAAGCTTTTCTCTTTGGAACGCTGCAGCAGAAGTGGCGCTAAATTTGATTATGAAAAGGGTAAGTGGTTTAACCATAAATATATACAAACTACAGATGATGAGATTTTAACAAATCAATTTATATCTGAGCTTAAGGAAAAAGGTATCGAGGCTGAACATGATTATGTTAAGGCTATCGTTGCTCTAATGAAAGAGCGTATTAGCTTTGTCAAGGAACTTTGGGGCCAGACATCTTATTTCTTTGTGGCTCCTGATACCTATGAAGAGAAGGCTTTGAAAAAACGTTGGAAAGAGGAGACTCCGGCTCAGCTTAAAGAACTTATCACTGTTTTGGAGTCAATAGATGATTTTTCATCCGAAAATTCTGAGAAAATAGTTTTAGGTTGGATTGCAGACAAAGGCTATCATTTGGGCAATGTTATGAATGCTTTCCGCTTAACTGTAGTTGGCGATTGTAAAGGTCCTCATATGTTTGATATAACTGCTCTTATTGGTAAAGAGGAAACAATTTGCCGTATTAATAAAGCAATAGAGAGACTTGCTTAGTCATTTTTTGATGTTTAAGATTTTATCATTATCTTTTTATATTAATTTTAGACTCAAATAAAACATCAATTTTGCGAGTGTTTGCCGGAAATTGACAAATATAAAGTGATTCGGTATCCTTATTTTTGAGGTTTTAATACGGCTAAAACATTAATAAAAGAATATATATAGTTATAAACTCATGCATAAGAAATTATCATTTTAATAGTCTTGATAATTGATGATTTTATGCATGAGTTTAATTATAAATTTAAGTTCCTTACTGACATTTTTTGTTTTTCTCATTTATATGTTTTTACACAGTATGTTTATGAGATAGAAATTAAGAACAATAAAAAATATTATTCTGATAATGAAAAAAATATGCATCATCACACGTATTCGTAATGACGAATTTTTTCTGAAAAAATGGATAAAGTATTATGGCTCTCAAGTCGGAGAGTCAAATCTTTTCGTTTATTTGGATGGAATGGACCAGAATATATCATTTGATTGTGGTGATGTTAATATTATTAAATGTGAAAGAATAGCGGGTCATGTTGTAGATGCAGAAAAGAGAAGACTTAAGTTTCTTTCTGATATGGCAGCCATACATTTGAATAATTATGATATTATTATCGGAGTCGATGTTGATGAATTCCTTGTTGTTGATCCAAAACTTAATCTTTCTTTGCCGCAATATCTAAGCAAAAAAGAGATAAATATAAGCCTTTCCGGCTTAGGTGTTGATGTAGGCCAACATTTGGAGCAAGAAAAAATCATAAATGACTCACAACCATTCTTGGAACAACGTCAATTTGCTGTTTTGTCATCAAGATATACTAAACCTTGTGTGATAACAAAACCTGTTGTGTGGGGCTCAGGCTTTCATAGAGTGAAGAAACATAATTTTCATATAGATGAGAACCTTTTCCTGTTTCACTTTGGATGTTTTGATATGCAGATGCTGCTCGACAGATTTAAGGATGCCGACAGAATGAAAAGCGGCTGGGAAAGACATATAAAGAAAAGAACCCGGACAATAGACTATGTTACGAAAATAAAAGCCAAGTCGGGAGATAAATGGATGCCAATAGCCCGCTTAATACAGACTTACACCCGCCCGATTTATGCTTGGAACAAACCATCGATGCTTTTCCTTACAATGGTGGTTTCAATCCCGGAAAGATTTAGGAAGACGTTGTGATTGTTAATGCTTTTCATCACAATGGCAGTTTCAATTCCGGAAAGGTTTAGAAAGGTGTTATGATTATTAATGCTTTTATTTAAATCGACAAGTCATAAATATTAGATGTTGGTAAAGATATTTTAATTGCAGTAGCTTTTAGCTATTATTTAGATAATATCTGAATTTATAATGATATATATCTAATTTTTTTTCTGCTTCTTTTTTGTTATCTATATAGTAACTAAGTTCGGGATAATATATATCAAAACTTTTTTCTGCTTCTTTTTTGTTATCTATATAATAAACATTAATATATTCCGGAAGATTGAATAAAGGATAATCCTCTTAATGTTTTATAAAAAGCAAACTGAAAATTTCATTGATAAAAGCATTATATAGTTTTATAATAAATCCGTTTTATTAATTAATTGATTATTTATTGTGGGCAAAAATGAATTTTTCGCTCTCAATAGATTTTTTTAAAAAAAAGTTTCATTTAATATGCACACACCAATTGACGTAGTAGTAACGTGGGTTGATGGAAAAGAAATTGAATATAAAAATAAACTCTCTAAATATATAAAAGAGCATTTTGGAACAGATATTCCCGGGGAAGATATAGCCGGAAATACAAGGTATGATTCAATGAATGAGATATACTTTTGTATATCATCAATTTTAAAATTTGCTCCCTTTATAAGAAAGATATTTATTGTTACAGACAATCAAAATCCGAATCTTGATTCATTTATAGAGAATAATTTTCCACAAAGAGATACCGAAATTTCCATTATAGATCATTCTGTTGTTTTTAAAGATTACGAAGATTTTCTTCCGATTTTTAATAGTTTGTCGATAGAGACTTTGCTTTGGCGCATTCCCGATTTAAGCGAAAATTTTATCTATTTCAATGACGATTTTTGTCTTGTAAGAGATGTAAAACCCACTGATTGGTTCAGAGATGACAAACCGGTGGTTTATGGTTCCCATTTAAACACCTATTTAGTTCATCTGTTAAGAATGATAAAGCCAAGGAGAAATGGGAAAAAGCCTTTTGGATTTAAGGATTCTATGCTTAATGCAATTAAAATTTTAGGTTACAAGAGAAATTTTTTAGCGATAGAACATACACCTCTTCCATTAAAACGCTCTGTTTTTGAGGAGTTTTTTAAAGACAATCCGGAGTTGATAGAATTAAATCTAAAGCATAAGTTTAGAAATCACGAGCAATTTAATCCTCAATGTCTTTTTTATAATATTCTTTTAAGAAAAAAGTTATGTGTAATAGAATCAGATAAAAATCATTTTTTATGCATTAAACCCGTTGGGCGCTCAAAAAACTATACTAAAAGGAAAATAGATCTTTTTAAAAGGACGGATAAAATAAAATTCTTTTGTGTTAATTCTCTTGATCAGGCATCGCAGAATGACAAACAGCTGATAAGCAATTGGCTGACTAAAACAATAAATATTTATTTCTAAATAATTAAATAATATGGCTTCAAACAATCCGATTGATGCAGTTATAACCTGGGTTGACAGTAATGATGAAAATCATAGAAAAAAATTAAATAAATATATAAATCTCTATTTTGGAACCAATATTCCAACAGATGACATTGCCGGAGAAACAAGATACAACTCTATAGGAGAGATAAAATACTGTGTGGCTTCGATTCTTCGTTTTGCACCTTTTATTAGAAAGATATTTATTGTTACAGATAACCAAGATCCACAGATTGAATCCTATATAAATCAATATTTCCCTGATAGAACCACTCAAATTGAGATTGTAGATCATAAAATCATCTTTAAAGGATATGAAGAATATCTTCCCGTTTTCAACAGCCTTTCTATAGAAACAATGTTGTGGCGTATTCCTGATTTAAGCAACAATTTTGTTTATTTTAATGATGATGTCTTTTTGATGGCTCCCGTTAAAATCTCAGATTGGTTTGTTGATGATAAAGTTGTCGCCTATGGCTATTGGCATTATTATTTTACTGCGTGGCTTCTTGATAAGTATAAAATATTAACTCAAAAAGGGAAGAAAATGTTTTCTTATAAAGATTCTATGAGAAATGCCGCAGTTCTATTAAATGCAAAATATAAATTCTGGAGAATAGTTCATGTCCCATTTGCCCTTAAGAAAGATGCAATGGAGACCTATTTTAATGAACATCAAGATCAGCTTTTAAGAAATATCAGTTCCCGTTTCCGCAGTCATAATCAATTCAATCCTCAATCTCTTTTCTATACTTTGCAGTCAAAAAATGGAAAATGTGTTCATTGTTTTAATAAAAACAAATATTTCTACATAAAACCATCAGAAAGAAATTATCAATACATGGAGAGAGAGATAAAAAAATATGAAAAAAATGGGGAGTTGATTTTTTCATGTATGAATTCTTTAGATCAAGCAGAATCCCTTGCTCAGGAATATCTGTTAAATTGGTTAAAGCGAACTATTAAGGTAAATTAAAATACTGTTTTTATTAAGAGGCGCTTTTTCTATGCCAATCTGTAATAATATGATATAATTATCTTTTTAAATTTATTCTATCTTTAAATTCAAAGAATAAATTTGCCATATTTGTGGCGTTAACTTTTTGGGGCTGTTGATTATGATTACTTATTTAGCTCTAAATATGAAATGTAATTAACGTTTTAATACTAAATCTCTTAAAAATGGAAGTAGATGCCGTAATCTTGTGGGTAGATGGAAATGATCCTAAACATAGAAATAAAATTTCACCATACCTAAAACAAATACAAGGGGAAAATCTTGAATTTATCGCTGCTCCCACACGTTATAACTCAGTGGGAGAGATTTTTTATTGTGTAGCGTCATTGTTTAGATTTGCGACTTTTTTGAGAAAGATTTTTATTATTACCGACAATCAGAATCCAAATCTTGATTGTTTTATCAAAAAGAATTTTCCAGATTCAAAAACAAAAATTCAAATCATCGATCACACCGAGATATTTGAAGGTTATGAACGGTTTCTCCCCGTTTTTAACAGCCGTGCCATTGAAGCGTGCATAAGCAGGATAAAAGATCTGAGCGAGCACTTTATTTATCTTAATGATGATATGTTTTTGCTGCGAAAGGTCAATGTGGAGGATTTCTTTTTAGATGATAAGATTATTGCAAGGGGGCAGTGGAGGAGTATCTTTTTCGATTCTCTTCTTAAATATCTAAAGCCAAGAAAAGAGGGCATTATCCCATATGGCTTTAAGGATTCTATGATAAACTCGGCAAGATATCTTGGTCATAGATTCAGATACTTTCATATAGAGCACAATGCTCATGCACTAAGAAAAAGTCTTATTGAGCAGATGTATCGGTCTCATCCTTATCTTAGGATAGTTAACATGAAACATAAGTTCCGAGATAATTCTCAATTCAATACACAATCGTTTTTCTTTTATTATGCCATTGACAATGGCTTTGCAATCAAATCTTCCGATACAAGATTGTTGTATATGAAGCCTGTAAACAGAGGCAGTCATTATGTGGAGCGGAAAATTAGTCTCGCCTCCAAAGATTCAAATCTATGTTTCGGATGTATAGGCTCTCTGGATTTAGCTTCAGAAAAGGATCAAAAAATGATTAGAGAATGGATGTGCCAATTTTTAAATATTAATTTATGAGTTTAAGCAAGAAAGTTATATACAGATTTTTCAACTGCTATTGGGCAAAGGCCCTTTGGATGGAAAGAAAGTATTTTACCGGAGAAAAGATGGCTGATTTTCAGCCTATGATTATTTCAAGTATAGATGGCAGAAGAAA
This sequence comes from Bacteroidales bacterium, assembly GCA_030539115.1. Taxonomy (GTDB): domain Bacteria; phylum Bacteroidota; class Bacteroidia; order Bacteroidales; family JAUNSR01; genus JAUNSR01. The sequence goes on from JAUNSR010000036.1 coordinate 18,730, forward strand.
TATGCTCGGCTTAACCGACCGATTTAAAGGAATTGTTACATGTTATGCGCTTTCCAAAGTTCAGAATATCCCTTATAAATGCAACTTCACGCATCCATTTAATCTTGATCAGATATTGGTGCCGAACAAATACGACTGGACAGTAAAAGAAAATCAATTGACCAATTATCGTAATGATGCCAAGATTATTATTCTTAGAAAGTCTCCCACTTTAAAGCCTCTTTTAAGATATTTCCCAATAAAAAAGCAGCTTCATGTATATGCTAACTTTGATTATCTGGATGAGATCAACAGACGTTATAATACCAATTTTACTTTTGGTGCTCTTTTTAATGAGCTTTTCAAACCAAGTGAAGAGCTTCAACAACAGATTGACCACCATTTAAATCAAATAGGTGAACCTTTTGTTGCCTGCGTCTTTCGCTTTCAATCTCTTCTTAATGATTTTAAAGAGTATAAATTCAAAAATATCAATGACGAGCAGTTGAGAGAAATGCTTATCAAAAAAAATGTCGATGCGGTTAAGAAGATAATTAATATGACCAATAAAAAAGTTCTTGTAACCTCCGACAGTATTACCTTTTTAAAAGAGATATCCAAAGTTGAAGGCGTTTATACTCTTCCCGGTGAGATTGTACACATGGGCTGTACTTTTGATAAATCGACAAGTGTTTATATGAAATCTTTTCTCGATTTTTATATGCTTTCAAACGCTGATGAAGTTTACAGTATCGGAACAAAAGAGATGTACAATACTCAGTTCCCAAGATATGCCGCTCTTTTAGGAAATGTACCTTTTCAGAGAATAAGAGTAGCATAGATTGTTAATTGGAAAAATGCATTTAGCAATTTAAAATATTAAACAGCTGTTTTAAAAAAAATAAAACCGTCGATTCATTTTTAGTTTGAACCGACGGTTTATTTTCTTATTTAACACCCAAAAGTTAATATAATAATTGAAAAATTTCTTTTATATAATTTCCAATTGCATAACAATTTGTTTATTGAAATTTTAGATAGAAAACTGTGTTTTTTTATTCTATCAAAATCGGAGCCACATCCTGCTCCTTTATTCCTCTTTTGTAATTAGGCTTTGATGCCATTACATAATGGATTGTCGCTCCATCTGCAATGTCAGAATAATTGATATAATTTTTGTCGTATTTTTCACCATTGAGATACATCTCTTTAATGTAAACATTTTTCTCACTCCAATTCTTTGTAGTTACAACAACTTTCTTTCCGTTGGAAAGATTCATTGTTATTTCAGGTAAAGCAGGAGAACCAATATTATAGATATTGCTTGAAGGAGCAACAGGGTAGAATCCCATACAATTAAAAATATACCATGCAGACATCTGACCGCAATCGTCATTTCCACTAAGAGAACCCGGCTCATCGCCATAGAATTTATCAATTACCTCCCTAATTCTTTGCTGACACTTCCAGGGTTGATTAATATAATTATACATATAAATTATTTGATGACAAGGTTCGTTGCCATGCCAATAGGCTCCTATTCTTCCTTGGATGTCGTGTGCGCCGGGAATATCCTCAGGCAGTTCTGTAATAAACAAAGAATCCAACCTTTCTGTGAAAACATCTTTTCCCATCATATCTATGTAGCCTTGTATGTCCTGAGGCACATACCAAGTATATTGAAGAGTGAAACCTTCTGTTATATCACCCCATCCATTTACAGAACCGGGTCCTTGATAGGCAACCGGCGCGAAAGGAGTTCTCCAATTTCCCATTGAATCCTTGCCTCTCATATATTTCGTTTCCTGATCAAAAAGGTTTTTATAAGAAAGTGCTCTTTTGGCAAACTCCTTGTAATCCTCCTCTTTACCAAGCTTTTTAGCTGCCATTGCTATGCAGTAATCATCATAGGCATACTCCAAACTCTTTGACACCGACTCCTTTTCCTTGTCGAAAGGCACCCATCCAAGCTTTATGTAATCTGGAAGACAGTCATAGTTTTTGTTTGTAGCTGTTGTCTTCATTGCTTCAAAGGCTCTTTCATAATTGAATCCTTTCACTTCCTTCATTATTGCATCGGCAATAACCGAAACAGAATGATAACCGATCATACACCAAGTCTCATTGCCATAAAATGACCATATCGGCAACATTTTCTCAACGCTTTTGTCATAATGTGCAAGCATGGAATTTATAATGTCTGAGTTTATTTCCCTTTGAACCAAATTATACAAAGGATGTAATGCTCTATATGTATCCCATACAGAGAATACCGTGTAATTTGTAAATCCTTCTGCTTTTCCTATACTTTTATCAAGTTCAAGATATCTGTCATCTGCATCTTGGAATATAAAAGGATTCTGGAATGCATGGTAAACAGAGGTATAGAATGTGCGCTTTTGCTTTTCAGTTCCCTTTATTGAAAATTTTGACAATTGTTTTTCCCATTTTTGCTCACCTTTTTTTCTTAAACTATCAAAATTATCATTCTCTATCTCTTTTAAATTTAATGCCGCACCATCGGGAGCAACTGCAGAAAGAGCAACTTTAACAGATATCTGTTCATTCTTATCAGTATTATAACTCACCCAGGCAACTATCTTTTTACCCCAAGCTTCATTGGCACTTCTAAAACGGCTTGTGTTGTAACAAACCTCCTTGCCATCCTGCATAATTCCAAATTTGTCAAACTTTTTTGAAAAAACAGCTTTCATGTAAACTCTTCTTTCCGGTCCCCATCCTTTTACAAGTTTAAAAGCAGAAATTGTGGAGTCGTTTTCAAATCTTAGATTACTCCATTCGCATGAAAACCGAAGTGTATGGTCCATGTCTATAAGTACAAATGATGAATCATTTTTTGGATAAGTAAATCTGAATATCCCACTTCTTATTCCTGAGGTCATTTCGGCTGTAACATTATAGTCGGTTAGATGAACTCTATAATAATTTGGTGAAGCATTCTCGTTTTCATGTGAATATTTTGAGCGATATCCTTTTTCAGGCTCTTTATGGGTGGAGGGGCTAAACCTTTTCTCACCTGTGCCCGGTACAAAAAGGAAGTCTCCCAAGTCAGGAATGCCTGTCCCATTCATGTGGTTTAAACTGAAGCCAAGAATCGTAGGCTTATTATACTTATATCCCGAAGCCACGTCATAATCATCAGTATCAGTGTCGGGACTTAATTGAATACCTCCAAAAGGTATTTGTGCACCCGGATAGGTATTGCCATAACCGTCAGTGCCGACAAAAGGATTAACATAGGAAATATGTTCTTTTTCCTCTTTATTATTTTTTAAATCATTGCCTTTAGCGGCATTTAATGCTCCTAAACCGATTGCAAGCAATACTGTTAGAGATAAATACTTTTTTCCCATTTGTATATTTTTTATTTTCCTAACCATAACTTCTAAGGTACAAATGCGCCATTTATACACCTTTTGTAGGGTATCTTAACTTTAAATGAGTTATGGCGATTTCATATATAGTAATTAGAATTTTTCACCATCTTTTTTTCTTGAAACCAAAGTTATCAACTTGCAGCTGTCATCTGTGTGTCTGATTTTTTCAAAATTGTCTCTTTTTTTATTCCTGCTCTCTTTTGAATTGAATAATGGTGTATTTTTAATTGCTCCATTATTTAAAATACATACCCCTTTCCCCTTATTATTTAATTTTTAACATATATAACTAATTATTTTTCGGATAAATGTTTTGTTATTACGAAAAGTTCGTATATTTACGATGAATTCGTAAATGATGAATGAACAATGATTTTTCATCATAGTTAATGCATTAATAAAAAATATTATGGAAAAGCTAACCAATACAGAAGAGGAGGTAATGATTGTAATCTGGCAATCGGGTAACGGCTTTATAAAAGATTTTCTTGAAAAGATGCCTGAGCCCAAACCGCCATACACAACCTTGGCTTCAATAGTAAAAAATCTTGAGAAAAAGGGGTATCTTATTTCTGAAAAAGCGGGCAACAGTTGGTTTTACAAGACATTGGTTCCGGAGAAGGACTATAAGCGCAAGTTTATGTCAGGATTTGTAAGCAACTATTTTTCCAATTCTTATAAAGAGATGGTTTCTTTCTTTGCAAAGGAGCAGAAACTCAGTTCTGAAGATTTAAAAGAGATTCTTTCCTTGATTGAAGAGCAGAAGAATAAGGAGGATAATAAATAGAGTATTTATAAAAAAATATTTTTCCATATTCTAAAAATCATATTCTGAGTAAAAATCAGAGATCATAATGTTTTAACCATTAATACCTTGCACAATGAGTGATTTTATGGCATATATGATAAAGGCAAACGCTGCAATAATAATTTTTTATGCATTTTACCGTTTGCTGATCTTCAAGAATACATATTTCAATGTAAGAAGATTTTCACTTGTTTCAATTATCCTATTCTCAGCAATATATCCTTTTGTCGACATCTCATCATGGTTGGCGGCAAAGGAACCTATATATGTTATGATTTCCCCATATTTATCTGAAGCGGTAATTGTGGCTGACAAGCCCGCTGTATCTCAAATAAATATTGAAATGATAATAACCAATCTTTATATTCTTATATCATTATTACTTTTTATAAGAATGATTTTTCAGATTGGTCAGATATATTATCTGAAATATAAATCAAAGCAGGTTTATAACAATGGGAAATGTCTTAATGTGATTAATGGTGACAGTTCTCCGTTCTCGTTCTTTAACATGGTTTTTATAAATCCTGAAAAATATGAGGAGAATGAGCTTAATCAGATTCTTAATCATGAATTTACACATGTTAAGGAGGGGCACTCCATCGACGTTGTTTTAGGAGAGATGGTTTGCTGTGCATTTTGGTTTAACCCATTTGTGTGGCTGTTAAAGCAGGAGATAAGAGTCAACCTTGAACATTTGGCTGACAACGGTGTGATAAACCATGGAGCCGTTCCAAGCGAATATCAGATCAACCTGCTTAAAATTACCACTGCCTTTAGTGAGAACAAGCTTGTCAATAATTTCTATATTCCTGAATTTAAACGAAGAATTAAAATGATGAACACTATCAAATCAAAGAGAAAAAGTCTGCTTAAGTATGCATTTCTTTTTCCAATTGCTCTCTTGCTTTTGTTTGCCTCAAATGCAAGGGCAATAGTAAACCATATCCATGACAATATTTTGTCTACAGAGATTGTGAGCACAAAGGATGTAATTGTCTCGGGAGTTGTAAAAGATGATCAAAATCAGCCTTTGCAGGGCGTTTCGATTATTATTGAGAATACCAATAAAGGCACGCTGACCAATTCGGAAGGAGAATATAAAATAGAAACTCCTGTCAGCAGTAACTTGGTATTTTCATACATCGGGTTTGCATCTGTAAAAAAGAATGTGACTGAAAATACAAAGACTCTTGATGTAAAACTTTCAAAAGAGGCAGTTGTAAAGGATGAAGTGGTTGCAGTTGCCTATAGCCCAAAGAATCAACAGACTAAAAAAGAGACCAAAAAAGATAAGAAAAGCAATGACGACGATGTCTTTACTGTTGTCGAGCAGATTCCCGAATTTGTTGGAGGAACAGGCAAATTGCTTGAATATATGAATAATAATGTAAAATATCCTGAGCTTGCTCTAAAAAACGGTATTCAAGGAAGGGTTATGGTATCGTTCGTTGTAAATAAAGATGGGTCTATAAGTGATGTTGAAGTAGTAAGAGGTGTGGATCCCTTGTTGGATGAAGCTGCAGTAAAAGCTATACAGGGAATGCCTAAATGGATTCCCGGAAAGCAAAAAGGGCAAACTGTAAGAGTAAAATATACTGTTCCGGTAAACTTTGGACTTCAGAAGCAATCTAATACTCCTGCGCAAAATGCACCAACAACTAATGTGCAGCCATCAGACACAAATTCAGAACCGATATTTACGGTTGTTGAAGATGTTCCGACTTTTACAGACGGCGACAAGGAATTGATGGCTTTCTTGGCAAAGAATATAAAATATCCTGTTGAGGCTCAAATCAAGGGGATTCAGGGAAAGGTTATAGTTGGCTTTGTTGTCAATTCAAAGGGCGAGCTGATTGACCCTACAATCAAACGGGGCGTTGACCCTAATCTTGATCAAGAGGCATTGAGGATAGTAAAAATGATGCCAAACTGGATTCCGGGCAAACAGCGTGGAAAAGCAGTTAATGTCGAGGTTAATATACCTATTGTCTTTAGACTGCAATAAGTGGAAAACGACATTTATAAAAACATTATTCAAATAAAGACTGACCTCATTTTGAGGAGTATATAATAAATATTAAAGTGTAATATAGAGCGCATTTGTCATTGTATGATAGATGCGCTTGTTTTTTTATGGTTTTTGAGAGCTGTTTTTACTTCCGAATTTGTTTATATAATAAACATTATCAAACGAATTATCATCTATAGACTAATTCTTATTGCTGTTTTTTTAAGTCTGATTATTGCTTTCCTGATTTTTAACGTCATTTTTTCTATATCACTCTAATATTATTATTGTGTAACTTAAGTAAGACTGAGATGTATCTTAAGTAACATTATTAACATATTTAAGTAATATATTTACATTACTTAAGATATATATCTAACATACTAAAGTTAAAAGAAAAATTGTCTGATGAAAGTAAAAAAATAACCTTATATAATTAACAAAAAGGTGGCTGTTGCTGCCTGATATTAACAAATAGAAAAAAAATGAATCTTCGGTAATGATTCCGGATTAAATTTTTATAAACACAATATAACCAATATGTAGTTAAAGGTTATGTTTTGTTAATAATAAATAATATAAATATTTATTGTTAATTGTGTAAGGGAATTATCTGTATATTAGAATAATATATATGGAGTGAAAGCGTGTTGATTGAATAGATGAAGCCTCCATAACTCAATCAAAGATGACATAATTATCAAAATGTATATAAATGGTGCATTTGCTGCTTAGTGTAGATAAATAAAAATATATACCAATGAAGTTCGTTTTCGCCATGTGAAGAGATATAATCAACAGGAGCCACTAACTATATTTTAAAATATACATAATAATCAATATGAAGAACACTGTCAAATCAACACTCAAGCCTTTATTAAAGGTTATTGTCATTTTACCGATAGTAGGATTGCTTGTTATTTCAAACAAAGCCGAAGTGGTTGCCGGAAATATTCATGATGAAGCTTTTTATGTTTCAAAAGAGGAAATTGTGCCTGTTACTAAAATAGAATACATCTCCGGAAAGGTTACTGATGCAGATGGAACAGCGATGAAAAATGTATGGATAAGATTAAAATACACATATAACGCAGTAATGACAGATAGTGAAGGACGGTATAAAATTAAAGTGGATGCTCCGTCCAATGAATTGGTTGCTGCGTTTCTTGGATTTAAAACAATAGAAAAGAGTTTTGAGGATTCTTCAAAAGAGCTGAATTTTGTAATGCAGAAAGAGGTAAAAGATTTAGAAGAAGTAATCGTTATAGCTTCTGATACTAAAGATAAAAACAAGACAAAAGAAGAAGAGATAAAAATAACAGATGAAGAGATGCCCTTTAGAATAGAAAATAGTCCCTCTTTCCCCGGTTCTAATGATGCTTTACAAAAATATTTTTCAGAGAATATCAAATATCCTAAAATAGTGGAACAATTAGGTCTTGAAGGCAGAATGATTGTCTCTGTTGTTGTAGATGTAGATAGCACAATACATGACATTAAAATATTAGGGGGCATTCATCCCCTGCTTGATGAGGAAGCTGTAAGAGTTATAAAAGGTATGCCAAAATGGAATCCGGGTAAGAAAGATGGTAAAATAATAAAGTCTCAAGCTGTTTTTCCGATAAATTTTGAATTGAAAAATAAAGTAAAAACAGAAAGAAGCCATATTGAAGAAGACGATAATATTAATAAAAATAGTGAAGATAGATGGATTCGTATTTTTAATGAACCCGAATTTTTTGAAGAAAAATATAGTTTAAATAAATATATCCTCAACTCTATAGAATATCCGGCTAAAGCTAAACGAAGAAAAATTGAAGGAGAGGTAATAGTTAGATTTGTTGTCGCAAAATCAGGACAGGTAAAGGATGTAAAAATAGAAAAATCAGTAAATCCATTGCTTGATAAAGAAGCATTTAGAGTTATAGATCAGTTGCCTGATTGGAAACCCGGCATGCAATGTGAAGAAACGGTTGATGTTGAATATAGGATTCCTATAAATTTCAGATTGCAATAAAGTATTATATAAATATTCACTAATTATATCAATATATGGGCAAACAGATGCTAAAGAAAGTATTTGTTTGCCCTTTTTCTATTTATTTATACTATTGCAAAGTCAAGTTTCTTTATTTTATTAATAATTGCTATCTCAATATTGCAATTATTTGTATTTTTGCAGAGAAATTTAATCCGAAGAATAATTCTTTTATACTGTTGTGTATTTAAGTTTTATCATCTTTACAATCTACGTGAGGCTTTCATCCATTAAAAATGAGGGCTTTTTGCAGGTTGGATGAAAAGATTTCAACAAAGTCTTTCTTTAAGGTAATTAAATAACATATTCCTACGAAATAAAAACTATTCCAATTATGGACTTAATGAATCAGATTATTGCCAATGCAAAAGGCAATAAACAACGCATTGTTCTTGCAGAAGGAACAGAAGAACGTACAATGAGAGCAGCAGATATGCTTTTGGGTGATGAAGTAGCAGATATCATTCTTATTGGAGACCCTGCAGTTATTACTTCATTTGCACAGGAGAACAATCTGAAGAATCTTGAGAAAGCTGCAATTGTTGATCCTAAAAACAATGACAAAAAAGAGGTGTATTCAAATCTTCTTTTTGAATTGCGCAAAAGCAAGGGAATGACAATTGAACAGGCAGAAAAAATGGCTCAGGATCCTTTGTACCTTGCTTGTTTGATGATTAAGAATGGAGATGCAGACGGTGAAGTAGCAGGTGCTGCAAACACAACAGGCAATGTGCTTCGTCCGGCTTTCCAGATAGTAAAAACTGCACCGGGAATAAGTGTAGTATCAGGAGCATTTTTAATGTTTCTTCCAAACAAGGCTTATGGCAATGATGGAGTAATGGTATTTGCAGATTGTGCAGTGCTTCCAAACCCTAATGCACAGGAATTGGCTCAGATAGCTGTCTCTACAGCCCGTACAACTCGTGCAATTGCAGGCTTTGAACCAACAGTGGCAATGCTTAGCTTCTCAACAAAAGGAAGTGCCAAGCATGAAATGGTAGATAAAGTTGTAGAGGCAACACGTCTTGCAAAAGAGATGGACCCAACAATGCTTATTGATGGCGAGCTTCAGGCAGATGCAGCATTAGTGCCATCAGTTGCAGCAAGCAAAGCAAAAGGCAGTGATGTGGCAGGAAAAGCCACCGTTTTGGTTTTCCCATCTTTGGAGGTTGGAAATATTGCATACAAATTAGTTCAACGTCTTGCAGGTGCTACTGCTGTAGGTCCTATTCTTCAGGGAATAGCTGCTCCTATAAATGACCTTTCAAGAGGATGTTCTGTTGATGATATCTATAAAATGGTGGCTATCACAGCAAATCAGGCTATCGGTATTAAGTCTCAGAAGTAATAGATGAACTATATCCGAATATTATATTCCAATAATATACGGACTTATAACCGGAAAGAAATAAATAAAAAATTAAATATGAAATCGCCATAGCTCACCTAAAGATGAGATACCCAAAAGAAGGTATATAAATGGCGCATTTGTACCTTAGAGGTAACGGTTAGAAAAATAAATA
>JAUNSR010000037.1 GCA_030539115.1 Bacteroidales bacterium
TATACAACATATAACGAATTTATTTATGTGATAATTGTATATATATATATAATTATTGTATACATTTATAAACAGATTTGGTATCATAAAAGAATCAAAAAGTTGAAAACCGATTATACTCTTCAAAGTTATAATATTTTTCTTCTTATAAGAAAACAAAAGGCATCGAGTAAGTGTTATTAAAATAAGTTTTGGAACATATAATATTTTGTTACTTTCTTATACAGTTATAATATGACATTTATTTTACCACCACTTCCTTATCCTGAAAACGCTTTAGAGCCGGCTATCAGCGAGAGAACTGTACATTTCCACCACGATAAGCATGAAGCTGCATACATCGATAATACTAATAAACTTATTGTCGGCACAAGGTTTGAGAATGATGACCTTGAGACTATAGTGAAACATTCTGAGGGCTCTTTGTTTAACAATGCGGCTCAGGCATGGAATCATATTTTCTATTTTAATCAGTTTTCTGCTCAAAAAGGGATGACCCCCGAGGGTAATATTTTAAAGGATATTAAAAAAAATTGGGGTTCTTTCGAACAATTTAAAGAAGACTTTGTTAGTATTGGTGCTTCTCAATTCGGTTCCGGTTGGGTTTGGCTGATTAAGAACAAAAAAAATGATCTTGAGATAATAAAAACTGCAAATGCAGCGACTCCATTAACTTTGGATGGATGCAAACCATTGCTTACATTCGATGTTTGGGAACATGCATATTACCTTGATTATCAAAACAGAAGGGATGACGCCCTTAAAGCTCTTTGGAATATTATTGACTGGAGAGTTATTGAAAAAAGACATGACTAATAAATTCTCAACAATAATAGTAGCGCGTGACGCGTAACTTTTCTAGCACTTTAAAATAAGCATAATGTGATGAATTCGACAGAGAGCAATACCTTGTGAAAGGTCGCTCTCTGTTATTTTTAAAATAAAAAAGATATCTTGAAAATTAAATTTCAAGACCGATAATAATATTCAGCAATACTTAATATTTCTATTTCCTGTTCATAAATACATATTGGAACTTTAGAGCTTCATTATCATGCGACTCTTTGCTGGCTGATTGATTATTCCTTTGATTAAAACGGAATATACAATACGGATGATTTGTGATATTTTCTCTAAAAATTTTTTATTTGCTCTGAAATAATATTACATATTTCCTCAAGATATTTTGCATCAGTTTCATTGAATGAACCAAGCTCCGTACTGTCAATATCGAGCACTCCAATAACATTACTGTTTTTTAAAACCGGGACAACAATTTCTGATTTAGACAGGGAACTGCAGGCAATATGACCGGCAAACAACTCGACATTGGGAACAATAATTGTTTTTTTTTCTTTTAGAGAGGTGCCGCACACCCCTTTTCCGTATTTTATTCTGGTACAGGCAATAGGACCCTGAAAAGGAGCTAATACAAGATTGTCATTTTCAACCAAATAGAATCCTACCCAAAAGAGATCAAAAGTCTGCTTCAATGCAGCGCTGACATTGGCAAGGTTTGCTATTAAATTATTTTCATTTTCTATTAATGATTTTATTTGAGGAATAAGTGATACATATTTTGATTTCTTATCATCATTGCGATTTATAATAAGTTGTTCGCTCATATTATTGAAATATATTTTATTTGAATTATTTATAGAAATATACGTCCGGAAGTTAGTAATTGTGTCCAATCATATATAATTAATAATGCAAATATTGATTTAAAAAATTAACAGGACAACTTTCTACTGCATTTAATATATTTTTTAGAGCATATACATTAGCGGCTCGGGAAATAAAAAGTATTTTTGTTTTTGATCTATGGAATGATAGATATTCAATCTCTTCAATTAATATTTATCTGTTAGATTATAATAGTACACAGCCAATAAATTTCTTTTTATGATTTATATTATTCTATCAACTATAATTACTCTTTTAATTTTTTCTGATATTTCTTTTTACAGTTTTATAAAAAAATATTTAACAAAATCTGTTCTTATAAAAAGGTTATGGATACTTCAAACTGTTGTTGCAGTATTAATAATAACATCAACTATCATTGGCTTCACAGAAGTAAAAAATATTGAAACAAGAGCATTTATTTCACCACTAATTCTTATTTCAATACTTTTTATTTTGCCAAAGATATTTTTCCTGATTTATTGGATAATCGGTATAATGCCATTAAAGATTGCCGCATCTTTCAAGAAAAAAAAAGCTGAGCCATCCAAAATAAACAGCGTTATAAAGATTAGTTCATTTGTCGGAGCAGGAATTAGTTTAATGATATTCTTTTCAATAATATATGGAGGCACCATAGGGATAAACAGGATTGTAAGCAAGGATACGTCTCTTTATTATGACAGGCTGCCAAAATCGTTTGAAAATTTAAAGATTGTACATTTTTCAGATCTTCATATCGGTGGCTTTAAAAACAATCCTGACTTTATTGAACGTTTGGTAAAAAAAATAAACGATGAGAATGCTGACATAATTATATTTTCGGGCGATTTAGTAAATGATCACGCTTCAGAAATAGAGCCTTATAAAAACATACTATCAAATCTGAAGAGCAAATACGGAATATACTCCTCAATGGGGAATCATGACTATGGTCCATATTACAGATGGCATTCACAAAATGAAAAAAAAACAAATATCGACAAGGTTCGTTCATTGCAAAATTACATGGGATGGAAACTTCTTGACAACAGTGCTGAATTTATATCAAATGGGATTGATTCAATTGCCGTTATAGGAGTCGAGAATTGGGGTGAACCGCCTTTCAGCCGATACGGAGACCTTTCAAAAGCCATGGAAGATATTAACAGTGATTATTTTTCCATTCTTATTTCTCATAATCCCGTACATTGGAGAGCTGAAGTTGTTGATAAAACAAATATAGACCTTACACTCTCAGGGCATACCCATGCCATGCAAATTGAAATAGGGTTTGGCAATAAAAAAATCTCGCCTTCCTCTTTAGTGTATAAGGAGTGGGGAGGAATTTATAAAAGCAACAATCAAATCTTAAATGTAAATACAGGAATTGGCTTTGTAGGTTTTCCTTTAAGAATTGGAGCTACACCGGAAATTTCTGTAATAACACTACATTCAAAATAGGTTTATACTTACACATAAATTTGTTTTCAACCTTAAAGAATAAATGGTCCATTTATCTAACTTTTATTGACGATTTTATCTTTAATGAGTTTTCTCTACTTTTTATAAAATACAATTGGACAACTATATTAACATGAGCTCAAAATTTTTTCCATTAATATCAAAGGCTTTAAACATAAGTGAAAAGCAGATAGCAAGCACTGTAAAACTTCTTGAAGATGGCGCCACTATTCCATTTATTAGTCGTTACAGAAAAGAGGTTACAGGCGCTTTGGATGAGGTGCAGATTGCCTCTATAAATGATTCTCTTGAGAAATTAAAGGAGCTTGATAAAAGAAAAGCGACTATTATCTCCACAATTGAGGAACAGGGTAAATTAACGTCTGAACTAAAAAAAAGGATTGAAGAGTCTTGGGATAGCAATGTAATAGAGGATATATACCTTCCTTTTAAGCCAAAAAGAAGAACTAAAGCAGAGATAGCAAGGGAAAAGGGGTTGGAGCCATTAGCAACTTTTCTTCTATTTCAAAACAATGATTCTGTAGGGGCAAAGGCTAAAAGTTTTGTAAAAGGTGATGTAAAGGATATCGATGAGGCGTTAAAAGGTGCAAAAGATATTATTGCCGAGTGGGTCAGTGAGGATGAAAAGGCCCGAAACAATGTAAGAGCGGTATTTAGATATGAAGCAATTATCACCTCAAAAGTTATTAAAGGCAAAGAGGAAGAGGGAATAAAATATAAAGATTATTATGACTGGAGTGAGCCTTTAAAGAGATGCTCATCTCATAGAATGCTTGCAATTAGAAGAGGCGAAAAGGAGGGATTTCTAAAAGTAAGTATCGAACCGAATGATGCCAACTGCCTTGAAAGATTGGAGCGTCAGTATATAAAAGGCAACAATGAGGCTTCAATGCTTGTTCTGGATGCTTTAACGGATGGATATAAAAGATTGCTTAAGCCATCTATTGAAACTGAATTTGCCTCATCTTCAAAAGAAACGGCAGATGCAGAGGCTATAAGGGTTTTCTCTCAAAATCTAAAACAATTATTGTTATCTCCTCCTTTGGGGCAGAAAAGGGTGCTTGCCATTGACCCCGGATACAGAACAGGATGTAAAATTGTATGTTTGGATGCTCAAGGCAATCTTCTTCACAATGAAACCATCTATCCTCATCCTCCTAAGGAGGAAAGGTCTATGGCTGCAAGAAAACTTACAAAACTTGTTGAACAATATCAAATAGAGGCTATCTCTATAGGTAATGGGACAGCCTCAAGGGAGACTGAAAACTTTGTAACATCTCTTAGATACGACAGAAACATTCAGGTGTTTGTTGTCAGTGAGGATGGAGCCTCAATTTACTCAGCCTCAAAAGTTGCAAGGGAAGAATTTCCTGAATATGATGTTACTGTGAGGGGTGCAGTCTCTATCGGAAGAAGACTTATGGACCCTCTTGCTGAACTTGTAAAGATAGACCCTAAGTCTATCGGCGTTGGTCAATATCAATATGATGTAAATCAAGCGCTTTTAAAGAAATCGCTTGATCAAACGGTAGAGAATTGCGTAAATCAAGTTGGTGTAAATTTAAATACAGCAAGCAAGCACCTTCTTACTTACATATCAGGTCTGGGGGTTTCTTTGGCACAAAACATAGTCAACTATCGTGCTGAAAATGGTCCCTTTGGATCACGAAAAGAGCTTTTAAAAGTTGCGCGGATGGGAAATAAGGCTTTTGAACAATGTGCAGGCTTTCTGAGAATACCGAATGCAAAGAATCCTTTGGACAATTCAGCCGTTCATCCTGAGAGCTATCCCATTGTAGAGAAAATGGCAAAAGATCTCGACTGTAATGTTTCAGAACTTATAAAAGACAGGAATCTTCGTTCTAAAATTGACATTAATAAATATATTACATCTAATGTTGGATTGCCTACTCTTCAAGACATTTTAAAAGAGTTGGAAAAACCAGGTCTTGATCCAAGACAAAGCATCACTGTTTTTGAATTTGACCCGACAGTAAGAACCATCGATGATCTTCATGAGGGCCAAATTCTTCCCGGCATCGTAACTAATATCACCAATTTCGGATGCTTTGTTGATGTGGGAATTAAAGAAAACGGACTTGTTCATGTTTCTCAACTTGCAGACAGATTTATTTCTGACCCAACGGAGATAGTTTCAATCCACCAGCATGTTAAAGTTAAGGTTATAGGTGTTGACAAGGATAGAAAAAGAGTGCAATTGAGTATAAAAGATGCACAATAGCTTTTTTTAATAACAATGAATAATACATTGTTATATCTTTGATTGTTTATTGAAATGGGACATACAAATGTTCCATTTTAATTTAGGGAATAGGGATGTTAATTTAGGGAATAAAACATATAATGTTTCTCTCAATAAATAAATATCATTTTAAGGAAATGGATAACAGCTCTATGACAAATGATTTATTAATTTAAAAATTGATATATGAAATGAACAACATTTTGGTTTCATTAGGGAGCAATGTTTCGCAAAGCGTAAACATACTTAATGATGCAATATTAAAAATCAAGGATATGGCATCGGAAGCAAGATTCTCATCTGTTTATGAAACTGATCCTGAGGGGGAACATAAACACAGCAAATATAAAAACTGCATAGGGGAAATGAGCACCAATCTGGATTATGACAATTTAAAAGATTTGTTCAAAAATATGGAAGTTACAGCCGGCAGAAAACCGGAGATGAAAATAAACGGAATAGTTCCTCTTGATATTGATATTGTGATTTGGAACCAAAAAGTTATAAGGCCGAAAGACCTGTCAATGGAATATATCAAACAAGGATTGATGGAACTAAGCGAGAAATAGGACACAGCAATAATAATATGGAAAAAAAACAGTGATAAAGTCTTTTACTCTACCACTGTTTTTTTTTATTTGCAATATTCTACTGTTTTCTAAACTCTCAGGATTTGAAAGTTAAGAAATATTATTTCTTTAAAACAAGCTGAACTACATTCTCAACATGATGGGTATGAGGGAACATATCTACAGGTTGGATTTTGGTTACTTCATATTTGCCGTCAAGAAGCTGTAAGTCCCTTGCCTGAGTTGCAGGATTGCAGCTTACATAAACAATACGTTTTGGCTCGGCAAATAAAATGGCATTTACAACATCTTCATGCATCCCGGCCCTTGGAGGGTCAGTGATAATAACATCCGGTTTGCCGTGCTCTTTAATAAAATCAAGAGTTAGAATATTCTTCATGTCGCCGGCATAAAAAATCGTGTTTGAGATATTGTTAACCTGAGAATTGATTTTAGCATCTTCAATAGCTTCAGGCACATATTCTATACCTATAACTTTTGAAGACTCGGATGATACAAAGTTTGCTATAGTACCGGTACCTGTATATAAGTCATAAACAAGTTCTTTTCCGGTAAGCTCAGCAAATTCACGGGTAATTTTATAAAGTTGGTAAGCTTGTTCAGAATTAGTCTGATAGAATGACTTTGGACCAATCTTGAATTTAAGATTTTCCATCTCCTCATACATGTGATCTTTGCCTTTAAAGACAATTATTTCCTGATCGGTAATTGTATCATTGCATTTTGAATTGATCACATACATTAAAGATGTAATTTGAGGGAAAAGATCAGCAATATGAAATAAAATAGATTCTCTTTTTTCCTTGTCGTCTTCATAAAAGGCTACAATAAGCATTATTTCACCTGTTGAAGATGTTCTGACAATCATATTACGAAGCAATCCCTCCTGATTCTTCAGATCAAAGAAAGTATAATCATGCTTGATGGCAAAATCTTTAATTGCAAGTCTTATTTGATTGGAAACATCATCCTGAAGCCAGCATTTTTTAATATCGAGAACTTTATCAAAAGCACCTGGAATATGAAAACCCAAAGCATTCATATTATCATAAGAAACATTATTTTTTACCTCGTCAAAAGTAAGCCACTTTTTATTCGAGAAAGTAAACTCAAGCTTGTTTCTATAAAAAGTTGTTTTCTTTGATCCTAAAATAGGAGTTATCTCAGGAAGATGAATCTTGCCAATTCTGGTTAAATTGTCTAAAACTTGTTTTTGTTTAAACTTTAATTGTTCTTCATAAGGTAGATGTTGCCACTTACACCCCCCACAAACTGTGAAGTGTTCACAAAAAGGTTGTTGACGAAGAGGAGAAAGCTTATGAATCTTCAAGACTCTGCCCTCAGCAAAAGATTTCTTTTGACGGTAAATCTGCAAATCAACGATATCGCCCGGAGCTGCAAAAGGGACAAAAATCACTTTATCGTTCCATCGAGTAATGGCTTTGCCCTCGGCAGCCACATCAAGTATTTCAATTTGCTCCACAATAGGAAGCTCTTTCTTTTTACGTGCCAAATTAATAGGTTATTTAAAAAGTACAATTTGGGTCAAAGTTAATGATTTTCCTTTTATACATTTAAGCATTTTAAGAAAAACCACGCCTCTTAAGAATTTATTTACATTACTCTTTGCCGGTTCAAACAAACTTATATTTTTGCACTTACCACTTAAATTAATTAAATATTTAACAACTGGATATTAAATCAAATTAGTTTAAAGTAATAATTGGATAAATATTTCCTTAATGATATAATACATAGAAAAATTGTTGTTTATGAAAAACAAAAAAATCTACACCTTTGGCGATGGACAAGCTGAAGGACGAGCAGACATGAAAAACCTTCTTGGAGGTAAAGGTGCCAACCTTGCTGAAATGAACCTTATCGGAGTTCCCGTTCCTCCGGGTTTTACAATTACCACAGAGGTTTGTACCGAATATAATCAGTTAGGCCAGGAAGCTATAGTTTCATCTATCAAGTCAGATGTTGAAAATGGAATTAAACATATTGAAAAACTTACAGGCACTATATTTGGAGATCCAAACTCACCGTTATTAGTATCTGTTCGTTCAGGAGCAAGAGTTTCTATGCCGGGAATGATGGATACTGTTCTTAATCTTGGTCTGAATGACAGTTCTGTTGAAACTTTAGCAAATAAATCAGGTAATCCTCGTTTTGCATGGGACTCTTACAGACGTTTTATTCAAATGTATGGTGATGTTGTTTTGGGCATGAAACCTAAAAACAAGACAGACATTGATCCTTTTGAGGAGATTATTGAAGCTGTAAAAAAAGTGAAAGGGATAAAACTTGACAATGAACTTACAGTTGAAGATCTTCAAAGTCTTGTTCCTAAATTTAAGGCTGCAGTAAAAGAGGTTACAGGGAAAGAGTTTCCAACCTCTCCTTGGGATCAGTTATGGGGAGCTATTTGCGCTGTTTTTGACAGCTGGATGAATGAACGTGCCATTTATTATAGAAGAATGAACCAGATTCCTGAAGAATGGGGAACTGCTGTAAACGTTCAGGCTATGGTATTTGGAAATATGGGAGATACCTCTGCAACAGGCGTTGCCTTTACCAGAGATGCTGCTACAGGTGAAGATATTTTCAATGGAGAATATCTTGTAAATGCACAAGGAGAGGATGTTGTGGCAGGAATTCGCACTCCACAACAAATTACTATCGAAGGTTCGAGACGTTGGGCTAAACTTCAAGGAATAGCAGAGGATGTTAGAGCGAATAAATATCCTTCTCTTGAAGAGACAATGCCTGAATGTGCCAAGGATCTTATTAATACACAGCAAAAACTTGAAGATTATTTCAAAGACATGCAGGATCTTGAATTTACCATTCAAGAGGGCAAGCTTTGGCTTCTTCAAACTCGTAATGGCAAGAGAACAGGTGAGGCAATGGTTAAGATTGCCATGGATTTTCTTCGTAAAGGCATTATCGATGAAAAAGCTGTTCTTAAAAGAATGGAGGCAAAAAAACTTGATGAACTTCTTCACCCAGTCTTTGACAAGGCTGCCGTAAAGGCCGCTAAAATTGTTGCCAAAGGTTTGCCTGCTTCCCCCGGAGCAGCATCAGGAAGAATAGTTTTCTTTGCTGATGATGCTGAAAATTGGGCTGCTGACAACCAAAAGGTTGTTCTTGTCAGAATAGAAACTTCTCCTGAAGACCTTAGAGGCATGAACGTGGCTCAAGGAATCCTTACTGCCAGAGGAGGAATGACTTCTCATGCCGCTGTTGTAGCCCGTGGTATGGGTAAATGCTGTGTTTCCGGTGCAGGAGAAATAAATGTTGATTACAAAGCCCGTACAGTTGAAATGGGTGGTATTCTTTATAAAGAGGGTGACTGGATCTCTTTAAATGGCAGTACAGGTGAGGTATATGATGGCAAGGTAA
The DNA here is from genome assembly GCA_030539115.1 of Bacteroidales bacterium. GTDB lineage: Bacteria > Bacteroidota > Bacteroidia > Bacteroidales > JAUNSR01 > JAUNSR01. The sequence goes on from JAUNSR010000037.1 coordinate 9,409, forward strand.
GCACTGTAGATCCTGAAATAAGCGGTGATTTTAAAAAGCTAATGGATTTCTGCGAGAAATATACAAGAATGGATGTTCGTACTAATGCCGATACTCCTCGTGATGCTAAAGTTGCACGCAAATTTGGAGCCAAAGGTATCGGACTTTGCCGTACAGAACACATGTTTTTTGAGGGAGAACGTATTAAAGCAATGCGTGAAATGATTCTTTCTAAAACGGAAAGAGGTCGCAGAGAGGCTTTAAACAAACTTCTTCCTATGCAAAGAAGTGATTTTGAGGGGATATTTGAAGCTATGGATGGATATGGTGTAACTATTCGTCTTTTGGACCCACCATTGCACGAGTTTGTTCCTCATCAATTAGCCACTCAAAAAGAACTTGCCCAAGAAATGGGAATAAGTATTGAAGATGTAAAAATATCATGCGAGTCATTAAAGGAATTCAATCCTATGCTTGGTCATCGCGGCTGCCGTCTTGGATGTACTTATCCTGAAATAACAGAAATGCAGGCTCGTGCCATCATTGAAGCAGCTCTTGAGGCTAAAGATAAAGGTTTCAAAGTTATTCCTGAGATTATGGTTCCTTTAGTTGGAGTTATTGAAGAGCTTAAAATGCAGGCTTCTATTATCCATACTACTGCTGAAAAAGTTTTCGCTGAGAAAGGTGAACGAATTGACTATAAGGTTGGAACTATGATTGAAGTTCCTCGTGCAGCAATCACAGCCGATAAGATTGCTGAAGTTGCAGACTTCTTCTCTTTTGGAACTAACGACCTTACTCAAATGACGTTTGGTTATTCAAGAGATGATGCAGGCAAATTCTTAAAGATTTATCATGAAAAGGGAATCTTAAAAACAGATCCTTTCCAGGCTCTTGATCAGGAAGGCGTAGGAGCTTTAGTTGAAATTGGCGTTTTGAAGGGACGCTCTACTAAACCTGGTCTTAAGGTTGGTATTTGCGGAGAACACGGAGGAGAACCTTCATCTGTTGAATTCTGTAATAGAATTGGTATGAACTATGTAAGTTGTTCTCCTTATAGAGTTCCAATTGCAAGAGTTGCCGCTGCTCAGGCTGCTGTTTTGAGCGAATAATATTATTACAACTTTTAATATAAGGAGGATGGAATTTTTTAAATTCATCCTCCTTTATATTTTTTTTTAAGCCAGATGTAAACCGATGGACATTTTACTGAGGAATGTCTTTAATATGGGAAGTATTATTCAATCATCTGTCAAGAGCTAATTTTAAATATTTTATTACCCAAAATGATATATGAAGATTGTCTGTATAAAAATCAACCTCTAAAAAATCATTATTGGAAATACCTTTTATTAAACAGACAAACAAACATCTTAAAAAAAAGAAATATTAATCATAACTTCTGAAACAATATCAGATGTTGAATGTATATAATAATATATCTACAAATCACTAAGAGTCAATGTCAAAACTTCTGTAAAGTATATATATTATCATTAAATAATAATCTATTTAATAATCTCCATTAATGAATAAAGCTTTTCAACGCTTTGACATCTGATAAAATAAAGTTAGTTTTGCAGTTCGTATAAATATTATCTAAAAGCTATTAAAGAGTATGTTTGTGTTTTTTGAAAGACAAAGAAATCTCATTTAAACTTTAGCTAAAAACAACATTTTTTATGAGAGTAACGATTCACAAAGAGGGACGTTCAATATTATTCGTTTTATTTTTAATCATTACTGCAATAGATGCATTGCTTTATTTTATTGCACCTGTAATTATTTTTTTTCTTATCGCATTTGCAACTGCAATATTCTTTATTTTAGTTACAAATTTCTTCAGGAATCCTCATAGGATCTATCCCGAAGACCCAAAAAATGCTGTAATTGCGCCTTCAGACGGTGAGATTGTAGCTATTGAGGAGGTGTATGAAGGAGAATATTTCAAGGATAAACGCATACAAGTTTCAATCTTTATGACTGTTTTAAATGTTCATGCGCAATGGTATCCAATGAACGGAGAAGTTCTTGTTTCTGAACATCATAACGGCAGGTTTATGGCGGCATATCTTCCTAAATCTAGCACGGAAAATGAACGGTCTACAGTTGTGATTAAAAGTGATGCCGGAAAAGTTATACTTATGAGACAAATAGCCGGCGCAATAGCAAGGCGAATTGTTACTTATGCCCATCCCGGTACTATCGCTAAGGTAAATCAGCAATTGGGATTTATAAAATTTGGTTCTCGTGTTGATCTTTTCCTTCCTCTTGGTTCTGATATACTTGTTAAGATGCATGAAAAGGTTACCGGTGATATAACTACTATCGCCAGATTAAAATAAAATAAACATAATGCTGTTCTGATTTTTTTTATTAATAGATAAATCAGAACAGTATTTTTATTATATGACTATTATGGCTAATGCAATTACAAAACATATTCCAAATACAATTACATGCCTGAATCTACTTTCAGGAACATTTGCTATTATTTTTGCCTATGAGGGCAATTTTCTTATTGCTTCGGCACTTATTATACTTGGTGCAGTGTTTGATTTTTTTGATGGAATGAGCGCACGTCTTTTAAAGGCATACTCACCAATGGGTAAGGAGATGGACTCTCTTGCCGATATGGTAACCTTTGGGGTTGCACCAGCTATGATGGTCTTTTCTATAATGAAAACTTTAGTCCCTGATGATTATTCTTTATCATTACAACAAGTTCTGCCTTATTCTGCTTTTCTATTGGTTCCATTCTCAGCTCTGCGACTTGCCAAGTTTAATATCGATGAACGACAAACATCTTCATTCATAGGACTTCCAACTCCTGCAAATGCACTTTTTTGGATAGGTTTATGTATAGGATTAGCAAACGGCACAACCAGCTCATTATTAGGAAACTTCTGGATAATTTTTGGATTGGTTATAGTTTTTTCTTATCTATTAATCGCTGAAATTCCGATGTTTTCACTCAAATTTAAAAATCTTAACTTTGGAGAAAACAAACTACGATACATTTTTATTATCATTGCCATCTCTATTTTAGCACTTTTAAAAACAGATGGCATATCTGCTGTAATAGGTGTTTACATTATTCTTTCTTTGATTACTCAGAGGGAAAAATGATAATTATTTTAAACTTAAGATTGATTTATTATGTTTCAAATATTACTGTTTATACTCCTTTTTTTCATAGTCTTAGTTGTTGCAGTAGGTTTTAAAGTTTTAGGAGGTATATATAAACTCTTTTTTGGGTCTCCAGCCAATAGAGCAAACAGAAAAAGACAAGAAGATCAAAGACCAAATCATTGGCAGTCGGCTGAGAAGAAAAAAGAAAAAATATTTTCTCAGGATGAAGGAGAATATATAGATTTTGAAGAGATTAAAGATGATAAAAAGGAAACCGATAAATAGGAACATTTACCGGTTTCCTTTTTCTATTATATCTATTCCCTCTTTTATCCATATCTCAATATCTTTATTAAAATGATTTTCATCTCTTTCATTCGAATGAGTATGACCCAGCCTTACAATCACGGCATTATATTTTGGGAGTATAAAAACATATTGACCTAAAAGTCCTCTCATAAAAGGAATGCTTTCTCCATTGTAATCATATATCCAAAATTGAAATCCATAAACTGTATTTTCAGAATCATCGTATTGTGATTTAAGATAACTGGCCGGCTTGACAGCCTCATCAATATATTGTTGAGAAAGTATTCTTTTATTGTTCCAAACGCCCTTATTAAGCACCAATTGTCCTAATCTTGCAAAATCCCTGGCATTTGAATTGAAACAGCAATAAGCCTTTTCATCTCCATCTTTTTTATCTAAAGACCAAAGAGCATTTTTTTCAGCATTTATTGGTGTCCATAACCTCTCTGAAGCATATTGAGACAAGTTTTCATTTGTTGCTTTGCTTAAAACCATAGAAAGAATCTGAGTAACACCACTTTGATATTTAACCTTGTCTCCAGATTCTGAAATTGACTTAAATTTTGAAATAAATTTATTTAATTCTCCTCCATAATATGCCTGAGCCGTTGTTGAAAACAAAGTCTTGTACCCCTCTTCCCAATCTAAAGCAGCAGACATAGTGAGTAAATTTCTTATTGTAAGATTTTTATTGAAAGAGTCATTATAGTTTGGAAGATACTCTCCCACCCTTTCATCTATCGAGGCAATCTTACCCTCATCAATAGCAATTCCTATCAATAATGAGACAATGCTCTTTGCCATAGAAAAAGAATTACTGTAAACATCTTCACCTGAATCATCATAATAATGTTCAAATAAAAGCGAAGTATCCTTTACAACTAAATATGCTGTAGTTTTATATAATTCATTGATATCATCAAACTCTTTTGATAAAGGTGATGTAAAATAATCTTTAGAAATCTTCCAAGGCTTTGGGTCTCCGGCAAAAACGACTCTATTGTAAAATATCTTATAGTCATCAATTCCTGGCTGCTGATAAATTAATGCATTAGGTATAAAAGAAAATCCGGGTAAAAGAAGAGTGGATGAAATAACCGAAATTATGACAAGCAATATTATCTTTATTATTCTCATTTGTATATTCTTCTATTTTAAAATTAAAATATAAATATGCCATTTATATACCCTCTGTTCGGCATTTCATCTTTTGATGAGTTATTATATTTCATAATATTATTAATTCAACTTAATTTCATTAACAAAACTACTACTAATATAATTATAAATGAGCAAATTAACCATATTAATAAAATAATGTTATAATAAAACATAACTATAAATTCATATTATAAAGATCATATTCAAGTTTTCCAAAAAGCAACGCCATTCCAATCCAACAAAAAAATATAATCGAACTATTATATTAATACTGATATTAACTAACTTCAACCTTATAAACATGACAAAAAAATAAGTGGAATGCTATTTTAACTATCCACTTATTAAAAATCTTTTTAGGAAGAATATTTTTATCTTTTCAATTTATAATCAAGCCAATGCTGAAGATATTCCCATATATATAAGCATTCCTATAATATCATTTGTAATGGTAATGAAAGGCCCGGTTGCTATGGCAGGATCTATATTCAATTTTTCCAATGTCATTGGGACAATAGTACCAAAAAAAGAAGCAAACATAATTACAGCAAACAAGGAAAGAGATACAGAGACCGTAATTCCTGAATTTCCGATTCTAAACCAGTTATAAAGAAACACCAATATGGAAATCATACTTGCATTAATCATTCCAACGCCACACTCTTTCAAGATTTGTCTACTGGCACTTTTCATATTTAAAGATCCGTTTGCAAGACCTTGAACAACGATAGCAGATGATTGAATTCCGACATTTCCGCCTGTGCCTCCAATAAGAGGAATAAACAATGCAATAGCAGGATTTGAAACAAAGCCGGACTCAAATTTTCCTAAGATAATTGAATTGCTGATGCCGCCAATCATGCCAATAATCAACCACGGCAACCTTGCCGTAGTTTGCGTAAAAATAGTATCTGAAGATTCAACATCCTGAGAAAGACCGGATGCCAACTGATAATCCTTTTCATTTATCTCCCTGACCTTATCCATCACATCATCGACTGTAATCCTGCCCACAAGACGTCCAATACTATCAACAACAGGCATTGCAATAAGATTATATTTTTCAAAGTCATTTGCAACATCTTCAATCGGAGTATCTGTTTTTACAGAAATAGGGTCATGAGTCATTACCTTTTTCACCTTGGAAACCGAAGGACTTGTTATCATGCTTTTTAAAGGGAAGATACCGACCAAGCGTTCATCATCATCAACAACATAAACATAGTAAATTTCATCCATCTCCTCAGCCTGATTTCTCATCTCCTTAATACATTCAGGCATGCTCCAATTTTCATTTACAACAATCATCTCAGTACCCATCAAACCACCGGCAGTATCTACATCATATTTTAGAAGATCGACAATATCACCTGCCTGTTCCATATCATGGATATGAGAAAGAATATCCTCCTGCTCATCCTCATCCAAATCACGAATAATATCTACAGCATCATCAGTATCCATATTTTGGATAAAGTGCTGTGCAATCAATTCATTAGGAAGATGACTTAAGAGTTTTTTCCTATCGTCGTCATCAAGCTCAGAGAGAACATCTGCTGCAGTCTCAGGATCAAGAAGCATGTAAATATATTCGGCTTCATCAAGATTAAGAGTTTGATAAAGCTCGGCAATATCGGCAGGATGTAAATCCTTTAAAAGTTCCAATGTCTGGACATCGTCCTTTGATTGTATTACATCCCTTACTTGAGAGATAAATTCTTCATTGAATCTAATCATAATAAATACCCATAAAAAGTCCCGTTATTCCTTGAGAATATATGGGGCTACAAGATTAGTTAAATCGATAAACTGAGCAACAGAGATTTGCTCAGGACGTAAGTCAAATATTTTATCTGAGAAAATATCACAATCCTTGCCAAGAAGAGTCTTAAGAGAATTTCTCATTGTTTTTCGTCTTTGGTTAAAAGCTGTTTTCACCACTGTTTTAAAAAGTTTTTCATCGCAATCAAGCTTTTTAACCTCATTTCGAGTCATTTTTATTACAGCAGACTTAACTTTTGGAGGTGGATTAAATACATGTTCGTGCACAGTAAAGCAATATTCAATATTATACCACGCCTGCATAAGGACGCTTAATATACCATAGGTTTTACTTCCTGGAGCTGCAGCCATTCTTTCGGCAACCTCTTTTTGAATCATACCGCTGCAACAAGGTATTTGATCTTTATATTCAAGAACCTTAAAGAAAATCTGACTTGAAATATTATATGGGTAATTACCAATAATGCAGAACTCTCCTTTATACAATTCCTTTAAATTCAATTTTAGAAAATCAGCTTCTATAATTCTATCATTTAGCTGAGGATACGATTCTTTAAGATAAGCTACCGAATCCCAATCAAGCTCAACGACAGTCAAATCATATCCTTTTTTAATTAGAAACTGGGTTAATACACCCATTCCAGGCCCAACCTCAAGCACAGGAAGATTTTTAAAATCCTCAAGTGTATCTGCTATATCTTCCGCAACTTTTAAATCAGTTAAGAAATGCTGACCTAAAAACTTCTTTGGCTTTACTGTTTTAATCATTCTATTTGTTCTGGTTTAAGTGGGTGTGTAGTTTAAAAATATTTCATCAGCCGTTTTGTGCCGATAATTAATAATAGTTGTTTTATAAATACATTGTTCAAACAAAAATATTATCTTTTTTAATCTCTGTGATAACAAATCAATATTTATAAAAATTATATTTGCACATCATTTATTGAACCTATATATTACAAAGGTACAATAAATTATTAATTCACTTTTAATAATTTAGTTTTGAAAAAAATAGTGCAGAACCTTATTAAGTTTTTTATACCTCTTTTTATTGGAGGTGGCATAATATGGTATCTCTATAAAGGTCAGGATATTAAACAAATACTCAATGTTCTTCATAGTGGTATTAAATGGGAATGGATATTTTTATCTCTGCTTTTAGCTATTTTAAGTCATGTAGCAAGAGCCTACAGATGGCGTATTCAATTAAAAGCTTTAGATGTTACTCCCTCTCTATTTGATTTATCAAATTCTGTATTTGGCAATTATGGTGTCAATCTCATTTTCCCCAGACTTGGAGAATTATGGAGATGTAATTTTATATCAAAAAAAACTCAAAAACCATTTGTTACAATATTTGGCTCCATACTCTCTGAAAGGCTTCTCGATTTAATAAGTGTCACTTCAATAACAATATTCGCATTTATTTTAGAAAGAAAAGTATTTATCTCTTTTTTCAAAGAACATCCAACTATTGCAGATACAATTTTAAAAATTTTAGTCTCTCCAATTACATTTTCAATTCTTATTATATCTATCGTTTTAATTCTTGTCTTTAAGAAAAGGTTTACTAAAACAAAAATATATCAGAAATTTCATGCCATGATAATGAATGCATGGCAAGGTTTTGAAACTATTCGCACAATGAAAAACAAATGGAGCTATATTTTTCTTACCTTTGGTATATGGCTGTTATATTTTCTGAATTTCTACGTTTGCATATTTGCATTTGATTTTTCAAAAGATATAGGCATAGTTGGTGCATTGACAATGTTCGTTATGGGAAGCATAGGAGTTGTTGTCCCTGTTCAGGGAGGTACCGGACCTTGGCATTTTATGATTATCTCTACAATGCTTCTTTATGGTGTCAGTCAAACAAACGCCTCGACTTTTGCACTTATAGTACATGCTATACAGCAAGGATTTGTAATAATCCTTGGACTCTATACTATGTTGGCTATTTTTATTGCTGACAGACTCAGAAAAAGAGTACAAATAACTGTTTAATGTTTAATTATTTCATTATGAGTAACCCAATTCAAAATCTTTATCCAGCCGGAGTTTGGAAAAATTTCCTTTCTATCTGTGAAATTCCTCACCCATCGGGACACGTTGAGAACCTAAGGAATTTCTTAACCGACTTTGGTCGTAAACTTAGTCTTGAGACTATTGTTGACAAGACCGGTAATGTTATTATAAGAAAACCTGCTACTAAAGGAATGGAAAATTGTGTTGGGGTAATCTTGCAGGCCCACATGGACATGGTGCCTCAAAAAAACAATGCTACTCAACACGATTTTGTAAAAGATCCTATAAAACCATATATTGACAACGGCTGGGTAACAGCTGATGGCACAACCTTAGGCGCAGACAATGGTATTGGAATGGCTACGGCTTTAGCTGTGCTTGAAGACAATACTCTGATTCATGGTCCAATTGAAACTTTATTCACTGTAGATGAAGAAACCGGAATGTATGGCGCAATAGGTTTGGATGGCGATTTAATTAATGGGAGAATCCTTTTAAATATGGATTCCGAGCAGGAAGGTGAGCTTTATGTTGGCTGTGCAGGCGGTGTAAACATGACTGCTTCTTTCCAATACAAAGAGGATAGTGAAGTTCCTGAAGGCGATGTTGCTGTGGCTATTTCTCTTACCGGGCTAAAAGGTGGACATTCAGGTCTTGACATTATTCTTGGTCGTGCTAATGCCAACAAACTTATGTTCCGTTTTCTTAAACATGCAGTTAAAGATTTCGAAGCTCGTTTATCTTATGTTGACGGAGGTACCTTAAGAAATGCAATTCCAAGAGAGGCAAGTGCAATAATTACCATTCCGGGAGAAATCGTAGAAGATATTCTTGAAGAGGTATCATATTACCAAGACATTTTCCAAGATGAATTTAGAGGAATTGAAGAGAATATTGTTTTTGAGGCTAAAGTTGTTGAACTTCCTAAAACTCTCATTCCTGAAGAGGTTCAAGACGATATTATAAACTCTGTTGTCGGATGTTTTAACGGCGTTGTAAGAATGTTTCCGGACATGCCTTCTATCGTTGAAACTTCATCCAATCTTGCTATTGTAAAGAGCACAGAGGGAATGACTGAGGTTGTCTTCCTTATAAGAAGTCTAAACGAAGAACAAAAATTCTTCCTTGCGTCTTCTCTTGAGAGCGTGTTTACTTTAGGTGGTGCAAAGGTTGAATTTGATGGAAGCTACCCAGGTTGGGATCCTAATGTAAACTCACCTATTCTCAAACTAATGAAAGATGTTTATGAGAAAGATTTTAACAAAGAACCTGAAGTAGTAGTTATTCATGCAGGTCTTGAATGTGGTATTATAGGTTCAAATGTTCCAGGTCTCGACATGATTTCTTTTGGTCCAACAATTAAGCATCCTCACTCTCCTGACGAAAAGGTCAATATCGATTCTGTAGAGAAATTCTGGAAGTTTACAACAGATATTCTTGCCAACATTCCAAATCAATAAAATAATCGTCTATAGGTTGTTATAATCTAAAGGACATATTTTTTATTATATTAAAGGCTTTGCCACAACTATTTAAATTAGTTTGGCAAAGCCTTTTCTTTTTAACCCGACACACTCTCTATCATGTAAACTTTGTAACAACTGCTTTAATATTTTAAATCGACACATATCAAAACAGACTCTTTTACGCATATCTATTCAATCCAAAAAACACACAAAAAAAACAGTCATTACAATATTACATACTATAATGACTGTTTCAAGTAAGATAAAATTCAGAATACTAATCTGAAAAATTACTCAATAATAATTATTCCAATTAACAATTGTCTCAATTAATTATTTATTATTTCAAATTCGAATCTATTAAATCAATTTTTTGAGCAATAAGCTTCATATCCTCCTTCAAAGACTCAACTTTGCGTTCCATCTCCTTAAGAAGAGAATTAGCACCCTTTGAAGATACAGAAAGGAATCCCATATTATTTTCATAAGTCTTCAATTCGTTTTTTATATTTTCAAAGTTTCTCATCAATTTTTCTCTTTCACGAAGAAGAGAATTTTGACCCTTATCGCTTTCACTCATTTTGGCAACATTAGAGGTAAAGTTCTCAATGCTTACCTTTCTACCCTTCTGATTGGCGTGCTTGAATAGTTTATTCACTATTGCCTGATATTCGCCATAAATAATATCCTTTTCTTTGAAAGGAACATGTCCAATATTGTTCCATTCTGCTGTCAATTCTTTGACTTTAGCTATATCAATGCTATCCTTATCCTGATCGAAAAGAGCCTGCAATTTAGCAACAACTTGTTTTTTAGCCTCAAGATTAGCTTTTTCAGTACCTTTTTCAGCAGAAAGAGCCTTTTCTTTTTGTTCAAAGAAGAAATCACAAGCTTCAATAAATTGTTTCCAAAGCTGGTCTCCTATTTTTCTTGGAACCTGACCAACTGTTTTCCATTCCTTCTGCAGATTAACCAATAAATCAGTAGTTTGACGCCAGTTAGTGCTGTCTTTCAATTCCAATGCACGTTGACAAAGAGCTTTCTTTTTATCAATATTCTCCTGCATTTCATTTCTGAAAGCTTTAAAGAATTCAGACTTGCTTGTAAAAAATGTATCACAAGCCTTTCTAAATCTCTCGAACAAAGCATTGTTAACTTTCTTAGAAGCAAATCCAAGAGTTTTCCATTTCTCCTGACACTCTATAATTTCTTTAGTCTTTTCATCCCAAGCAGACGAAGTCTTCAAAGAATCTATATCAATAGATTCAACCACAACACAGAGTGCTGTTTTAGCCTCCTCAACCTCAGATTCATTTTTCTTTAATTGTTCAAAATAGTCCTGATGACGCTTGTTTATTTGTGTTGATGCATCTTTAAATCTTGTCCAGATTTCCTCTCTAAGATTTTGAGCTACAGGACCTGTTCTTCTCCATTCATCATGAAGAGTTTGAAGCGCTCTAAAAGAAGCAATAATGTCTTTATTTTCAAGAAGAGCTTCAGCCTCTGCACAGATAGACTCTTTTTTATCAAGATTCTTTTTGAAATCATAGTCTCTCAATTCCTTGTTAATCTTAAGAAGGTCATAAAAGTTTTCAGAGCTTTTCTGGAATCTCTTCCATAGAGGATTAACATTCTTCTCAGGTATATCGTTTATTTCCTTAAATTCATGCTGAAGATCAATGAATTCATTATAATTCTTATTGATAGTATCAGGATCAGCAACAATCTGTTCAAGTTTTTCAAGGACAGCCTCTTTTTTAGCAAGATTTTCCTCTTTAACCTTCTCAACCTCCTCCATTAAAGCAAGTTTTTTAGTCCTAAATTCATTAAGAAGAGATTTAAGAGTTTCCTCCAAAGCATCAACTTCAGGAGAAAAGTCCTCAGCAGTATTACCTTGCTCTATAAAAGCATTCTTGGCAATTTCCACCTCATGCTTTCTTAATTTATAATATTGTTGTTTCAGAAAATCCACATCATCTTTTACCTCTTGAATTTGCTTAGGAAGTAATTCCTTCAATTCAGAGATAATTTCTTCTCTATTTGAGAAACTTTTCTTTTTGGATTCCTGTTTCTTTTCAAGTGTTTCATTAGTGAGGTCATTGTTTGCTGTAAACTCAGTATCCAATGATTCTTTTTGTTCAAGAGCATCAGTCATATCTTCTCGAATTAATAAAGTTGTTAACTAAACCTTTAGTTTTACAAAATAAGGAAATTTATCTGGGATTAGTTGAATAATAATTATTTTTTTAAGCCATCCTATCCAAGGTTAAAGAATTTGGAATAAAAAAATTACTAAGTTTTTCAAAGTATTCAATCTTCAACAGGAATTTTTATTCTTTCCACACATCCAAAACCAAGCCCCACTTTATCTCCCAATCCAGTATTATATAATAATTTATGAAGTACAATAGGAAGTTTAATTCTAAATTTATACATATATCCTATTACTTTTGTTTCATCTTTTGTAAATCTTTTAATAAATATCCCTTTTCTTTTAGGTTGTGAAAGGAGCTCAAACTCACATTCGGTCTCTCCCTGATAAGGTCTTCCATAGAAATGAGAATATTTATCTAAAAGATTATGCAACAATGTCTTACTGTAGTTAGGATCCTCCGGGTTCATATATTCCACACTTTTGTTTATTCTTGGAAGGGAAATCACTATCGGTGAAAGTGCTAAATAATCGACATAACCGCTCCATTCCTGTTCCGGGCATTTCTCAATCCCCTCAACCATAAATTCAACCTGTGAATATTTATCACCAATAAGCATCATTTGATTGGAGAATATCCTCATAATAAACTCCTCGGTGCCTCTTTCAGGAAGAAAAGAGACCCATAGCTGAATTCTTTTGGTCAATATATGCAGTCTGTCCTCCTCAACCTTTATCTTTGGTATATATAAATTAGAGATTGAAAAAAGTTTATGTTTTAAATTTGTGTCTTCGCTGAAGCCATTCTTTGAGAGCCAATTCAGATAATCAGTTCTATTATCCATTATCTTTCTGTAAATACAGGAAGACAACTCGAACTGATAGCTGACAGGCAAAACATTCCCAAAAGCTTCATTTCTGACCAACAAAACAATTTTAAATCTCATAAGAATCAAATTTGGGATAAAAATATAAAAAAGTTAAAATATTATGCCATAAATATTCGCTTTAATTCTTTATATTTTGCATTATGCAGCTATTATCATGCCAATAAATATATTATTATAAATTATATGTTCATTTTATTTATTTTTAGTAAAATACTTTCCAATCAATGGCAGTTGAGATAACGGAAAATCATTTCTTATTATATAACCAATAAATATAGATAGCAGAATTGTTCGTGCAAACAACAGCAAGAACAAGTTTTTAATTGGAAGCATCTCTCCCGCAAAATAAATGACTGCTGTTAAAAGAACATATTTTGATATAGATTTTATATCATACTTTATAGGATATTTTCTCTGTCCAACAAAGTAAGAAAGAAGCATAGCAACCCCATAGCCTGCAAAGCCCGCCCAGGCACAAGCCATATACCCATAAATCGGGATAAAGACTATATTTACAATTATTATTATAGAACACCCAATTAAAGAGAAGTATGCCCCCCATTTTGTCTCATCTATAAGCTTATACCAAAATGAAAGATTAAAATATATACCCATAAAAATTTCAGCAATCATTACGATTGGCACCACTTTAAGCCCCACCCAATATCCTTTGCCAAGCAAATACCGAAGCATATCAAGGTAAAACATAACACCAAGGAATGCCAGCAATGTGAATATTATAAAAAATTTCATTGCACTTGCATAGACCTCTCTATTATCCTTTTCTTTACTGTGGCTAAAAACAAATGGCTCATAAGCATATCTAAAAGCCTGAGTAAGCATAGCCATTATCATTGCTATTTTGCTTGCCGCTCCGTATATACCAAGCTGAACGTCTGCCTGAGCTTTATCAGGATATACAAAAGGAAAGATTATTTTATCTGCAACTTGGTTTAATATTCCTGCAATACCCAATATTAATATCGGAAAAGAATATTTGAGCATTTTATTCAGCAACTCTTTATCAAACTCATATTTAAAACCTCTTAATTGAGGTATCATACAAGCCATTACTAAAGAGGTACATATCAAATTGATTGCAAAAGTCATCCCCACATTCTTACCCTTCATAAATACATAATAAATTATATTTAGAAGAATATTTGATGCAATAAAAAGCAACTTCAAGAACACAAACCTTACAGGTCTTTTCTTATATCTTAAAAAAGCAAAGAGAATAGACTGGAAAGCATCCATTGCCACTACAATAAGCATCATTCCTATATACCACGGATGCTCTTTATAGCCAAAAACTGATGCAATGGGGTTCAGAAACGACAGTGAAGCAATCAGAAAAATCAACACTATTGATCCCACAGATATTATTGTTGTTGAATAGACAGTTAAGGGGTTATATTCTGACTTGTTGGCAAATCTAAAAAAGCCTGTTTCCATCCCAAACGTCAGCAATACAAGCAAAAGAGCCGTTATTGCATACATATGTGTGATTACACCATACCCGCCCCCGCTTACCGGCAAAGAAACAGTATAAACAGTTACCAAAAGATAATTTAAAAACTTGCCTACAATACTGCTTAATCCATAAATTACTGTCTCTTTGGCAAGAGATTTAAGATTGCCGCTTGGTGATGGTTTTTCGGCTTTAGGATTAATGTTTTCCTCACTACTTATTGCCATTATATTTTTATCTATGTCTAAATTAGTAAATGCTTTATAAACATTTAAATTCAATAAAAATTCAAATATACTATTTTAACGAAACATTAAATGAATCCCAATCATATTAAATATCGTGTTTATGCTTTTTGATAATGTGATAATAAATTTAAAAAAATTTCTATTCGTTAATCTCATTAATAACATTAATGGTATGACAAGCAACCAGAGCTGCCGTTTCAGTTCTAAGTCTGCTTTTACCCAAAGAAACAGGAACATAACCATTCTTCAAAGCCAACTCTACCTCTTGTTCACTAAAATCCCCCTCCGGACCAATTAAGATTGTAACATTACTTCCCGGTTTATACGATTTACTCAATAAAACCCTCTCAGTTTCCTTATAACAGTGCGCAATAAACTTCTGACCTTCAAAAGGTGCCTCAACAAACTTCTTAAAATCCGTCATGTCTGTCAGTTCCGGCAAAGTAGCTTTTAAAGACTGTTTCATTGCCGAGATTAATATTTTATTAATTCTCTCCCTCTTAATCTCTTTTCTTTCAGAATACCTGCATTTCAGGAATGTAAGTTTATCAAAGCCAATTTCCGTTGCCTTTTCAGCAAGCCACTCTATCCTGTCAATATTTTTTGTAGGAGCAACTGCTATTTGAATAAATGGACGATGACTTCTGTCTTCGGGATAAGTATTTAATATTTCAACGGCACACCTTTTAGGATGAGCAAGAGTAATAACAGCCTGATAAAAAGTGCCCTTTCCATCAAGCAAAGTGATTTCAGCACCTTCAGCAAGCCTAAGCACCTTGACAGCATGATTTGACTCTTCTTCAGGCAATAGCTTTATATTTTCAATATCCGGAGTATAAAATAGATGCATAACTAATATTTTCAATTAAAAAACAAAGACAGAGTTGTAGGCTCTGTCTTTGCAATAAACTTATTTTTTATTAACCAAGTATCATTCCAACGATAGTTGCAGACATACAAGAAGCAAGTGTACCGCAAATAAGAGATAGAAAACCAAGCTGCGTCAAAGTTTCTCTTTGATTTGGAGCAAGAATACTTATACCTCCAATTTGGATACCAATAGAACTAATATTTGCAAATCCACAAAGAAGGAAAGTTGCCATAATGATTGACTTTTCATAAATGAAAGCCCCGACCTCCTTCATCGCTGCCATATCATTGTAGGCAACAAATTCATTTAGCATAACTTTAGTACCCAAAAGACTACCTATTTGAAGCATGTCTTCATTTGCAACTCCCATAAGCCAAGCAATTGGAGTAAATATCATTCCAACTACAAATTGGAAATTGAAGGATGCGTATTTACCATCAGATATAGATGCAAGCCAGTCATTAAGTCCTGTATAATGACCTATTAACCCACCAAGTATATAATCAAGCATGGCAACCATCGCTATAAAAACAATAAGCATACCTCCTACATTAACAGCAACCTTGATGCCTTCAACTGTACCATTGGAGACAGCGTCGAGAACATTTTTGCCTACAGAGGTTCTGTCAACCTTAATATCCGTATCTACACTCTCTGTCTGAGGATAAATAATTTTTGCTATAACTATCACACCCGGAGCAGCCATCACAGAGGCTGAAATAAGATATTTTGCAAACGTAAGCTGACTTTGAGGGTCATCGCCGCCAAGAAGTCCAATATATGCAGTAAGAACAGCTCCGGCTATTGTTGCCATACCCGCACTCATTACAAGAAACATTTCAGAACGGTTCATATTGGGAAGGTATCTCTTGACAAGCAAGGGAGCCTCTGTCTGTCCAAGAAATATATTTCCGGCAACTGTAAGTCCCTCTGCTCCGGAAAGCCTGAATGCCTTTTTTAGAAGCCATGCTATTCCTACAACAACTACCTGAACAACATTTAGATAATAAAGCAAACTTGTCAATGCTGAAAAGAATATAATTGTTGGAAGCACCTTAAAGGCAAATATGTAACCTATTTTGCTTGTATCAAGCAATGATCCGAAAACAAAGTCGGCACCTGCAGCAGTAAAGTCCATTACTTTAACAAACATTGCAGCAATAATCTCAAAGAATGCCTTAATGAATGGAACATACAACACCCCAATAGCAAGCCCTACTTGTATTGCAAGACCTATTAAAACAACTTTCCAATCGATTGCCTTTCTATTTTTACTAAATGCAAAAGCTATAAGAAGAATAGTTATCATTCCCAATACGCCTCTCCATAAAGAATTTACTGAAATCCCCCCGGGAGCTATAGGCACAACTACCTCAACATCAGTCGGTGCAATTTGAGCTGCCTGAGAAGCCGCTTGCTGACCTAATTGTATTGTATCTATTGCAACTTGGGCCGAATCAGATTGTGAAAATAATAAAGTTGTCAGTGAAAGAAATACTGCCAACAACGTCAGTTTTTTAAAAGTATTCATTGGAGATTGTTTTGTTTTTGCTCAAAATTTATCACACGAAAATAAACAAAAAGAATCAAGATTCATTTTATTTTAATGAAGAATCATCTTTTCCGCTCTCAAATTCCTTTATTTTTCTTATCTCGTCGCGAAGTTGGGATGCCATTTCATAATCTTCATCAGAGATAGCTTGATTAAGCATTTTTTGGAGTTCATCAACACTTCGGAATTCAGTTTTTTCAATTTGAGAATTTTCTTTTTGCGTATCTTCATCAAATTCAACTCCGGCAAGTTTTATTATCTCTTCATTGGTGTAAATGCCTGCACCACTTCTAAGGGCGAAAGCTATTGCATCCGAGGTACGAGAATCGATTTTCTTTTCTTTTCCGTCGTTATCCTCAAACAACAATTCCGAGCTGAAAACCCCCTCTTCAAATTTATAGATATAAACCTCCTTTAACTTTATATCAAATGCATTTGCAAACGACACGAACAAATCATGTGTTAATGGACGAGGCGGCGTTAAATGTTCGAGTTGAATTGCTATGGACTGCGCCTCAGCAGTTCCTATTATTATCGGAATTCTTCTTGAGCCGTTTTCCTCCGATAAAACAAGAGCATAGGCTCCTTGTTGTATTTGACTGTAAGTAATACCGAGAACTTTTAATTTTATACGATTTTCCACGAGAAACTTTTATATATAAAATAATATTTTGTCAAAACATAAACAAATATAGAATAAATACCCTATATATAACATCTCCCCGAAAACGTTTGTTTGTTTCGGGGAGAGAGTAAAGAGTTCTTTAGGTGGTTATTTTTTTACTTTTGTTTTTTTCACGCCTTCAAATGTCATTATTACAGGCTTTATATATCCATTTTCATCAAATTCCATCTTATCAATACACGTTACTCTTTTGTTGGCATCATTAATACCTAATGGTCGTCTATGATAAACAATATAATAATCATTCTTGTTGATAATCACTGAGTGATGGCCTGCTCCTGTTGCAATTTTCGGATCTCGCTGAAGTATTGTGTTTATTCTTTTAAATGGACCAACCGGAGAATCGGCTATAGCATAGGCTACTTTATAATCAGGACCAGTCCATCCACCTTCCGACCACATAAAGTAATATTTCCCGTCTTTTTTAAACATAAATGGGCCCTCTACATAATCCCTTGGTGTAATTTCCTTGAAAATTTCACCATTTTCAAAAGGCTCAAATCCTGTAAAATCATTGTTAAGCTTTGCTATATTGCAGTGTCTCCATCCTCCATAAATGATGTAATACTGGTCGTCATCTTTAAACACAAATTGATCTATAGGCTGAGCACCATTATAAAACTTATCTATAAGAGGCTTGCCAAGATAATCTTTATACGGTCCCTCCGGTTTATCTGAAACAGCCACACCGATACCTCCGTATTCATTATCATTTTGAATGTCATTGGCTCCAAAAAACAGATAATATTTTTTATCCTTTTCAACTATTGCCGGTGCCCACATAGCTTTGTTGGCCCACTTTATGGCATTATTGTCAACAATACGAGAATGTTTCTTCCAATTTACCATATCCTTTGATGAAAAGCAGTCCATATAAATTTGCTTTTCATAATCATCGGAATAGGTGGGATAAATCCAAAATTTTTTCCCAAAAATCACACCTTCCGGATCGGCATACTGACCGGTAATAACAGGATTGCCACCTTTAGCCAGTTCAGTTTTTGTAGTGGAGCAGCCATAAAATGCAGATAAAACAGTTATGGAATAAACAAAATATTTAACTCCAAATCTAATTTTCATGATATTTCTATGTTTTAATTAATAAAATATTTTTCTTTTCAGAAGTAAATTTTCTATTTACAAAATCATTGCTGTCCACTTAAAAAAAGTTGAGTGACAGCTGGTTATTATTTTGA
>JAUNSR010000038.1:0-23614 GCA_030539115.1 Bacteroidales bacterium
ATGATGAAAATATTTTTTTCGATAATGAAAATTACAAAATTACCAAACACAATTTTAAATATTTACAACCATTTGGTATACAATGCTTTAATTTTTACTATTTTTTAAAATATCAAAAAGTCACTACTGTCAAAATTTAGAAGTCGTATGTTTGATAATATGATATTATGATGCAGTTTTAAAATTATAGACATAAAAAAACAGATGGAATTTCCTTTACATAGAATTTCCATCTGTTTTATTTATTTTTTATCTATAATCTTTTATTGATTAAGCAAAATCCATGA
This sequence comes from Bacteroidales bacterium, assembly GCA_030539115.1. Taxonomy (GTDB): domain Bacteria; phylum Bacteroidota; class Bacteroidia; order Bacteroidales; family JAUNSR01; genus JAUNSR01. The sequence continues at coordinate 288 of JAUNSR010000038.1, forward strand.
ATCAGCATAAAGCGGTGCATATTTAGCTTTGATTCTATCGCGAGTTTCAGCGGCATCAGCTTTATCATTGTAGCTTGCAACAATAACACGGTACATGCCTTTTGCATTTTGTGCAAGGAAAGCATTAAAACCCTTATCAATCATTTGATCTCTTAAAGATGTAGCATTTGTTTTGTTAATAAAACTGCCAATAACTACACTATACGCTTTAAGGTTGCCGGCTTCGTTTGGATTTACAGCAGTAACTTTTTCTGATTGAACAGCTGCTCCTGAATATTTTGCAGATGGAGTTTTCATTACAGGTTGTTCTTCTACCTCTTCAACAGCCTGTTCTACATCTTTAGCTTTAGCTTTCTCATAAGCTGCTTTGTAAGCACTCTGTTTTGATTTACATGAACCTAATGTCAATACCATAGTCGCTGCCATGGCAAAAAGTAAAACTTTTTTCATTTGATTTATTTTTATATAAGAGTTTATACTATTCATTACATCTATTAAAAATGATAAATATATTATCTAAAACCTCTAAAAGTAAAATTAGTAATTAATTAGTAATATCTTTTCCCACTTCTTTCAATTTCTCAACAAAAATAGTAATTTATTGGTTGTTACTCATATTTTGAATAATTATTTCGCTTCAAAAGCAATGAAAGGCGCTTTTAAAGAATTTTAGAGGTTTTATATTAGGAAAATTCACTTAAATGAACCTATATTTGCATCCGGAAATAAGAAACCACTTATTCAATGCGAAAATAGCTCAGTTGGTAGAGCACAACCTTGCCAAGGTTGGGGTCGCGGGTTCGAGTCCCGTTTTTCGCTCTCTTGTTCGGCTTTGTGCCGATAGTTTCAACGCGAAAATAGCTCAGTTGGTAGAGCACAACCTTGCCAAGGTTGGGGTCGCGGGTTCGAGTCCCGTTTTTCGCTCTCTTGTTCGGCTTTGTGCCGATAGTTTCAACGCGAAAATAGCTCAGTTGGTAGAGCACAACCTTGCCAAGGTTGGGGTCGCGGGTTCGAGTCCCGTTTTTCGCTCTAAAAACAAAAAAGCTGCCAATAATATTATTTATTGACAGCTTTTTTATTTCCATGACTATAAGTCTTGCGAACAAAATTTATATTTTTAAAATTGCAGATATAGAATCACTGCAAAATAAATTCAATCTATTTTATTGAATATTGCTTGAGTAATTTTTTAGAAGACATTGTTAAAAGAACAAATGCGCCGGAGATTATTGAAAGATCTTTTATTACAAGTCTGCCTGCTACGGAGAGCAAAGGAAAACCAAACTCTCCACTTCCAAGATTTGGGACCCACGTTTCAGGAGTTGTGACAAGAAAAGAAAGTGTACCGATAGTCATAATAATGACAAGCGCCTCACCTATCATGCCAATTTTAGTATAGAAAAAGCCAAGCAAAGTCAATATGCCAATGCTCATAATGAGGATTCCCAATCCTTTTGAAAAAATATAAGTTCTGTTTGATTGATGCCATTCATATTTTTCCTGATTAAACTCACCCTCTTTCAATTTATACTCCTTGTATTCAGGCTTGTCATTTGCATAAAAGAAGCTCATAAATGGACTGTTTGCAACAAAAGGCACAATACCTTCTGCTTCATAATTCCAAAATTTGAGACCTCCTATCCACACAAAAATCACAAATATTGATATCCTAATCATGGCATAACCAATTTTATTGGAAGAGGCAAGAAGAGAGATAATTTCAAAAAATAGTTTTTTAATTGTAGTTTCCATAACAGTAATATTATTTGGATAAATTTCTGTTACAAAAATCATCACTTTTAAATACAAATAAAATGGCAATTAAGCATTTAAGGTTGGCAATATTTCCCAAAGAGTAAAAAAATTCATAAATTTCTAAACTCTGAGATACTTTTCCCGTTTTGCTTTTTAAAAAATCTTGAAAATGTAGCCACATCATCAAAACCCAATAGATATGCAATATCTTTTGCACTTTTATTAGTGTCGCGGAGCAGTCTTTTTGCCTCTGATTCTATTCTTAAATGAATAATTTGCAATGGAGAAGGCAGATCATATTTAGAAAATAGGTTTGAAATAGTTTTAGAAGTTCTATTGAGCATATCAGCATAGTCTTTAACCTGTTTTTTTTCTTTAAAATGATTATCTACCAAAATATAGAATTGTCTTATTATCTCAACAGCCTTGAATTGATCAGCATTGTTATCAATATTGCAACGGGCAATTCTTGTGCAAATAACAATAAACCGTTTGAGTAAAATTCTTAACATTTCCTCTTTTAAATCGTCTTGATTTGAATCTTCCTCTTTTAGCATATCCAAAGTTTGTTTTAGCTTAACAGACAAAGAATCTGATATATTCAAACGAATGACATTTGAAGAGCCATTAAAAAGTATTCCATTACAAGAGACCTCACTGTCATGACCGTAGATGCAGTAAAAGTTGGAATCAAAAGACAGTATAATGCATTTGCCCTTTGATGATTTAAAATCGATCTTTTGATATGGAGAAAGACATACAATTTGATTCTCGTTGATGGTAGAAGGAGAATAATCTATATCAAGACAAACCTCACCCGATTGACACCAGATAAATTTAAATGATTCATTATTGTTAACCATACTATAATGACCGACATCGTCAGTCATGGTAATGAATCCATCAAGTTTTGTATGATATTGTATCTGCATTTAAGGAATTATTTTGTTAATAAAAGCCGGAAATCAATCTCTTTCCGGTTTTTATATTGATTTATTAATTTTCTTTGATATCTTCTATTTTAAGAATTCTTGAAGACTCGCCATCTAACAATTGATATTTAATAGTTCTAAATTTGCCTTTTACAATCTCATTGTTTTCATTGTATATGGAAATACCCTTATAAGAGATGTGTTCTCTACTATAAACTGATCTCCTCCATTAACAAACATCTGTCATAGTATTAATATCGGAGATTTCGTTTTACATTTTTGTTTTCTCAGAGCAAGTAGAAAACACTAAAACGGCGGTCAGCACACAATTGTCAATTGTCTTAATTAAAGAATTGAAGTATTATTATTTATAACAAATGTAATGGTAAATAATCATATTTCAGTTTAAGTCATCAATTATAACGTTCAAACTGTCAGCAACGCGAAAATATATCGTCTTGATATACTTATTTATATATAACACACTATTTGATATTTGCTTTAAATCAAAATCAGGCAAAAAAAATGCCAACCAAAAAGGATGGCATTTTTTTAAATATGTTAAGCTTATTGCAATTCTCCAATTGCTTTTAGATATTTTGTTTCATTAAGCTTAAATGAAGCCTTTGCATTAATTGATTCAGCCCATGCCTTTTGCCATGAAGTCTGAGATTCAAGGTAATCGGCAAGAGTTACTTTTCCAACTTTGTAAAGATTCTCACTGTCTCTCATATTCTCTTCAGCCTGCTCAAGTGAGGATTTTGTAAGTTCAACCTCCATTTGAGATTCAACAAGAGCGTTATGCACTTGATTAATTTCAAGAATCAGCTGTTGTTCAATATCAGAACGTTTTAATTCGGCAATTTTTTGTTCAGCTTTTGCAGCATTGATTTTGTTTCTACCCTCACCCCAATGAAATAAAGGGATATTTACAGAAAGCATGGCAGCAAAATTAGCATTATCAAACACTTTATCGCCATTAATCTTCAGTCCATTCATATATCCATACATAGCCATAATGCCGGCATTGGGAAGATAATCGCTTCTAATGAGCTTTGACTGCTGTTTTTTCAAATCAATTTGTTTTGAAAGCATTTGATATTCCGGTCTTGCAGTAATATCATAATTTTCAGGAATGGAAATTGATTTGCTATCAGAATCTTCGACATCAACAAGAGTGGTCATTGGCAAACCAACAACATAACACAAATTCATTGAAGCAAGATGTTGGGCATTGTTTGCTCTTAACAGATTGAGCTTTGCCTCATTAAGTTTCACTCTTACTTTGAGAGCGTCATTTTTATGAATTTTACCAACATTGACTGCATTGTTTACATTTCTATAAAGCTCCTCAATAACATCTTTATATTTAATAACTGCAATTACCATCTCTTTTGCTCTGACTAAATTCCAATAAGCCTCGTCAGCCTTAACAATAACATCCTGTTTTGTCAATTTCTCATTCAACTGAGCTATATCGGTTCCTATTGAAGCCATTTTTGTCGAAGCTAAAATTTTACCCCCCATATAAATAGGCTGTTCAACTTTTATCCCACCAAAATAACTCCGGCGAGGATCGATATTAAAGTCAAGTCCTGGGAAATAAGCATATTCCTTAAAAACCGGGCTTCCATCAGGGAGTGTGGTAAGAATATTTGGAATCATATTGCCTGATTCGTCAGGAACAAATGTTGGAAGATAGCCACCATCTACATTATAATTAATTTTTTTGGAGGTGTACATATAGCTTCCGGCAGCGGAGAAGTCAGGGAAAAAGTTTGCCTTATAGCTTTTATATTCATATTTCTGCTTTTGGGTAGTCTGTGAGGCTATCTGTTGTTGTTTGCTGTTTTCAACAGCCATCTCTCTGCATTTATCAAGAGTGATAATCTGCTGAGAGAAAATATTAAAGGAAAACAAAAAGCAACCTATATATATCAATATCTTTTTCATTTGTTTATTATTTATTTTTCTAACCGTTACCTCTAAGGTACAAATGCGCCATTTAAATACCTTTTATAAGGCATCTCAGCTTTAGGTGAGTTATGGCGATTTCATTTATTAGTCAAGTTTTATTTTAAAGAAAACAGCGTAAAGAATAGGAATAAAAATTAAAGTAATAAGTGTACCTACAAAAAGACCACCCATTATAGTTACTGCCATGGAGCCAAACATATCATCAGCCAACAATGGTATCATACCTAAAATTGTAGTTAATGCAGCCATCATAACAGGGCGAAGTCGGCTGGCAGAACTGTCAAGAAGAGCTTGCTTAGCCGGCACACCACTGGAAAGCTGAGAAGTAATCTCATCCATAATAATAATTCCGTTTTTGATCATCATTCCAATAAGTCCGAGAACGCCGACAATTGCAACAAATCCGAATGTCTTGCCCGACAGCATTACTCCAAAGACCACTCCTACAAATATCAATGGAATACAGCAGAAAATGATTAAAGGCTTTTTATAATCCTTGAACAAAAGAATAAGTATAAAAATCATCAAAATTATTGCTAATGGAAGATTTGCAAAAAGATACTGAGTTGATTTGCTGCTTGCCTTTGCCTCACCCTCCCATTGATAGGAATAGCCTTCCGGGAGATTGATATTTTCTATATCCTTTATAAGACTTTGACGAGCTGTTTCGGCACTTACGCCATAAGGTTCGCATTGAGCACGCATTGCCCTTTGTCCGTTGTATCTCACAACAACCGGATCTTCCCAGACAATCTTTATGCCATGTGAAGCCTGACTTAAAGGCACAGTTTCCAACACTCCTGATAGAATATCCTCCTGTGAGACGGCACCTGTCATTACACCCTCAATTAAATCCTTGCTAAAAGCGCCCGAAAGTTGAGGTGAAAGAGAGAAAACAGGAATGTTATCCAATGCATTTATAGGTTTGCCTTCATGATCTACACATTTAATATATATAGTCTGCGGGTATTTTCCATCATAGAAACTTCCTGTTGGGATACCTCCTGTTGAAGAAAGCAAAGATATTCCAACATCATTTCTGCTTAACCCTAAACTTCTTGCAATCTGTTGATTGTAATCGACCATTAATGTTGGAGTTTCCGGCTCCCAATCATTGCAAACTAAAGTTGTTTTTGGATTCTGTTTCATTATATCCTCAGCTTGTCTTGTAAGGTCCTTCAATACTTTAGGATCGGGACCCATAAACTGCAATTCTATAGGATATTTCTTATACATAAGATTGTATCTTTTTATTCTTACGTATGCATCGGGATAATTTGCAGTCAAATATACCTGAAGGGAATCGATAGATTTAACAAGCTCTTTTGGAGAAGTAAAATCAACGATCAATTCACCATAAGATATTGAAGGCAATGCAATAGAACGGACAAGATTATATCTGCTTGGAGTTCCTCCTACAGAAGATGTGACATGAGTGATGTTTTTTTGTGAAAGAAGATATTTTTCTATTTCATGCAAATCCTTTTCCACTCTTGTGGAATTGTTACCCTCAGGAAGTTTATATTCAATATATACTTGGTCGTAGTTCATATCCGGGAAAAACTCCTGTGGAAGGAAACGATAACACAAACAACTTATTGCAACAAGAATAATCGCTGTAATTATAGCTACCGATTTATGAACTAAAAGCCAAGATAAGAAAGAACGCAGATATTTATAAGCCTTACTATTATACATTTGGTCACCAGACTTTGCAGGCTCTACCTTTAAAGCTTTGTCTGCCATCAGAGGAATATGTATAAGAGCTAAAATTAAGCTCAACATTAAGGAAACAGAGAGAACAACAAAAAGATCTCTTACATAAGTGCCTGCTGTATCCGGAGAAAGGAACAATGGAAGGAAAGCCAAAATTGCTATCAATGTAGCTCCCAACAAAGGCATTGCCGTTTTTCTTCCGATAGCTGTAAGAGCCTCTTTTCTTTCTACACCTTTTTTTAAATCAACAAGAATTCCATCAACAATCACTATTGCATTATCAACAAGCATTCCCATTGCCAAAATAAAGGCTCCTAAAGAGACCCTTTGAAGAGTGCCATGAAAGAAATTCAAAATCATAAAAGACCCAAAGACAATTGTGATAAGACTTATTCCAATTATCATTCCACTTTTGAAGCCCATAGTGAACATTAGAATAAGCACAACAATAACAACTGATTCAAGCAAATTGATAAGGAAGGTAGACAATGCGTCATTTACCCTTTCAGACTGGAAAAATATTTTATTAAACTCAATGCCGACAGGTATTTCCTGTTGCTTTAACTGCTCAAGCCTCTTTTCAACTTTCTTTCCAAGCTTTGTAATATCCATTCCAGACTGGGCTGCAATGGAGATACCGAAAGCTTTTTTGGAATCATAAAACATTTCATTTCTTGTAGGCTCTTCGTATCCAAGATTAACGTTTGCTATATCACGAAGTGTTAACTGATCATTTTCATGACCTTCAAGTATTAATGATTTTATATCCTCGACATTTTTATATTTATCATTAACAGAAACTCTTAGTCTGCGGTCTCCACTCTCAAAATAGCCTGAATAAACAGTCTTATTCTGACCGTTTAAAGTAGAAATAACTTCTGCTGGATGAACGCCGAGATTAGCCATTTTATCCTGAAGAAGCTCAATATTAATACACTCATTTTTCTTCCCATATATCTCTACCCTTGAAATTCCGTCAATGTTTTGAAGTTCACGCTTAACAAGTTCTGCATATCTGTCAAGTTCCTTGTCAGAAAAGCCATCTGTTGTCATTGCATAGAAAAGGCCATAAACATCTCCAAAGTCATCTTTAACAACAGAAGTTGAAACACCTGAAGGAAGGGATGCTTGAACATCTGAAACCTTTCTTCTAAGTATGTCCCAGTATTGTTCAAGTTCTTTGTCAGGCACAGTTGGAAGAAGTTCAACCTGTATGATAGAAACATCGTTAGAGGAACGACTTTGAACATAATCAACATTATTCATCGAGCGAATACTTTTTTCCAGCTTATCAGTAACCTCAAGCTCAACTTGATGAGCAGAAGCACCAGGATATGTGGTAACAATAAGAGCCTGTCGAATTTTAATCTCAGGATCTTCAAGTTTACTCATATCATAATAGGATAAAGCACCGCCAATCATAAACACAGTTATGATAAAATAGACAAGCTTTTTGTTGTCAAGAGCCCATTTACTAATATCCATTATAATAATCCTCCTACATTTGTTTCAGACATCTCAGGCAATAGTTCCACTTGCTCATCTTCACTTAATGAATTGACGCCTGCAGTAATAATTGTATCGTTGTCACTTAAGCCCTCAGAAATTGCAGCTTGACCATTAATATTTATCCATTCGATTTTAACCTGCTTTTCATTAACTTTCTTGGTTGATGGATTGTAAACCCAAACAGAGCTTCCTTTTTCACTTTTGAATATTGCACTTAAGGGAATTACCTTAAGAGTTGACTTTTCCTCTTTATAATTTATAGTAACCGTTGTTGACATTCCAGGAGTTGGAAGTTTTGTTTTGTCAGCATCTTTAATTTTAAGTCTTACAGTATATAATTGATTAAGATTTGCTTTTTGATTAATACCAATCAATTCAAGAGGATACACCACGTCAGGGAAAATATCAACGACGCAGCTATAAGTGTCAAAACTATCTTTTTTAATATAGTCGGTTGACGGTATATTTATCTCAACTTCAGGAAGCTGAGTGTTGATTATAGAAACAATAGAAGTACCTGCTCCAACAGTTTCATTTGCATCAAACATAACTTTTTGAATGTATCCGTCAAATGGAGCTATCAGTTTTGTATCTTTAAGAGCGTTCTTGTGGGAATTAAATTTTGCTGTAATTTGTTGCAGCCCATATACAGCTTTTTCATAATCGCTTTGTGCTACACTATTTTGTTCATAAAGCTTAATTATTCTTTCTGCCTCATTTTTTATCTGAGTATATTCAGCTTCCGTGGCCTCAACCTGAATTTTATAGTCACGGGGATCAATTTCAGCAAGAAGAGTCCCTTTTTTCACAAAAGTTCCTTGCTTTGCCGGCACTCTCAAAATAGTACCGCTAATTCTAAAAGCAAGATTGACATCTTCCGCTGCTTTCATCTTTCCGGGGAAAGTAACTTTTTTCTTATTTGCCTCATTAACCACTTTGGAGGCTCTTACTTTTGGAAGTGGTTTTTCTTTACCTACCTTAGAATCACATGCTGAAAAAGCAAGACAAAGGCTAATCAGCAAACACATAACTTTTAGATTCTTCATAATAATAATATTTATTACCGCATAATGTATTTTCCGCCAAAAATAGATTGTTTTAGAGTTAGATATTTTCCTAAATGTAGGATATGATGGTCAATATGTAATATCTACGCTTCTTAATCTATGGATTTTTATCAAAAATAGTTAATTTTTGATTATTATAAAAAAAGAATGCCTTTAGTCTGATAAATGTTTAAAAAAATCAGACTAAAGGCCTTATAAAAACTAAAAAAATAATTTTAAGACAAGAAAGATATTAATACACCGGCAGCAACAGCAGAACCAATTACACCGGCAATATTACTGGACATTGCATATTGCAAAAGATGATTTGTCGGATCATATTTAACTGCAATATCATTCGCTACACGTGATGCCATTGGAACGGCACTTAATCCGGTTGCACCAATTAGAGGATTGATTTTTTTCTTAGAAAAGATATTTACAATCTTAACGAAACAAATTCCACCTGCAATTGATACGGCAAATGCAAGAAAACCTCCGACAACAATACCGATTGTTTTCCAATTTAGGAAAGCCTCTGCAGACATTGTAGCTCCTACCGACAATCCAAGAAAGATTGTTGCCGAGTTCATAATAGCTCCTGTTGCTGCATCAGAGAGTCTTAAGGTGGATGAGCCTATCTCTTTTATCAAATTACCGAACATCAACATTCCAATCAATGGAACTGAAGATGGAACAATTATTGCTACTACAGTACCTACGGCAATAGGGAAAATAATCTTTGCAACTCTCATGTTCTTTATTTCAGTGTGAGAAGGATAAAGCTTTTCCTGCTGTTTCATATTAATTGAAAGCTCCTTTTTAGAACAAAGAAGTTTTACTACCAGAGGAATAATCACCGGCACTAATGCCATATAAGAATATGCCGCAATAGCTATCGGTCCTAACAAATGCGGTGCGAGAATTATTGTTGTAAATATCGCTGTTGGTCCGTCTGCTCCTCCAATAATACCTAAAGAGGCAGCTTCCTTTGTTGTAAATCCAAGAAGAACCGCAATAATAAGGATAGAGAATATGCCGACTTGAGCCGCAGCACCAAAAATAGCCAGTCTAAGATTACGTAAAAGCGGTCCAAAATCAGTTAAAGCTCCAACTCCCATAAAGATAATAGGAGGAAGAAGACCTGTCTTAATCAAAGCATAATAAATAAAATTCATTATTCCGTAATCATGGGCAATCTGAAGAAGCGTCATGTTCATCAACCCGTTTTCATCCGTGGCTTGAACAACTTCCATGTTTCCACCGGGGAAGTTAGCAAGCAAAATACCAAAGGCAATAGGCACAAGCAACAATGGTTCATATCCTTTTTTTATCCCTAAATAAAGAAATAAAAAACCTAAGGCTAGCATTAAAAGGAAAGATGGATCTTCAGCCATATTGCTGAAAGCCGTCATCTTATATAAGTTTTCAAATATATTCATAGTCTTACTTCAATTTGATCATTACGTCATCTTCATAAACTTTATCACCGCTTTTGATGCAAATTTCAGCAACTACACCGTCACAAGGAGCCATAATACCGTTATAGGTTTTCATAGCCTCAATATAGCATAAGGTATCACCCTTTTTAACTGCATCTCCCACCTTGACAGCTTTTTCTGTACCTTTTGTAAGGAAGAAAACGCCCTCCAAAGGAGCAGGAATTTCAGTTAGGGAACCTGAAGAAGCTGTTTGTTGCTGAGCTTGTGCAGTTGGTTGTGCACTTTGCGTACCATCATCAGGAGCAATTGAAACACTATATTTCTCTCCTGCAACTTCAACAATAATTGTTTGTTCTTTAATGTCTCCGCTAAGAGCATTTTTCTCGGCTTTGCGTTTTTCTATATCAGCTTCAAAATCAGCTTTTGCCTTACCTGATTTGTATGCTTCGTATTGAGCAGGATGCATTGCGTATTCAAACAATTCCTCTTTATCCTGTCCCTCATCCCAACCTTTTTCAAGCATAAGCTTTTTATATTTCTCAAGAGCATCAGGATAAGAGTCCTGTGGATTTCCTGTAAAGAATTCCCTTCCTTGTTCTTTTGCCAAAGCGACAATCTCCGGTGCAAGTTCTCCAGGCAAACGTCCGGCTTTGCCAAGAATCATATCCCAAATATCGTCAGCAATCATAGCCCAACGTTCTTTTCCTTTCAAAAGCTGTGTCACGTTCATCAATGAAACATTCTTTACATATTGACTAAAAGGTGTAACCAATGGAGGATAACCAAGACGTGGCCATACATAAGCAACTTCATTGAAAAGCTTAATCAAAAGCTCATCCTGTGAAAGCTCCGGCTTGCCGTTTTTCTTCATATAACGGTTGAGGCTTTCAAGATTATTTTCCAAATCAGCCATTAAACTGCCCATCATACCTCCAGGAAGACCCGGACCTATTAACAAAGAATTCATCAGACGGTTTTTTGGAGAGATATAGTATCCAAGAAAATCATCCACAAACTCCTGAGTCAAGGCTCTAACCTTCATGTATGCATCCATATTGATCTCAGGGACATTAAAACCGGCATCTTTAAGCATCGCTTGAACCGTTAAAAGGTCAGCATGACCTGTCCCCCAAGAAAGAGGCTCCATTGCAACATCAATATAATCGCATCCCGCTTTGCAAACCTCTAAAATCGATGCTGCAGAAAAACCCGGACCTGCATGAGAATGATATTGAATAGGTATATCGGGGTGTTTTGTCTTTATATTCTTCACAATTTTGCCCAAGGTAGTTGGACGGCCGATGCCTGCCATATCTTTTAGACAAATCTCATCTGCTCCCGCTTCAATAAGAACATCTGCCATATTCGTATAATATTCAACTGTATGTACAGGAGAAAACGTAATGCTTAGGCAAGCCTGAGAAATCATTCCGGCAGCTTTAGCGTATTTTATAGATGGTATAATGTTTCTTGTATCGTTCAGACCACAAAATGTACGTGCAATATCTGTACCTTGTGCTTTTTTCACCTTATAGAAAAGCTGCCTTACATCATCCGGAACAGGACTCATTCTTAGACCATTCAAGCCCCTGTCAAGCATGTGAGTTTGTATGCCTGCCTCATGGAAAGGCTTAGTCCATTCCCTAACTGCCTTATTCGGATTTTCACCAAATAAAAGGTTTACTTGTTCAAACCCTCCTCCATTAGTCTCTACACGGGCAAAACAACCCATTTTTACAATTTCAGGTGCAACTTTTGTCAATTGATCAACACGTGGCACATATTTTCCCGCTGATTGCCACATATCGCGGTAAACCAGACTGAATTTAATTTCCCTTCCCATATTATTGGTTTATTTTATTTTCTTGATATTTGTTATTCTTGCGCCTTTTGCAACTCTTTCTATTGTTGCCTGAATCACCTGGAGAGTTTTTGGCGGTATTTCCTGATTATTATCTGTTCCTGAATCTTTTTTAACAATCTGTTCTTCAGGTATGAAGCGGTTTATAAAAAGTATGAGTCCTTTACTGAAATAAATGATAAACAGTAAGATAAAAAACACTGTACCCATACCAACCGCAAGAAGCATTAATGCTGTGTTTAATGAATCCATTGCACTTAATATTTGAAAATTAAAATTTGGTCAAAAATTACACATTTATTTCATTTAAATACAAATAATTTTATATAAATATTTATAATTATATAATTATTTGTTTAATAATGCATATTTATATAATTATGATATAAAAATTTTAAAATTCATTCATTTCATATGTTTTATAATCTCAATTAATTTCTTTTTAAATTGACATTTAAATATTTAGATCGGTTAATTCAATTTTATAATAATTCTTTTATAAGATAAAACAATCATATTCATAAAATTTATCCATTCTGTCCTATATATTTTTTTGTTAATACAATTAATTAACATTCATGTTTATTAGATATTTGGGCTTCTCGTTTCCTAAATATAAAAGAAATTCTATTTTTTAAGTATTCGTATTAATAGAAATTAATAAAAAAATAAGCACCGCCTTTTACTCATTAATTAATTTATTTCTAATGGGTACTGCATATAAATAAGCCAGAATATCTCATTTTGCTTTTTCTTCTAATTATTTCACCAATTATTGTCGTATACAGACAAAACAAATGCCAAGCTGAACAAATGGAAACAGGCTGTGTTATAGCAATAAACCAATACTTCAACCTATGAGCGAGAAAAAGTTTACTTCCGGTGGAACAGGCTCAGTTGCTGCACCATCTACATTCTACATAAAAATAACCGCCGACGGTCCATATTTAGTTTATGGCAATCCTCCTATCGATCAAGAAATCATTATTCCAAACGAAGATGGCAATTCATGGCTTTACCAAAAAGGCGAGCATTTTCAGCCTGTCAATCCTGAGCATATAGCTTTATGCAGATGCGGATGCTCAAAACATCAGCCATTTTGTGACGGTTCTCATAAGACTGCCTCCTGGTCTCCTGAAGAAACAGCTTCGTTTGATCCTATTCTTCAAGGCTCTCAATGGTATGAGGGTGAAGAATTGGTGCTTTCAGACAATGAAAAATATTGTGCTTATGCCCGTTTTTGCGATGCCTGTGGGAGAGTGTGGAATATAGTTGGTAAACAAGGGGAAGAGGCTAAGAAGATCTTTTTTCATGAAACCGGACATTGTCCTTCCGGCAGGCTGATTGGATGGGACAAGGAAACCGGAAAGGCTTTTGAACCGAAATTTGACCCTTCAATAGGTTTAATTGAGGATCCTCAAATTAAAGTGAGCGGTCCAATTTGGGTAAAAGGGGGCATAAGGATTGAAAGTGCCGATGGCAAAAGTTATGAGATAAGAAACAGGGTCACTCTTTGCCGCTGCGGTCAGTCTTCCAACAAACCGTTTTGCGATGGCACACATGCTTCAATACATTGGCAGGACAGACTTCCTTTAGAAGAAAGACCTGAAACTTGGTAAAAATTTTATATTTATGAATAATTATTCAAGCTTGGATGTAAATAAAAGTATTGCCATTAATACTTTTATTTCAAAGGTTTATGGATGGATGGCTTTGGCTTTAGCTCTGACAGGGATAACAGCTTTTTATGTTTCCTCAACCCCATCCATAAGTCAGGCAGTATTTTCTAATCAATTTCTGTTTTGGGGGCTGATAATCGGAGAGTTAATTTTAGTTTTCGTTATCTCAGGAGCAATAAATAGGATAAGTTCTCAAACGGCTACGCTGTTATTTTTGCTCTATTCTGTGATTAACGGTATCACCCTTTCATTTATTTTTATTGTTTACACCAAAACAAGCATTGCGACCACCTTTTTTATTACTGCCGGCACCTTTGCCATAATGAGTGTCTATGGGTTTGTAACTAAAAAGGACCTTACAAAACTTGGGGCACTCCTATTTATGGTTCTTATAGGAGTTGTTATAGCCGCACTTGTTAATATATTTCTTAAAAGCTCAACTTTACAATGGATTATTACTATTGTGGGAATTATAGTCTTTGTTGGTTTAATTGCTTATGACACTCAAAAAATAAAGCAAATCGGAGACAGTGCAATTGACTCTCAGATGAAAAAGAAACTTTCAATAATCGGCGCCTTATCCCTGTATTTAGACTTTATAAATCTATTTCTGCTTCTTTTGCAGCTTTTTGGAGGAAGAAGAAATTAGACGATTAAGGTTTAGCATATTCTTACTAACAATAAAAAGCATGAATTGACAAATACCATTCGGGAATAAAAAGGTGTAGATTATTATTTTAAGCAGGCTCAAAATGTAAAGTATAATATTAAACCTTTATTTAAGTGAAATTATAATTCACTTAAATAGATTAAATTATATTTATCAGCATTTGATTGAAATAATATGCATACTGTAATATTAAAATAACTTCATCATCTTTGGATGCATTTTTATCACTTTATTGTTACCGGATGGCATTTGTCGAAACAGTTATTTGGCAGATGCCATTCTCTTTTAGCCTATGGTGATTTACATCTCCCCCATCACTGATTCCATGTTTGCAATAAAAGAAAAACATATCTTATCTTTTATTTTCTTATTATACTATATAATTAGATATACAACTGTCTCCGATCAATTAAACAGTTATTTTTTTTAAACCATAATAACAGCCAAAACGTTTTGTAGTTAATATTTGCTTTAATTATTTAAATAATCATCAAAACATTTATCTCAATACTAATAAACAGAAATAATTTTTGATAATTAAAAAGACAATATTAGATTTGTCACAATCTATTAGAAATAATAAACACTCACAATTAATTAATAATTATGAAAAAAATTTTATTAGCCATCACATTAATCATTGCATCTTTTGGAGTATTAAAAGCTCAAGATGGATTGCAGTTAGGTGCTAATTTAGGACCTACAATGGGCATGTCATTAAAATACAATGCAAATGCAGTAAATGGTTTTGAAATGGTTTTGGGATATAATATTCCTCATGATGGTCCATCATTTAAGTTTATGTATGAATATCATGTTGCTCTTGTAGACAACCTTAGGATGTATTTCGGAGGTGGTTTTAATATCGGTGCACTTCATTTAAGCAACAACAAGCATAATTTTGACAATGGTGAATTTGCTTTTGGCATTGTTCCGACAATCGGTGTAGACTATTCGTTTCGTGGTGCTCCCATAGCATTTGCTTTTGGATATGAGCCAGCTATAAATGTTGTTTCACATTGTCAATGGAGTGATATTGCTTTTAAAGTGAGATACCGCTTCTAATATTAATTCGATTTATCTTTAAATGATATTTTTTTTTATTTAATAGCTCTATTAAATAAATTTTATATCTAATAAAGATTACTTTTGAGATATAAATCCATATAAGAATGAAATTAGGAGATGTTTGGTTCACTACTCTTGCTCAAAGCGAAGACGGAAGTGAGAATGTAATTTTTGTTAGTGGCAGAGAACATATTGCTGAGTTTATTAATTCCGGCAAGTTCAAGGAAAGGGCTGAGGTAACATGGAAATACCAAGGTGACGCTAAAGGAATGCCTGATGACAAAACGGCTGAACTTATGGAAGAGGTGCAGGAAGCTCTTAAAAAATCTATGGAAAAAGACAAACTTGCTATTTTAACCGGGATTTACACCGGAAACAATGAAAGAGTTTGGATTTTCATAACAAGAAATGTAGCAGCTTTTGGTCAAAAATTAAATGAAGCGCTTTCCGGTTTTGAACTTCTCCCTATTTCTATCTATACAGAAAAGGATCCTGAGAATAATGAATACAAAGAAATGTTAGAGCTAAAACTCTCTGACGAAGAATAAAATAGATTCTTTAAAACTTTTTTAAAGCTTGTTTGTTTTCTATTCGTAATAATTATAAACGAATATGAACAAACAAGCTTTTCTTTTAATATTACTACTCATATATTCAATCTTTTATGTCTCTGCTCAGAAGAATTGGTATGAGATAAAATCAGGCAAAATTTATTCCACTGTTAATGCCGGTGGTATCATTCTTCAACAAGAGGAGACTTTTGATGATTGGGGAAACAAAGTTGCAATTGAATCTACAATGGGTAAAGACACATTTGAAATTAAGACTCGTACAGTTTATGGAGACAAGATCATGACAATGATTAAACTTGAAAAAAAAGAGGCTGTACAATATCCCAGAGTAAAGCCAAGAATCAACTGGAATGAGCTTACGGATGAGGTTCAGCAGAAATATAAAATCAGATATATGGGAAGAGTTGAACTTAAGGGCTATAAATGCGACCTTTATAAATACACCATTGAAGATAATGGCAGAGAAGAGGAGGCTACCAATTGGGTATATAAAGGAATTCCTATACAATATCACACCTTTAATAACGGGTACGAATTAAAGCAGGAATTTCTAAAAATAGATGAGAATCCTATTATTGACAAAAACATATTTATTATCCCGAAAGACATCACTCTCAAACAATTACAGCAATAATTGAGACTTATGGATATTCTCAACAATAAATTTGTCATTAATAAAAACGCTATACTAAGGGATTAAATGTTAAGACAGGTACTCAGCAATAAATTTGTTATTAATAAAAACGGCACTAACTGCAAAAATGCAATAAGTGCCGTTTTTATTATCATATTTTAAGATGATTAAGCGCCTTATATTCTTCAAAATCCTCAATCAGCCATATATAAGAGTAATTATATCATAAATTCTCTAAAAATATTTAGCAGACCTTTTCTAATTAACAATACATTTAAACACAGGCTTTCTTTTTTCTGAAGCTCTGTCATAGCCATAAACAACATTGTTAAATGAATAGAATCTCATTTCCGGAACTATTTCGCCAAAAGCCACTTTTACACTATCTATATTTGGCTTTACATGTTCAGGTTTCATATTCAATGCAGGTTTCTTACCCATTGCCAGACCCTCTTCAATCCATTTCATAGAGATGGAGGTCATGAAAGATGGATAATTTTTTTCAAGGAAATTATATAAAAACAAGCCTCTGTTTTCCAAGCTTATTGGTTTTTCAAGCACATCAAGTTTCTTCATATAATCAAAGAAACTGTTTAAAAATTCATTTTCATTAAGCATAATCTCTCTAAAGACCGACTGCCAAACCTCATTATTATAATACATATCAAGAAGTCTTGAAAGAAGTTTTGCCTCAAAAAGATCTTTAACGCTCATTCCATCAGATTCCAAAATCTCATAAGGAGTCATAGGGGCATATTTCAAGCCCAAATTCTCTGCATTGCGTCTCATTTCGGTTCCCGGAAGAACTTTTAAAAGCTCAAGCTGAATTTCAGAAGCATCAAAAGCAGCCAATTGCAAGATATCCTCTTTCATCATCGGCAAAGTGTAACCCGGAAGCCCGGCAATCAAATCTACATGGGTCTCCATGTTTTTTAAGCCACACAAAAAGCCAAGTCCATCCAATGAATCCTCAAGAGAGCCAAGTCTTTTACTTAATGTTAGAACATTTTGTCTTAAACTTTGAATTCCAGCTTCAAGATGAAGCACTCCTTTTGGCATTTTGACTAATTTTTCCCTAACTTGTTCAGACAACAAAGCAGGATGAACTTCAAGATGAAAAACAAGTTTGCCTGCAAATTCCTCAAAAATATCAAGCATTGCAAGAGCCCGACTGCTTTGTCCGTTAAATGTTCTATCCAAAAGTCTTATGCTTTTAATCCCCATTTCATAATAACTTTGAAGTCTCTCTCTCACTCTTTCCAAAGGAAGCACTCTTACCGGCTTATCTGCACCGCTAACACAAAAACTGCATGTATTAAAACATCCTCTCGCAGTTTCAAACTGAACAAAAGCCCTGTCGCGGCAAAAAAACTCACTATCTTCAGGTGGGTTTAATGATTTGAAATCACCTACTTTTGCATAACCGTTATCTATATATTTGTCCTGAATGTCCAAATAGCACACTCCAACAATATCTTTCCACTGTCTCTTATCATCAAAAACATTAAGCCATTTGCAAAAAGACTCCTCACCCTCCCCTCTAAATACTATATCAACAAAACGATTTGCAAACAAATAGTTTTGATTATCCCCCAAAAACTCAGGACCACCCAAAGCTATAATAACATTTGGCATAACAGACTTTACCCTTGAAAGCACATTTTTAAGATGATCATGAGTAAAAAGCCAAGCGGTGGCACAAATAAGGTCAGGTTTCTTGTCAACTATATCACCTACTATGGATGAAACGCTCACATTAATCGTAGTTCTTAGAACATCCCAAGAGTTTGAATCATTACACTGAGCATGTATTGCAGGCAGAGCCAAAGATGAATGAGAATAAGAAGAATTTAAATCAAGCCAAAGAATGTTCATAAATTTATTTATATATCGTTCTAAAAGACGTCTTTTTATCTGTTGGGAAGTCTTTTGTCAGTTTTTTATCTTTAATTTTCCCTGTGGCAGCCCATTCAGCTCCTCTCAACAAAGTAATCTGAAAGCCTGCGCACTGCATAGCTGGATTATTTTCCAATTGGTCTCCCGCATGACCAAGCATAGTATGAAAAATCTTTCCTTTTCCATATTCTACAGTAAATATTAATGGCTCCTCCCTTCCTGAGCCACCTTTTTCAGGATCAGAATAGGCAGTATATAATATATCCTTAATATTTCCCGGTCCTCTCATTCTGTCATAAAGTTCATCCTTTCCATGAATCCAATGCTCAGGCAAATTCTTCATTATAGGATGCTTTTTATTTCTTCCGTTGAGAACATATTCATGTTGCTGCCCATGAGAGCCTCCATTTCCTTTGGAATAATCTTTATATAAAGAATTATCTTTCCAATAAACCCACGGACCTGAATTTTCATTTCGTCCTTCCCAGCCACCTAAAGCACAAATTTCATTATACTCCTTCCAACCAGAGAATGCATTATCTGCAGCATGATAAACAACAACTCCTCCTCCATTTTTTACAAAATCAAGAAATCCTTCATTTGTCTTTTTGGACCAACTGTCTCCATTATAATCAAGCACAACAAGAGAATACTTACTAAAATCAAGTATGAATTTTTCCATACTTTCACCCTGAGATGGAGAAACAGCCAAATCAACAATAAAATCACCGCTATTCTCAAGTATTTGCTTTAAAGCAATATGACTAACCCTCCAATTATGGTTATTTTGACCTGTTATCAATAGGGTTTTGATTGGCGATTTACCAAATACAGGAAAAAAAAGCATTCCAATTATAAGAACTGCGATTATTCTTATTTTCATAACAATATAAGTTTTATGGAGTATATTAGATTCAGTTAACTTCACAAAAATAATACTTTTAATAACCATACCAATAAAATAATCTATCATCTATCAAGGCTTTCAACTAATATGAATTATATTTTGTACTATAAATTTTTGTCAATTATGAATATCGACAAACAGCCATCAACAGTAAAATTCCAATATTTAATCATTTGAACTCTTTGCAAGAGCCTAAACATAAAAATATATTAACCTTAAATCTTTTTTATTAAGCCAAAAGGCGTATATTCGAAAAAAATCAAGATATCGCAATCAAGCGCAATCTATAATCTGAATTTTTATATCTATTAATAACAATTTAAATTAATCTTAAATACTATGTTTATATTTATTCTTACATTTTTAAAACCAATTAGTGAAGTTGAGAAATATTCTGATGCACACTTTGAATATCTTGACAAATATTATAAAGCCGGCAACTTTTTAGTATCAGGAAAACAAAATCCTTGGATTGGTGGTGCAATCATTTGTTTTGCTAAAGATAGAGCGGAAGCTGAAAAAATCGCATCAAACGATCCTTTTCTTATTAATGACATCGTTAAATATGATATAACTGAACTTGAGGCTACTAAATGGGCTCCCTCTTTTGAAAAGTTTGTAACTAATGGAAATACTCTCTAATTTTAAACTTTAAGATAAATCGAAGCTAAAGAAATAAAAAACCGGTTCAAAACAGACTTCGAACCGGTTTTATTTTTAAGTTATCATTTATATTACTCTATAAATTGCTTTAAAGAAAAAATTTGAAATGGCTTTTTCTGAAAAGATTTATGCAATCATACACAAAGCTGTTTTAGTAAACTCTATTACAATTTTGATATTACTCAATATTTCAACCAATCTGTTTTGAAGCTTTAAGTTTGATAACAATTACTCCATTTTTTCCCTTTTCACCATATTCTTTAAGCAATTTTTCATTTTTAATAATACTCATAGACTCAATTTTATCAACACCTATCTTTTGCAACTCCTCCATAGAAGACTCTTTATCATCAATAAAAATAAGAGGAATAGATTCAACTCCATCTATTTGGTCTTTACTGCTTCTTAATTTTAAAGAGAAGTTTTCGCTTCCTTTTACTTCAGTAGTAATATTTCCCTCACTATCAGTTGTAGTTTTGATATATCTTCCACTTAAATTTTCTATCTTATTTTCATTATCTATAGAAATTATATAAGGCATCTTTTGATCATTATTCTCATCCTTTGTATTAATGATAACAACACCGTTTTTCCCATCCTCACCAAATATTTCCTTTGCTGATTCACCTTTTAAAACTGTAACTGATTTGATTATCTCAGCATCGATATCTTTTATTTGTTTTCCATCAATTTTATTTCCATCAACAATAACAAGCGGGATACTGTCACCTCTAAGATTCACACCTTTAATGTTAATATTTGAAGGACTTTTATCCTCCTTAGTAACATTGTTTTCACGTACTGTTGAAGTTGTGGTTGTTATGATACCCTCCTTTGTTTTAAAAACTCTAACAGTTTTTTTGGTTTTATCGCCTATCTGTGTTTTTTCAAATTCTTCTTTAGTTACGTTTTTACCATCAATTTGATATTCAACATTAGCCAAAGAATCCTCTGCTTTTAATTTATTGATCTTTGCATCTTTAGTGTTTAGTTTTTCTGAAACATTACCAACAAAAACTGAATAATCTATACTGTCATTTTCGGAACTTGTATTTTGAAGATTGTCGAACTCTTTTTTTGAATATAGATTCTCAGAGCTTTTGTCAACAATTAATGATTTTAGATTGTATTCACCCTTATTAGCCTCATCAACTACAGATGCATAAATTGGAGAGGAAATCATCTTAACCACACCAATAGCCAAAGGCACAATTAATAAATACTTTAACTTTTCCATTTTTCCTGAATTAGAATTAAACATCATTTTTATTCTTTTATGTATAGTTTTACCTGTCAATAAATTAGCCATAACAAAAGCATTGCTGCCTGCACTTTTTTTGATTAACAAAAGCTGGTAATCCTTTATTGAAGCCCCAGCCTTTATCACAGTTTGATCGGCTTCATATTCATGATTTGTTTTTATTTCTTTATATAGCAGCCACACAAAAGGATTAAACCAAAACAGTGCGCATACAATATTCGATAGGATTATATCAATAAAATGCATTTTTGCCGCATGAGCTTTTTCATGACTGTAGATAAGTTCGAAATCACTGTTTATATCATTATCTGAGACATATATGCGATTCATAAATACGAATGGAACATACTTTTGCGAATGAGAATAAATTGCATCTCCATTTTTTAAAAATGTTTTTTTGCTTTTCCTCAGTTTGATAACAGTAAAAACATTTATAAAGCAATATCTCGTCAAAAAAAATAAAGCACCGGCAATATATAACAAGGATACAATTGTAAACAATTGATCATGCACAAGACTCGTTTTGGCAGTTGAAATGTAAGTTCCTTCTAAAATCTGATCTATTGTTATAGTATTAAAATTAATTGTAGATACAGGAGTTATAATACTGTTAAAACTGTTTTTCAATACATTAAAAACAATAGGGAATATCAGTCCTCCAATAAGAAGAAACCTGTTAAGTGTATGAAATGAGGTTTTACTTAAAAGAAGTTTGTAAAACAAATAAAAACATCCACTCCATAACGTATAACTAAAAATAAAATCTAAATAATCGTTACTCATTTGTTTATATTTTATAGTTTTATTGTTTTTCTACCTCATCGATCAACTTTTTCAAATCCTCAATAGAAATATCCTCCTCTTTAACAAGAGTTGATACCACGTTCAGAAAAGAACAATTAAAATATTTTTTCACAACATCTTTCAATGTTCCTTTCTTAAACTCCTCTTTATCTATTATAGGAAAATATTTATATGAATTACCGTTTGCTTTATGTGAAAGGAAACCCTTTTCCTCGAGACCTCTAACTATCGTAGAAAGTGTATTGAAATGTGGCTTGGGATCGTCATAAAAATTTAACAGTTCTTTTACATACAATTCATTCTCTTTCCAGAACAAATTCATTATTTCCTCCTCTTTCGGTGTTAGTTTCATAATACTTTAATTCTATTATTTTTTAATTTGTTTTCCAATGCAACAAATGTAACTAAAAGTTTTAGTTTGCAAAACAATATCAAACTATTTTTTATAGTTTAGTTTTAAATTTCTTTACAACCCTTATTATCTGACTGTTACATATCTATTTAAAAAAAAGTTTTAGGATAAAAAAAAGAGACATCTCTAAAAAGAAATGCCTCTCTTAATCATAAAATAATATTTTATTAGAGCGAAAAACGGGGCTCGAACCCGCGACCCCAACCTTGGGAAGGTTGTGCTCTGCCAACTGAGCTACTTTCGCATTGCAATTGTCAAAATTAAATAATTTTTTAATTGAATATCCAATTACATCTAATTTTTATTTATCATAATCAATCACTGCTCCAAAAATTTGGATTTTGGATACAGCACTACCTCAATATGGCTCACTTTATTTATTCAAAAGATAATGAAAGCCGAACTCAATAAGCATTTGAAAGCGTAAGCTTTAAAAATGCATTTGATGAGGCGAATCTTATCTTATTTAAAGATAATGAAAGCCGAACTCAATAAGCATTTGAAAGCGTAAGCTTTAAAAATG
>JAUNSR010000038.1:23714-27975 GCA_030539115.1 Bacteroidales bacterium
CATTTGATGAGGCGAATCTTATCTTATTTAAAGATAAGATGCAATATATTGTTTTACTTGATCTTTGCTTAAAGCTCCCTTAACAACTATTGGATCACCTTTCATTGGGACAAAAAACAAAGTCGGTATACTTTTTATCTGATACTGTTTTGCCAAATCAGGTTCTTTTTCACAGTCTATTTTATATACAACAACTTTGCCGTCAAATTCATTTGCTATCTCTTCCAAAATTGGAGCCAGACGCTTGCATGGGCCACACCAAGTTGCATAGAAATCAATAATAGCAGGTTTATTACCGAGATATTTCCAACTCTCAGGATTAGTTTGGAAGTTCGTAACTTTTTTCAAAAAGTCAACTTTAGTCAATTCTATTGGTTTTACTTTTGTTTGCTTGTTTTCCTGCTGTGCATTGCATGAACAAAGGGAAAACAATAAAACAGAGATCAACATTAAACTTTTAAAAATTGGCAAATTAATAGTTTTCATAATAGGCTTTTAATGATGGATTAATACAACCTTTTATTTAGATGTAAACAAAGTTATATTATTTACATTAGAAAAGTAAATTTTTTATATTATCAGAAAACGCCATAAACTTAAAATATTAAATATCATCGGACAATGAAAAAATTTAAGTTTATGACGTTCCAAAATTCATAGCAACAATAATGTTTATTCATATAATAAACATCTATTCTTACAAATGATATTATTCTATTATACCAAATGACTTATCAAATCCTCTCTATCTCCATAAAGAAGGTCGATCACAGGAATTTCAACCATAGTGTAGCAGCCTGGTGCCTGTTTCATTGTTGCGCGGGCTACGCAAACTAATACTTGAGCAGTAAGTGCAGGATTGTTTATTTTCATATTAAATTCGAAAAGTTGGTTTTGGGTTTTTCCCGAAACGCCTTTTCTTATCAGGTGAACTCCATGTCCCATATCAAGCAAATCATCTACACAAGGCACCTCGATTACATGAGTTTCATCATTCACAAAATAAGCATCAGCCTTGATAGCCTTGGCTACATCCTCATATTTATATCCATCCTTAATTTCTATGTAAACCATACGACGGTGAATACCTGTTCCTGTTGGAATAGTCATTGAAAGGGCAGCCTTAACGCCATCTACAGCCTTGACAGCTACAGTATGTCCCATACTCATTCCGGGACCGAAATTAGTATAAGTGATTCCCTTGGGAGCAATAGCCTGAAGAAGAGTTCTAACTACAGAGTCGCTTCCCGGATCCCAGCCTGCAGAAATTATAGACACAGCATTATGCTGTTTTGCCGTCTGATTAAGTTCTTTTCTTAGGTTGACAATACCGGTATGAATATCAAAACTGTCAACTGTATTTATTCCAAGAGCAAGAATCTCTTTTGCATATTTCTCGACACTCCTTGTAGGTGTGCATAAAATAGCCACATCCACCTTTTCAAGTTCTTTAATATCTTTCACTACCGGATATTGAGACAATTCCGATGGCTTATTTTCATCACCATTTCTTCTAACAACACCTGCTATTTCAAAATCAGGGGCAGCCTGCAAAGCTTCCAATACATATTTGCCAATATTGCCATATCCAATAATGGCAGCTCTTAATTTATTCATAAAATCAGTAATTTTAATTTTTTGTTTTATTTCTTGTGCAAAAATATTAAAATATTTACCAATATCTATCTTTCTGTATAATTTTGTTATATTCCATTAGCATTTATTAGCAAAATGAAATTCAAAACAATATCATATTTACACATTTATAGTCATTCCATCATAGCATAGAAAAACATTTTCAGGCAATTCATTGGAAACCGTTTCATGAAGCCCCATCTGATGGCTCATGTGTGTTAGATAAGCTCTCTTTGGATTTATCTTTTTTATAAGCTGCAAAGCCTCGTCAAGAGAAAGATGCGACATGTGTTGTTTTTTTCTTAATGCATCAATAATCAGGCAGTCAAGTTCTCTTAGTTTATCCAGCTCCTCATCATTAATAAATGAAAAATCAGTCAGATATGCAAAGTTTTTTATTCTATAGCCTAAAACTGGCAGTTTATAATGGAAAAGTCTTATTGGAATGATTATATCATTATTAATCTCAAATGGCGTTCTGTGAATTGTGATTAGATCAATGTTTGGAACACCGGGATATTTATGGTCTTGAAACATATAAGAATATTTGTCCATCAATGTTTCACAGACTCTTCTTTCTCCATAGACCGAAAAAGCGCCATGACGGCAAAAAGGTCTTAAATCATCCATTCCGCCTATATGGTCATAATGTGTATGTGTTACTAAAAGTCCAGTTAATGAGACAATACCGGTATTCAACATTTGAGTTCTAAAGTCAGGACCACAATCTATAAGAATATTACTATTATCAGTTTGAACAACAACGGAAGCTCTTAATCTATTATCCTTTTTATCTTTTGAAGTGCATACCTCACAGGTACACCCTATTTCAGGAACACCGGTGGATGTTCCACTTCCAAGAACAGTAACTCTCATTTTATTATAATTATATTTTCAGGAAAACAAGACAAGGTCGAATACCCACTTATCATTAAAGATACGACAATCTCCCATCCAAGCATTTGCCTTTATCTCTTTTGTTAATATAATAAGCTATAAATAAATCACTTCTGGAGAAATATCAATATCAAACTTGTCTTTTACAGAACGGCAAATCTCATTTGCAAGTGATACGACATCACTCCATAAGGCATTGTTTTTATTGACCAAGACAAGACATTGCTTATCGTGAACGGCAGCCCCTCCAAACTCTTTGCCTTTCCACCCGCATTGTTCAATAAGCCATGCTGCGGGAATTTTTTCTTTATCGGATGAAACATTATAATGAGGTATCAGTGGATAAAGTGTTTGCAATTGGTTGAACTTTTCCATAGTTACAACAGGATTCATAAAAAAGCTGCCTGCATTTCCTGTTATATGAGGATCCGGTAGCTTGTTTCTGCGTATCTCGATAATTGTCTCTCTTATATTTTTCAGATTAATATCTTTTCCTGCGAGGCTGTTTTTAATATTTCCATACTCGAGTTTAAAGCAAGGTTTTTTCATCAGCTTATAAACCACAGCAGTTACAATATATTTACCCTTAAGAGATTTCTTAAAGACAGAATCCCGATATCCATAGCCGCACTCGATGTTTTTAAAAACTCTCTCATTCAAAGAATCTATCTCCACACACTCCACCTCATCAATAATATCGCATGCCTCAACACCGTATGCTCCAATATTTTGAACGGCAGAAGCTCCCACTTCGCCGGGAATCAATGAAAGATTTTCACTTCCATAGTAATTATGGGTTACGCAATATTCACAAAAGCAATCCCATTCAACTCCTGCACCTGCTTTGAGCCACACATTATCTTCATTTTCTCTTGTCTTTTCTATAAAGTTTATCGCAGAATGGAGTATTATGCCGTCATAATCGCCTTTGAAAAGAAGATTGCTTCCTCCACCAATATGAAATGATTTATTCTCTTTAAATAAAGTTGAAGAAAGTATCTCCATCAACTCATTTTTTGAAGAATATTCAGCAAAATATTTTGCCTTTACATTCATTCCAAAAGTGTTATGTTGTAATAAAGAATAGTTTTTTGAAATTTCCATTATTAAAATAATATTTATCAATTAAAAGAGATTGGCATACTCTTTTAATTATCAATTACAAAGTATAGCTAAAAATACATAGTGCATAATTATCTGCAAATATATTTTCAGAAAGCTTTTCAAATATTTTCAAATGTAATATGAATTTTGCTCTATATAAAAATTTGTCAATTAATATTTTTAATCTCAATCTAAACTGATAATTAACAATCGCCATTTACTGAAGCCCTCATATCCTTTCGGTAACCAACTCCTCAAAACAAGTGGCTACAACAGCTATTATAAGATGTAAACAAAGTCAACTTTTTTCAGTATAAGAAACACTCGTTTTTCTGTCATTTTTCTTCACTTCACATTTTTGACACAAGCGATTCCCAATGCCATATATACAAGCTGATTTTTTATCATCTGATTATCAGCAACATAAAATATTTTCAAATTTTCTATTTAAGTTTTTCAAATTTTGACCGTCGGAAAAAATATTTTGACCGTCGGAAAATCGATTTTTACCGTCGATTTTTAAATTTTCATTGTCGATTTTAATTGTCATATCTGTCACAATTTTGATATTAACGATTTTTGGGTCTAATGGAGGGTTTAAATATATTTTTGTTTGGTTTGTATT
>JAUNSR010000039.1 GCA_030539115.1 Bacteroidales bacterium
CAGGCATCGACTGATGATATTTTTTTAAAATGTACGTTAATAGTAATTCTTCATTCAAACCTGTCCAAGTCTCAGACATAGGCATGATGATGTTTTTTAAATTTTCATTAATAGTAATATCAATCAATATGAGTCATAATTTGATTGAGTTATAACTTAAATAAGTTTTAATTTGAATGAATTATTATTTAAAAGAAACATAACTTAAAAGAAAGAAATCTTACTAATTTTATTATAAACATAGCAAAATGGAATTTCAAAATCTCTTAATGCATAAACATAAGGTTTATACAATTATTAGATTTATATCCATCAAATATAATAGAGAATATTGTTAATTTTGTAATACTATAATAAATACACTCCTTATAGTGTTTAAATATAGAATATTGATTTATTAAAGTACATAATAATGAAAGATATAAATGAGATAAGGAAAGATTTTCCCATTCTTGAAAAGAAAATATATAACAAGCCATTGGTCTATTTAGACAATGCTGCCACTACCCAAAAGCCAATATCAGTTGTTCAAAAGATTGAAGATGGCTATTACAATGCAAATGCTAACATTCACAGAGGTGTCCATTTTCTAAGTCAAGAAGCAACAGAAGCACATGAACAGGCCAGACAAAAAGTTGCGGATTTTTTAAATGCCAATTCTTCAAAAGAGATTATTTTTACAAGAGGAACCACTGAATCTATCAATCTTGTTGTTTCTTCTTACGGAGAGGCTTTTTTAAAAAAAGGAGATGAAGTTATTGTATCTCAAATGGAGCATCATGCAAATATAGTTCCATGGCAAATGCTAAGAGATAAAATAGGAATTGTAATTAAGGTTATTCCTCTCAATTCAAATCAAGAATTAGATATAGAAGAATATAAAAAATTAATAACTGATAAAACAAAATTTGTATCAATCTCGCATGTCTCAAATGTTCTTGGAACAATTAATCCTGTTAAAGAGATTATAAGTATAGCTCATCTAAACAATATACCTGTCTTAGTTGATGGTGCGCAATCGGTTCCACACATTAAAATTGATATTAAAGAATTGGATGCTGATTTCTTCGTTTTTTCCGGACATAAAATTTATGGTCCAACAGGTATAGGCGTTTTATATGGAAAAGAAAAATTACTTGATAATATGCCTCCATACCAAGGAGGTGGAGAAATGATAGCAAATGTCTCTTTTGAAAAGACCACATACAATGAACTCCCTTACAAATTTGAAGCCGGTACACCTGACTATATAGGCTCTACTGCTTTATCAACAGCTTTGGAGTATATAGAGAAAATTGGGATAGACAATATTGCTCATTACGAGCATGAACTTCTATCTTATGCAACATCTGAATTGCTAAAGATTTCAGGTGTAAAGATATTTGGTAATGCCAAAGAAAAAAGCAGTGTTTTATCTTTCCTTATAGATGGAATTCATCATTATGATATGGGTCTTTTATTAGACAAACAAGGTATAGCTGTTAGAACAGGTCACCATTGTGCTCAGCCATTAATGACATATCTTGGCGTAGAGGGAACTGTTAGAGCATCCTTTTCTTTTTATAATACGAAAGACGAAATTGATATATTTATCAAAGGTGTAAAAAGAGTGGTTCAAATGTTTCAATAACATATATTACGTTATAGTCTTTAATAAACTTATTGCAAAAATATTTTTAATAAATGAACCCCGAAAGTCACATTAAAGACTCTCGGGGTTCGTTTCATTATAAGGGGTTAACATTTTAATTACTCTTCTATGCTAACATGTAATTAATTACTCTTTTTCCTTTTTTACAACAACTTGTTCACTCTTAGTAGAAGCGGAGATATTGAAATTATACATATCTTCAGCAGTTGAAGATGGCAGATAGAAAATGCCCGGATAGGAAGTTGTAACTTTAATAGGAATAACAATTTTTCCATTAGGTTTTAATGAACTCACATAACTTTCAACCATAAGATCCCTAATATTTTGATAATTGACGCTATTGTTGACCGAGTCATTATTAAATACAAACCTATCATTTAATATGTTCCATCCCGAAGGAATTTTTTGCGAAATCATAATATTATTCACAGTCAGAGGAGAATTGTTTTCAACGACAGTTTCCATTGTAAATGTTACAC
The DNA here is from genome assembly GCA_030539115.1 of Bacteroidales bacterium. Lineage (GTDB taxonomy): Bacteria > Bacteroidota > Bacteroidia > Bacteroidales > JAUNSR01 > JAUNSR01. Next base: position 2,131 of record JAUNSR010000039.1, read on the forward strand.
CCTGAGTAAGAGAGTTGATATTAATAGGCTTATTATCGGTGTCATAAAAACTGTTTTTTATAGATATAGTATTTGCTGTTTCTATCTGTTCATCTTTAGCCGGTATTCCTTTAATTACGGAAGTAATATATAATTCACTCTTGCTTTTATTTATTATCTCGGCATTTCCTTTACCATCATTTATTTCAACAGGGGTCTCCCATACACTTTTTTCACATTCTATATTTTCAAATCCGGAGCCTGTTTTAATTTCAAACTCAAGTTTTGATGGTTTCCCTACTTTTTCGTAATAATACCCCAATGCAGATAGTGCAAATGATAAGCTTTGAGTATTGTAATAATTATCAGAAGAGAGCTCCTGAGAAATTTCCTTTGCAAGTAATCTCCCATTCTTCTGTTGATCAAAAGAAGTTAAAATGAATAAACGCAGAGATTTGTCTCTTAATGGTTCTCCGAAAGTATTATGATAAGATCTCTCATTAAATGTATTTCCTCCTTCATAAAAATTTTCATATAAGCTATGTGCATAATCCATTCTGTTTACCATTATGTAAGTCATACACAGAAATAGCCTTGATGATAAATTCAGATTCTTTTCCTGCCTTAATCTAGCCATTGCGCTCTTTTCACCGCCATTCCCGACTTGAGACAAAACGAGCAGTCTATAAGCCTGTGTCGTTTGTTCAGACTCATAATTAGGGGACCCTTCAATACCGTTCCAGTTTTTGGCTACTCTGGAAATATATTCCACTGCATTATCTAATAATGCAGATGGCACTAAAAATCCCATTCTCTTTGCCTGTAAAAGAAAATTAACTGCGTAAATTGTTCCCCATGCATTACCCGAGGTACTTCCAGGCCAATAGCTAAACTCACCACTTCCTTTTATCTGATAATTATTTAATAATTTTATCACACTATTAACCTTTGCATCAATTTCTTTCAATTTATCCGGTGAATAATCTGTTATTTCCTTAAGAAATAGGTATGGATAAACAGAAGAAACGATTTGTTCAAGGCAAGAATATGGATAATCTATTAAATAATCAATTCTTTTTTGAATATTAAGTTTTTCCAGAGTAGACAACTGCAGGGTTGCATTATTAGTGCCATCCATACCAATTCCCTTGAAGTCAAGAGATAACGATTCTCCCGGTTTAACAGAATAGAATTTACTTTGAAGCACCGGCTGTAATTGAGATATTATTGGAATATCTTCCTCCCAATATGCAATATTATGATCTGATACGGCTTTTACTTTTATATTTCCATTGCCTAACTGTTCCTTAACCTTTATTTTAAAATAGACAACTTTATTACCCTCATCATTGAAAGTAATTGTCTTTGCTTTATCTCCAATTACATCGAATATTTCAGAAGAAGAAATATCCACATTAACTGCCTTTGATTTATTTTCCAAAGAAAAAACTGTTATAGGAAGTTCTATTATATCACCCGGTGATAAGGATGCCGGCATGGAGCCTAATATCATTATAGATTGTTTAACCAAAATATCCTGTTGAGCGCATCCATACCCTAAAGTATTGCCTGCAATTACCATACACCTGACTTTCCCGACATAATTAGGCATTTTCATTGAAATAATCTTTTTTTCTCCCTTAGCCAACTGAATAGGCCCTTTAAATAAAGTGACAGGTTTAAATCTATTAACTACAGCCTTTGGCCCTTTCATTAAAGCATCATCACCACCAATGCTAAATAACTGCTCAATTTTCCCTCCATATGCACCCAAAACATAATTATACATATCCCACATCCTCATTGTTGATGCTTCTTTAGCATAAAAGTAATCATACGGATTTGGTGTTGGATATTTAGTCAAATCAAGTAACCCTTCATCCACCACAGCCAAAGTAAATGTAAAAGGCTCGTTATTCTTTGATGATACCTCTATTTTAAATTCAGAGTTTGGCTTTATTTCTTTTGGAACTTTAATTTCAGGATACAGATGACTTGAAGGATCGGCAATATTTACCGATGTTGTACCATACATTCTTATAGGCAAATCATTTTTGGTAGATTTATATGGATTTATTAATGAAATTGTCAAATATGAATTTGGAATCATTTCAGCTTTTGCCTCAAACTCAATATCTGTTTTTCCATCCCTGCAATCCACCTCGAAATAATCCACAATTCTTCCACCGTTAGCCACCGTAACAATGGCTCTGCTTCCAACAGAAGATGGAAATGAAGCCTTTACCTTTTCTCCTATAAGATAATCAGTTTTTTCTGTTTTAAAATTAAGCATCATAGCCTTATCTGCTCCTTTAAGCATATTCCCATTTCCTTCCTCGGTGTCGAAATATGCCAATATGCCCGCTTTATGCCCACTTTCCACGTCTTCAGCCTCTACAAAATATGTTCCCCATTCACCATTTCCAATATTGACATTATAATGGTACATTCCATTGTTGTCGGTTGTAATAGTAAATTGTTTAAATGGTCTGTTATATCCGGATGATATATAGTTGGCGATATTATCATTGTTTGAATTCCACCACCAATACCATTCGACCTTATACAATTTTATAAAAATAGTCTTATTTGGAGTAGGTTTTCCGGACTCATTTACATTTACTAAATTGAAAGTGTGCTGTTTATTTGTCAATAAAGGTATGTTGCCCTCTTGTGGGGAAAATATTCCAACATAAGAATTATATGGAGAATAAAGCATTTGATTGGAATTGATACTAAACTGTCCGCTCTGTTCGAAAACTCTTGTCAAGAATTGAGCTTTTAGCATTCCCGGAGCATTTACCCCAAGTTTAAATACTTTTTCCACTGAAGCATTTCCATCATTGTCAGTCTCTCCTTTTCCAAATAATACATCTTCTGCATTGAAAATTCTTGCGGGATCATCAAACACATATCTTTCATATCCTTTAAATGATGTTTTTTGAGAAATGAAAGTTCCTGTTATCTCATATTTTAGATTTGATGCCTTATTTCCGGTAAGCCATGAACTTAACAACTCAGCCTTACTAATTGAATCTCTTGTTAATATATTTAGATTAAATTTCAGAAGAACATTAAGACGGTTTGGTCTAATGGTTTCAACTCTGAATTTTTTTTCAAATACATTATTTCCAACAACAACCTTACCAATCCAAATACCTGTTGGAGATTCTTCCGAGGTTGATGTTGGGAACGTATAAAAATTATTTATATTTTTTGATATTGTTTTTCTTGAGTATAACTGACCAAGCGGATTATAAAGTTCAAAAGTAATAGGATGATTAGCAGGTAAAATATTATCTCTATCATTAAGTATAAATGATACAAAAATTGTGTCACCAGGTCTCCAAATGCCTCTTTCAGCATAAATAAATCCTTTTACTCCCTTTTTTACTACATCTCCTGAAACGTCAAATGTGCTTAATGAAAGGCTTTCATTAGGATCCATTCTCAGATAGCCTTTTTCCTCATCCTTGCTTGCTATTATATAATAAGGAACTTTATTGCGACAAAAAAATTCTGCAGATCCATTATCCCAACTCTTCTTTTTTTCTATTAATTGATTTTTTGCATCATAAACCTCTATTTCCACATCTTTCTCAGGTTTTGCTGTAATTAGATTATTTACAAAAACCAACAGATTGTTTTGGTCACCATTCTTTGCTGTGATGGCCAGATTTGTTGAGAGTATGTTCTTGGATATAAACTTGTTTACATAATAAGATGAACTTGTGGGATTATTCCTTTCTTTCCAATTATAATCCTTCCATCCTTGATCGTTAAAATAGTAATATGAGGAATTCAATCCAAATTGCTCAATTTCATCTTTCTCTAAGATTGCATTTTCCTCCAATATTTCCTTGTTGGTAGGTTTTCTTTTATTGTCACCCGGATAAGCGGATAAATCATAATTGTATGATAAAATTACTCTGTAAAGAGCTCCGGGCTCAACCTCGATATAATCTTTTAAATCTATGGCAAATGTATTCTTCTTGGTGATATCATAATGTCCCATCTCATCCAAAAAAATTACCTTACGGCATAGAAGCTCACCGATTCTTGCTATTTGGTCATTCCCGTTAAGATTGTTTTGTTGAAGAAATTGCCCCATGTTGTTCTGGTAGATTTTTATAACTCTCACTATTATCCCTCTTAAGGAGGTTGCAGTGAAAGGAACAATATAATCGCCCCCATAAGGTATTATGCCACCCTCTCCGACAAAAGCAAGCTCTGGGTATTTACCGTGGTAATTAATCTCTTTTATAAAATCAGATTTATTTGAAACTTTTGAAATATCAAGTGTATTGCCCTCAGCATCCTTGATGCCGCTTTTTACCTCTATAATTTCCTTTTTTGATGTATTATTACTGCCATTAACATTATTGTCTCTATTTATCCATATTTTTAATTTGTTGCCCTCAACCTGATATTTAGGCTGGCTTGGAATATTTGTTTTGATGAAAGCGTCAAAATCTTGATTCGCCAATAATTGACGGGAGAAAGAAAGCTTTATGTACTCATCCTCCTCATTTATACTTTCTATAGAGAAAACAGTAAATTCATCCTTTGAAAATACAGGGAAAGAGATTAGTTCTTCCTCCTTATATTTCTCATTATTTGATTTGATAAATATGCTGCCTTTCCCTGTTTTTTCCGGATTGGTAACATTATATCTGAAACTGAACTTTTTACTTCGCTTTGTCTTATCCCAAGCTAAGTTACCTATTCCTTTACTGCCAATGAGTTCGTGAACTACGCTGCTGTCCTCAACATCGGAGAGTCTTAAATTGGCTGTGATTATATAATTGATATCTGATTTATCTGTTTTTGATGATGAGAAATCAACAATTTCCACCGAAGCCTTTGGAGCTACAGTGCTAAAGCTGAATTTGAAGTTGTCTTTTTTTGAAGCGTCTTTGAAAAGCTTGTCAATTTTTACTTCAACTGTATATTTACTATCCCTTTGAAGAGGCTCTGAGGGTGTAAATATTATTTTCTTGCCATCATAAATGTCAATCTTGCCTTTAACCTTTGGCTTAATGCTGAAACATTTACATATCTCCTCATTATTCTGCATTTCTTCAGGAATAAATCTTGTCAATGTTAACTGTATTGAGCTGTATCTGGAAATATCTCCTACAGTAAAACTCTCTACATAATCATTAAATGAAGGCAATGGGTTTAATCGAGTTTCATTATTATCACAATAACAAAAACAAAAAAAAGTAAACAGAAACGCTGCAATTCTTATTAATTTCATCATTTTCTTATTTATTTTATATGGTATTTAAACAAAAGCCGGTGTTTTAAATTGGAAATACAAATGAAAAATTAAATTTACATAAATATACAATAAAAATATATTTTATTATAAAAAAATTATATTGAATAAAATACTTTAAATTGATAATTCTGTGAAGCTTATAAAAATATTTTTTGTCACATTGCTTTTATTTCTAATTTCTGCATTTTATTTTATTTTGCCCCAAAGATTATTTAATGAACCTTTTGCAGATATTATTTATTCAGAGAATGGTGAATTTTTAAGCGCACGCGTGGCAGCTGATTCCCAATGGCGCTTCCCTGAAACTAAGAATGTATCCGACAAGTTTAAACATTGTATTGTCAATTATGAAGATCAAAGGTTTTTTTCTCATCTTGGCATTGATGTTTTCGCTGTTGCAAGAGCAATTAAACAAAATATAAAAAATAAAAGAATTGTCAGCGGAGCAAGTACAATTACCATGCAGCTTGTAAGGCTGCATAGAAAGGGCAAACCAAGAGTTTTTGGAGAGAAGATAATTGAAGCAGTAATAGCTTTAAGACTGGAATTAAGTTATTCAAAAGATGAAATATTGGCACTATATTCATCTTATGCACCATTCGGAGGTAATATTGTAGGAATAGAGGCGGCTTCATGGAGATATTTCGGATGCCCATCTTCTTTATTGTCTTGGGGTGAAACGGCAACATTGGCTGTTCTTCCTAATTCGCCCGCTTTAATTCATCCGGGACGAAACAGAAAAGATCTAAAAACAAAAAAGGATGCACTTTTAAAGAGACTTTCTGAAAAAGGAGTTATAGATGATCTGACCTACAGAGAAGCCTTGTCGGAAGAAATTCCAAAAGCACCAAAACCACTTCCTGATGAGGCTCCACATTTGTTGGATTATTATAGAAAATCATTGCAGTCATCTCCTTATATATCTACAATTAACCCATCACTGCAAAAAGATGTAAAAAGAATAGGCAATACATATTCTGAAACTTATCAAGGTAATAAAGTAAATAATATTGCAATTCTTGTAGCAGAAGTCAATTCCGGCAAGGTTTTGGCATATATTGGCAATTCCGAATCAAAATATGCAAAAGATGTCGATTTAATCAGGGCAGAGAGAAGTTCTGGCTCTTTGTTGAAGCCTATATTGTATGCTGCAATGCTTCAGGAGGGGGAAATCATGCCATCCTCTCTTCTTCCTGATGTCCCGCTGTTTATAGATGGATTTGCGCCACAGAACTACAATAAAATTTTTCATGGAGCTGTTGCCGCAAATGAAGCAATAAAAAGATCGTTAAATGTACCTCTTGTCAGGATGTTGATTGCATATAATTGCGGTCGATTTCATGAATTGCTAAAAACATTGGGCGTTACTACTCTTCATTATTCAGCATCTCATTATGGCGCTTCATTGATTTTGGGAGGAGCCGAATGCACTCTTTTCGATATTTGTTCTGTTTATGCATCTTTAGCCCGCGATTATAATTCCTCGAAGCAGTCTTTGAAGAATTTCCACCCATTAGTGACTTCCGAATATGATTATGATGTAAGAAATTATAGAAATGATGGTGACTCTTATCTGACAAAGGGTTCATTATGGTGCGCTTTCGAAACCATGAGTTCTTTAAACAGACCCGAAGAGGAATCTGATTGGTCATCTTTTAAGACAATGAAAAAAATTGCATGGAAAACTGGTACAAGTTATGGCAGTCGGGATGCTTGGGCAGTTGGCTTCACTCCTCAATATATTGTTGGGGTTTGGGTCGGGAATGCTTCAGGAGAGGGTCGTGCCGGCCTTACAGGAATTGGGTATGCTGCTCCGGTTCTTTTCGATGTCTTTTCCTTGCTAAAACAGGGTGAATGGTTCGCTCCTCCGTATTCTGATATTCAGGAGGCTGCTGTTTGCAGAAAAAGCGGTTTTTTAGCTGATAGCTTTTGTGAGGAAAAGGATACTGTTCTTGTGCCAAAAAGTTGTCTTATTTCGAAGAAATGCCCTTATCATAAAATAATACTTTTAGACCAAAGTGGAAATTATCGAGTAAATAGGTCGTGTTATGTATCCGGCGAAATCAAAGAGAAAAAATGGTTCGTTCTTCCTCCGATATGGGAGTCTTATTATAAATATTACAATCCAGATTATGAATCTCTTCCCCCATTTCATCCTGATTGTATAGGAAATGATCAAAACCAACTTGATATAATTTATCCTCAAAACGGAATGACAATCTACCTGCCTAAAGGATTTGAGAGTAAAAAAGAGAATATCGTGCTCAAGGCTGCCCATTTAAGAAAAAACGCTGAAGTGTTTTGGTATTTAAATGAGCTATACATTGGCTCCACAAAAGAGAACCATGAAATATCATGTTCACCGTCCCCGGGGAAATACACACTTAAAATTTTTGATGATGAGGGAAACTTTAAGTCTGTAAGAGTGAAAATTATAGAAAGTTAGAGTCACTGATTAAATAAAGCAATGGTTATATTATTTGCCGTATCTCGATGTGTCTATCTCTTTATACATATCCTTTTTATAGCCATTAAAATTCCAATTTAGAGATATTAGAAAATATCTGTTTTCATTTATTTTCTTAAGATATGAATTTTGTGTCCCTTGTTTTACCTTGGCAATAGGCATTGCTTTATCTAATATATCATTTACCCTAAAAACCAATTCAAGTTTTTCATTAATAAATTTATATCGTATTGAAGAGGATAGATTAAATGAATTTCCAAGTTTGTAAAGTCCTTGTACCATACCTTTTGTCACATACACACCTTTAACATTAAGTTGAAGATTTTCATGATTCGGGATCGTAAATGTATTATTAAGTATAACAGCGCCTACCCATCCGCTGTTGTCAATATCAATGTCAAAGAAATTGCTTTTTTTATTTCTGTTGTTAAAGCCTTGCAATGTTGACTGAAGATGCCAAAAACTAAATAAATTTTCTTTTAGTATAAATGAGAGTCCGTATTTCAGTCCAAAATCAAGATTCTCTGTTATAAATGTCGTTGAAAGACTTTCTGATGATTGATATGGCATTTGAACAAACTTGTTATGCTCATAATTGCAATATGCCAGAAATATGTATTTCCCTTTTAAATAATATCCTATTTGACCATTATAATCCTGAGATGGCAATAGCTTAGGATTGCCGTATGCATAGGAATATGCATTTAAAGGGCTTACTTGGTTGCTCATTTCCCAGAAATAAGGGAATGACTTATCGCTTGTGACATTAAGTTGAAAAAAATTTGAACTCTCACATTTATAATTAATACTCATTGAAGGATGAATCATAAACTTGTTCCATAAAGTTGTCTCTTTATTGTCGGAATAGAAATTAGAATTAAAGTATTCACCTACAGCTCCAATATTAAAATCTATCTTTTCAGTAATTTTCCCATATAAATCTGCATATATCGAGCCGGATATTTCTCTTTGCTTATCATTCTGTGTTTTTATGCTTGAATCATCTAAAGATTCATTTATCGAATAATTGTAAGCTATATAATCTTTGTATTTCTCGTAAGAGAACAACAATCCATAATTCATCTCCCATTTTTTATTTAAAGATAAATCTTGATTGCCGCCCATTGTAAACTTATTTACTTCCTGAGTTACCGTGTTTTCATAGATATATTTGTCATCATCGACAATGCAATTCTCAAATCTTAATTCTGATGGTGAATTATAGAGCGTATAGTCAGCCCATATCTGAAAGTCATAATGAGAATCAAATTGGATCCTTACATTGTTAAGGGCTGAATTTGTCTTATTACTTGCTTGGCTTATGTTTACCTGCCGGTCTTTATAAATAAATTCAGTCTTACCATTACGATGGCTGTTATTGTCATTGTTTTTATGATAATAAGATGTTGATATCTTGTCCTTATTTGAAAAATTGTATGATATGTCTCCTCTTAATGAAAAATCATCCAATTTCTCCTTGCGTACATTGTATTGAATTATATCAACAACTTTGTCTGATAATGTATGCACTGCATTCATGTCTTCCCCTCCATAAATACGCCCTTTGCTACAGTTTAATAGAAGATTTGAGACGAGATTCTTATTGCTGTAGTTAAGATTCAAATATATATCTCCAAGAGCATAGTGAGACTGTGAATATTCTGTGCCTGCCTCTCCTCTGAATTGTGAATAATATTTTTGCTCATTATTCAAGATAACATTAATAACGGCACCATGAAAGTTGTATTTTGCCGGTGAGTTATACATTATTTCAACTTGTTTTACTCTTGAAACAGGAATAGATTTCAGTAAGTCAACTGTCTGTTCATTATCAAGCGAGCTGGGGTTGTCGTCAATTATTATTTTTAATTTTGAGGCTCCTATTAATTCGATGCTCCCATTATTTTCCATTATGCTTGGAAATGATTTTATAAAATCATAGGCATTTGTCGATATTATGGACTTGTTCAAATTTGTTGCATCATAAATAAGCTTATTCCTTTCTACCTTTACTAAAGGATAGTTTGCCTTGACCTCAACCTCAGACAAATTATAATCTCTCTCTTCAAGAACTATATCAGGAATATTTGTGTCTGAATATTCTCTTATAAATGCATTATAGGAAAGATGCTGAAGCATAAGTCTGTATCTTTCGGGAATCCTATTGTTGAAATTATATATTCCAAGTGAATCGGTAGTGGCAACATCTATTAATAACGAATCAATTGATTGTAAAATCACAGCAACCCCTTTAACGGGCATGCCGTAATTGTCCACAACCCTTCCATTAATTTGTTGACAATAAGTATTAGATAAGAAGGCGCACAATAGTAAACAGAGACAGATGATAAATTTCTTCATTAAAAATCAATTATTTTACAAATAAAATATTTTTTTTTGTTTTATTAGCACTTGAAGAGTATTAAAGTCGTTAAATATTTCCATTTTATAATCGCTTATTTGTATTCATTATAATTTAATGTGTTGTTGCTTATCTGTGGAAGATGTTTGGAGTCAGATAATTTTAATATCGATAAGTTTTATCCCTAATGGGAAAGATAAAAATGTAAATGATTATCTAAATAAGAATTGTTCCTGATAATATCATTTTTCAATAATTAAAATTGATATGAATGCCTGTTTATAACAGAGATAGGGCTAATTGTTGCGTGCCTTTGATTGAAAATATTTATTCCTTTTAAGCGGTATTTAAATATAATCTAATTAAGCATGCTTCGTGAATTAGTGTTAGTAATAATTTGCTATTAAAAATATAATAAATAATATAAAAGATGCTATAATTGCACCAATTATCTAAAGCCGGCGTTATTTATCATTCATTCATCAAAGTATGACATAAAACGCATTCCATCTAAAGTGAATTTTAAACTAAAGCATTATGAAAATATTCAATTTTAGATCTGACGTTTTTTCACGTAAAGATTACAATTATTCATTCAAAAGATTTCTACTTATTGTTTCTGCTTTAATAACCTTTCTCAATTTGTTAATTTACTCTTTCAGCGTATAATTTTATCGATTAAGGAATTTAAATAGAAGCCCCAATCAACGGCATTTATAATGATGTGTTTTTATACCTCACGATAGTGTCATGCACTTTTGTAAGCTGCTTTTTACAGCTTTAAAGATAAAGTGCTGCTGACGGGTTTTCATTTTCCATAGAAACTTCTGCTACACCTGATTGGACATTTTATTTGTTTGTCCGGAATTTAGCCTGACATGAAAGTTATAAGCACGCTTTCAATATGCTCATTTTATTTACAACCGGAGATGCGAGGTTTTTGTCAGCTTCTAACAAACTATTGTAAATTGAATTCCACACCTATATCAGTTTATTTATTTAATAAAATACTTTATACCAGGTTGTTTAACTAAACTTCAATTTTATTATTGGTAAGTTTTAATTTATACCCAATGATTTTAAAATTTTGCTTGTCAATTTATTTAAATAACTTAAGTTATATGTTTAAGATACTTAAGATTGATTAACAACATACATAAGTTTTAAATCAAACTTACTTAAGTCAAATAAAAAAATTAATAATTAAAATTAAAGAATGGATGGTTATTCTTATAAAATAAGCAAATAACTGAAAATTTACATATAAGTCTCAGTATGAGAATTCATAACAATTGAGCAAAAGAGAGAAAAAACTATAACCTTCACAGGCAATCAGATTTATTATTAAGCCCAAGATAAAAATTAAATACCATTATTAAGAGATAAACTGTTTGAATTAGTAACACTCATTTCTGACTTTCGTCTATATGAAAAGATATAATATTCCATAATTGATTTAAATGCATCTGTTTTTTTCTCAATGTAGCTTCAAGGACATAAAATAGAAATAAGACTCCAAAAATGTTTCAAAGAGAGGGATGTCCCATATTAATCGTATTTAATTAAGGAGGATATTATCACTGTAATTTAAAGAAACAATATCCTCCTTTTTCTTAACTGCATAGATTGCAGGTAAAAATATTATGTTTTTAATTTATCTTGGGAGAGCAATCTCTTTCCCATCTTTCAAATATTTGTCTTTATTGATAATATACGAACGGTCATACTCTCTGTCTTGATACTTGATATAGGCTTTTTTTCTAAATTTTCCGGTAGAAGAAATTGTATATTGAGTATCTCTTCTTGAAGCAACTAAAGATTGGACATGTTGGTCAAGCAATAGAGCCTCAGGTTTAAATACAAGAAGTTCGGTAACACTTATAATCCTCATCCTTGAAATCTCCCACTCTCTGACATTTATTCTTACATCTCCCTGATAATAAGCCCCTGCTTCAATCCAGTCAATAATTTCTCCGGTTTTTGAAATTGAAGCAATTATGTCTCTGAATCGAGGACCAGAACCAATCCTGAAAATGTATATAGAAAAATTGCCTATTATTGGAGCGACTCTGTCGATAAGTACAATTGTCGTATCTTGAGACATGTCGGAGGGCAAAGTGCAGTTATAGTCTTTCCATGTGAAAACGTAAAAATCGTTTAGAAATTTTGATGGAACTCTTACAAATCTGGCGGTATCAGATGTTTCCCCTTGATAAAAGGTGATGGGAAATGAGGTATTAAGGGGAGCCTCATAAATTCTCTCTTCAATGGTTTTTACAATAACCGTATCGGAGAGCAAAGAATCAGATATGACGGATAATGAATCGGACGATATTATACTGTCGTTAGACAATTTGATTTCGATGTTATTATTGATTAATGAATCACCTGTATTGACAGCAGTGGTATCAACATTATTAATCATTACCATTTTTGTGGTGTCATCTACAACAACTTTTAAAGAATCATCAGATATCGGTCCGTTTTCTTTAATATCCTGCCCAAATGTATTTATTTGAATGCAGGTACAAATAATAAATAATATGTACAATCTTTTCATAGCGCTTATACTTCGTTCAATCTCTATTAGAAATAAACCTCCACATATATAATATGCGGCAGAAATCACCATAACTCACCTAAAGTTGAGATGCCTTACAAAAGGCATATAAATGGTGCATTTGTGCCTTAGTGTTAAAAAATAAATTATATACAAATGGAATATTACCAATAATCAATATTTATAATATTTAGCTATTGGTGTTATTTGAAATGAAAATTACAAAAAATAGATATCCGCGCAATAGATAAGCTAAATTTATAACTGTAACTTATAATTCTTTTAAAATTATTTACATTATGATGGTTTATTTTTAATTATTTACACATTTAGATGGCATGTTTATACAGTTGTTGGTGTGTCAACTGTATGAATAAAAAATTATATTCTTTTCGGCTTAATAAATATTCATACCATCCAAGCCGGCCATCTATTGTTTAAGTGCGATACAATCATCAAACTGAAATATTTTAAGTCCAAATTTTGGAGCCATTCCCATCATCTGTTCATAAATAGTAGATTGAATTTGTTCATATAAATTCCAGTTTGTAGTAGTGATAAAGAAAATGATTTCCAACGGAAGTCCGGCACCGTTGGATGGCATATCATTAATAATCATGTAAGGATCTGTAGTCACGTTTTTATGATTTTCAAGAAAGAGAGTAATCCAAAGTCTGTACATCCCCATATTTGTTGAGGCGGCAGGCTGGAAATCATTGACAAGCGATTGAAATGTTGTTTTCCCCTCGTTTGATAGATATGAGCAAAGGGTATTGTCATTGACAATCTTACTAATGTCTGAACTGTCAATCTCTTTGATTGTATTAATGTCAAGAAGTATAGGCTTTTTAATCCTGCGGATACCGGACTGAGCCATCCCAATCCAATTTTGAAAAGAAGATGTTACAAGGGAATAAGCCGGCACATAGACAAATGTGTTGTCAAAGTTTTGGACCTTAATTGTAAGAATGCTGATCTCTATAATATTGCCGTTTGCTCCGGTATTTGGCACCGTAATCCAATCGCCTACAGATATCATTTTGTTGTGTGTTAGCTGGATGCCTGCAATAAATCCAAGAAGAGTATCTTTAAATATTAAAACAATTACGGCGGCAAATGCTCCTAAACCGGTAATAACCCCTTTGATATCCATGTTTAATATAATTCCTATTATGGCTAAACATAAGAAAGCATAAATAAAAATCCGTGACATATCTATGATGCTCTTATATTGCTGATAAGATTTATCTCCTTTGGTTAAATAATAATCAAAGCAGGTTTCTATTAAAGAGATAATTATTCGGGCTGTGACAACTGTGAGATAAATGGTGATTGCCTTATCCATAATGTTTAAAAAGGAAGCATATTTTGAGGAGAAAGCAATAGGAAGAAAAATGATGATAATAAGAGGTGGAATCAACAAGAACACTCTATGAAAAAACTTCTTTTTATAGAGTATTAAATCCCATTTTGTGGAAGTGTGGTTAACTATATAGCCTGCAATTTTTATAATAACTTTATTGAAAAGAAGGTATACAAGAAATGCTAAAACCAAAATCACGACTAAGATTATGATCCTGTCCCACATATCAGCCCTTGAGGGGGAAAACCCTAAATCTGTGAGAAAATTTTTTGCCGTATTCAATATCTTGTCGGAAAACGTCAAATTCTCGATCTGTAAAAGCATAGTAAATCATTGATTATAATTGTATGAATGATAAAATTATAACCTGAATTCCATGTTATTGTTCGATAAATAATTGTTACGATAACTGATATAAATAGACTTAGGGGGGATTTTAAAGAGAATGATTAAGATTTTTGGAATCCTTATTGGATAGAAATCGGACTTTTGAAATTGTACTGTCGGAATCGGGAAGATATAAAAACAAAAAAAGCTGCAAAAAGCAGCTTTAATGTTCCGATGGTGCGGATGAAGGGACTCGAACCCCCACGCCTCGCGGCACCAGATCCTAAGTCTGGCGTGGCTACCAATTACACCACATCCGCTGAAAACAAAGAGGTGCGGATGAAGGGACTCGAACCCCCACGCCTCGCGGCACCAGATCCTAAGTCTGGCGTGGCTACCAATTACACCACATCCGCTTTGTTTTTGCATTGCAAAGATAAGTGCATTTTCTTATTCTGCAATAGAAAAAGTATGTTTTTTGATTTTTTTTTTGATTTCAGCTCTGTCCAAAACAAGTATAGAGGCAATTATGAGAGGGTTTTATGCTTCAAAATATGATTTTTGACATATAAAAAATATTCTACCTGCTTAATATAAAGTCTATTGCGGTTTCGATAATTGTGTCAATCCCGTTTTCCATATCTTTTTTTGTCATATCGACTTTTATATCAGGAGATATACCGAATTCGGTTTGTTTTTTCTCATTATCATAAATGGGAGATGCAGAAAACCTAATTGACCATCCATTGGGAAGCTCAGAAGAGAATGGAAGACCACTGCCGCCACCTGTAATATCACCGATAGTTGTAACCTGAGGGAGTATTTTTATTACACCGACAAAATTGTTTGCGGCACTGAAAGTGTGTCTGTTTGTAAGAACAGCCACAGGTTTATTGTAATGGATTCTCTCAGATGGATTGACGTAAAAAGGATAAAGCTCTGAAAAATCATTATGACCGGAGCCGGTCTTATGACTTATGTATCCTGAAAGATATTTATTATTGGTAAATCTCGAAGCTATAGCCTCAACATTTGTCAGAGCGCCACCGGTGTTGTTTCTTACATCGAAAATTATTCCTTTGGTATTCGCAAAATAAGCCAATATATAGTCTAATCCCAAATTACTTATTGAAGATGAAAAACTCGAATAGTAAATGTATCCAATGGAGTCGGGAAGCATGATATATTTCATGCCGGAGGCGATTTTGTAATTTGTACCGATGTAATTTTTTTGAATATCTTCATTAAAATTTTCAGGATAATTTTCAAACCAATCCCAGTATCTGCCTACATTAAAAGGTGAGTAAATATTTACATGTCCGTCTTTTAACTCTTTAAGCATATTATTAAGTATGTTAAAGAGCGAGTCTTTTTTTATGTTGGAAGATACTTGCGGCTTGTATTTGTAATAAATATCATTCCAATCAATATCTTTAAAAGAAAAAAAACAGTATTTCTCGTTTAATATTTTCCAACAAGCGTCAAAGTTGCCTTGAGGTGTGTCTTGAAATTGCTCTTCTTCAACACATGAGGCAACAATAAAAGAAAAAAGTATAATGAGAAATTTTTTCATTTATATATTATTTAATTTTTTTCACCAAGGTATAAATACGTCATTTATATATCTATTGTTAGATGCTAATCTATGTAATTAAAACTGACACAAATCTCATCTTATATTCATTATCGTTATTCTTGTAAAATAAATTATCCAAATAATAGTAATTTAGATATAATCCAATGTTTTAGAAAGTTAAAACATTGGATTATAGATGGCCCGAGAAGTGGAAATACTACTCTTTTTGCTGTATGGATAAAAAGTTTTTACAAAACCAATAACAAATGAATGATTAACTTTTCTGTTTTTTATCTCATTTACATTGGTGTTTCTAATAGTATTTAAATAACCAATCCTTAAACTTAATGATGAAATAGGAATGTCAAATGAAACATAGTTGTCCATATTGAATTGATTATGAAATGAAGCTGCATGAAAAATGCCATCCCAATTGCCAAGAGAAAAAATTTCATAATAAGATTGTTCATAGTGAGGTGAAAAGAAGCATCCAAAAATAGGAATTGAACATTGGTATCTAATAGTAATAGGCATACTCTTTATGTTTAATCTATAAAGAGCCATGCCTGTTATGCCTGTATTCAAAGAAAGTTTTGCAGAAGCGGGGTTATTCCCGTTTCTTAGATTGTAGATAAAACCAGTTTCGGCAGAAGCATACCCTCCTCCCAATAGGATTAAATCTTTTGAAATATGTTTCTTCCACAAAGTACCAAAAGAATAACCTCCAAAACAGGATATTATCATTCCATTTTCAGCCTGATTGCTGTTGGAAGAATAGTCTCCCCAGATTAATTGCTGATTTATCCTGTTGCCATTGCCCTTTTTTGCAGCTTGCATTCTTTCGTTCCTTATCTCAAGAGACCACCCTTTATAATCAAGAGGGGTAAGATAGGTATCAAGGATATCGGAATTTCCCATACCTATAGTCGTGGAAGAAACGATAGTTCTTAAAGGCTCTTGTTTTTGGCAAAAAATATTATTCGTCAAAAGAAGAAATAAAAAAATACAAAGTGTTTTTTCTGGCATATTTATCTAATCAAAAAGTTTTCCCTGTCCGGTTATCTCATCAAGAACATCAGATGAAGAGATATTGTTTGATGCCCCTTCGTCACTTTCTTCATTATCTTCATTAGAATTATTTTCATCAATATTTCCTTGAGAAATGTTTTTAGTTTTTTGAAGAGGTTCAAGTTCTTTAATTTCTCCAATTGAGAAAGTGCTAAGACGCTTGCCTTTAGCTTTAAAGCTTTTAATTCCAATAAATTCATCTGCATCAATAGTCAAAGCCTCTCTGAAGTTGTCATTACCCGAGAAAGTAACTTTAAAGACAGGATATTCATTTTGAGAAATGATAATTACGGAAGACTTTTGATTATCTCCAATAAATGATTGTTTCTTTGAAGATGATTCCAGCTTAAATCTTTTAATGTAAGGATATCCTTGATCAGCATCATTTAAAGCCACAGTCCATATTTTATGCGGGTCAAATTTTTCAATCAAATAAATATTGTCCTCATAATGATTATTAACATCGAAATTTGATGTGTAATATTCTCCGTTTTCAAGGATAACCAATATTTGATCTCCGGTGTTGAATTCGCCAAGAATATCACCACGGCCATCATAATTAATTCTGTTTACATCCGAATCGAACCATACTTTTCTTCCTCCAAGGGTTGAGCCGCCTTTTTCCTTAAGAACAATCTTGTGAATTTCGTTCTTTGAAAGAATGTTCCCCATAGATTGCTTCCCTTTTATGGCTATTTCAGCAAAATCTTTCTCTATCTGAAGTTGTTTCATTCTTGGCTTTGGCTTGAACGTAATCTTAAGAATGTCAGTTTCCCCGTTAGGGTTGGCAGTAAAATGAACAATCCTTGATCCAGGCTTACCTTGGGTGATGTCGTATTCTTTGTCTCTGGTAATGCCTGTGACGGCAAATCTTTTAATATAGTGCTGACCATCTTTCCCGTCACGATAGACTACGTTGTATATAGTACGGGAATCATTTTTGTGGAAAATATTAAGGTATAATATATTTTTCCCAACAAACATCTTTTCAGAAACTTTGACTACTTTGTATTTGCCATCTTTATAGAAGATGATAATATCATCAATGTCAGAACAGTTGCATACAAATTCATCTTTTTTTAGGTCAGTTCCAATAAAGCCGTCTTCCCGATTGATATAAAGCTTTTCATTAGCCTCGACAACTTTAGCAGAGTCGATATTGTCGAAACTTCTAATCTCAGTTTTTCGAGGATAAAGAGCCCCATATTTTGTTTTCAAATGAGTGTACCATTTTATTGTATATTTAATGATATTGGCAAGGTCCTTGTCGATTGCTTCAATTTGCTTGAGCATTTTGGCAATAAGTTCATCGGCTTTTTCTGAGTTGAATTTTAATATTCTTCCCATTTTTATCTCCATAAGCCTTAATATATCATCATCTGTAACTTCCCTGATAAAATTTGATTTGAATGGAGTAAGCCTTTGGTCAATATGGCGAATAGCCTCTTTCATAGATTTGCTTTCTTCAAATTCCTTGTCTTTATATATTCTTTCTTCAATAAATATTTTTTCCAACGAAGAATAATGAAGCTGCTCTTGAAGCTCTTTCTTTTGGATTTCAAGCTCAAGTTTAAGAAGTTCGACAGTGCTCTCTACGCTTTGCTTAAGAATATCTGTTACTTTTAAGAAATGAGGCTTGTTATCGGATATTATACAGCAATTTGGAGAAATGCTGGTTTCACAATCTGTGAAAGCATACAAGGCATCGATTGTTTTGTCAGAAGAGACTCCGGGAGCTAAATGAACAAGGATCTCAACATGACTTGATGTGTTGTCATCGACTTTTCTAATTTTTATTTTTCCTTTATCGTTGGCTTTGAGAATAGAGTCGATAAGAGTAGATGTCGTTTTTCCGTAAGGAAGGTCCATAATAGCAAGTGTCTTGCTATCTCTTTTCTCTATTCTTGATCTAATCTTTATTGAACCGCCTCTTTCTCCTTGATTGTATTTTGATACATCAATATATCCCCCTGTTTGAAAATCAGGAAATATCTCAAATGGCTCATTATTTAAATAGGAAATTGCAGCATCAAGTATTTCATTGAAGTTATGAGGAAGAATCTTTGAAGAAAGTCCAACAGCAATTCCCTCAACTCCTTGAGCTAAAAGAAGAGGATATTTTACAGGAAGAGTAATAGGCTCCTTGTTTCGGCCATCATAAGAGAGTTTCCAATTTGTCGTTTTGGGATTAAATAATACTTCAAGTGCAAATTTTGATAAACGAGCTTCAATGTAACGAGGAGCAGCGGCGCTGTCTCCGGTAAGAATATTACCCCAGTTCCCCTGACAATCAATAAGCAAGTCTTTCTGCCCCAACTGTACTAAAGCATCGCCAATTGAAGCATCACCATGAGGGTGGTACTGCATAGTATGACCTATGATGTTTGCGACTTTGTTGTACCTCCCATCATCAAGATTCTTCATGGAATGAAGAATTCTTCTTTGTACCGGTTTAAGACCATCAATGACATGAGGAACTGCTCTCTCAAGAATTACATAAGAGGCATAGTCAAGAAACCAGTTTTGATACATGCCTGAGAGATGATGTTTTATTTCATCAGAAGGCACAGAGGCTACTTTGTATTTAGAATGATTTTCTGTGTTGTCATCTTCAAAAGATGAATCAAGGTCATTTTCATCAAGGAAAGGAGTTTTATCAGACTCGTCAATATTACTCATATTTGGAAACTTTACAATATTCAAGAAATGAGAAAGTAAGCATAAAAAAAGTAATAAACTAAGTTTCACTTTTTTTTATCAGCAGAATATATCTCTATACCTGCAAAAATACAAATATAATCGAAAAAATTACTTACTTTGTGGGCTTCAAAGTGAGGAAGAAGTTTCCTAAATAAAAGAAACTGACAATTAACATTTAGGGAAAACCTTCAATAGAGTCTTTAATTGGGGGCATTAAAGCCTTAATGTTAAAAAATGATTATATATAAAAGAAAATTAATTAGGTAAAATAGATATGGCACAACAGGAAGATGTTTTTAAAAAGTTAGTTTCACACTCAAAAGAGTATGGATTCGTATTTCAGTCAAGTGAAATATATGATGGATTGTCAGCAGTATATGATTACGGTCAGAATGGTGTTGAACTTAAAAACAATATTAAAAAATATTGGTGGGAGAGTATGACATTGCTAAATGAAAATGTTGTAGGTATCGATTCTGCAATATTTATGCATCCAACTATTTGGAAAGCTTCAGGCCATGTTGATGCTTTCAATGACCCATTGATTGATAATAAAGATTCAAAAAAACGTTATAGAGCGGATGTGCTAATTGAAGATCAAATTGCAAAGTTTGATGACAAAATAAATAAAGAGGTTGAGAAAGCTGCCAAGAAATATGGCGATGCTTTTGATGAGGCTCAATACCGTTCTACTAATCCACGTGTTTTAGAGCATGCTGCAAAAAGAGAAGAATTGCACACTCGTTTTGCAAAAGCATTAAATGACAATAATCTTGATGATTTACGTCAAATTATTCTTGATTATGATATAGTTTGTCCTATCTCAGGAACAAAAAACTGGACTGAAGTTCGTCAGTTTAACTTGATGTTCTCTACAGAAATGGGTTCTACTTCAGATGGCTCAATGAAAGTTTATCTTCGTCCGGAAACTGCACAAGGAATTTTTGTTAATTATCTGAATGTACAGAAGACAGGACGCATGAAAATCCCTTTTGGAATTGCTCAGATTGGTAAAGCTTTCAGAAATGAAATTGTTGCCCGTCAGTTTATTTTCCGTATGCGTGAATTTGAACAAATGGAGATGCAATTCTTTGTCCGTCCTGGAGAAGAATTGGAATGGTTTAAGAAATGGAAAGAGACTCGTTTGAAATGGCATAAAGCTCTTGGTCTTGGCGATCAGAAATATCGTTTCCATGATCATGAAAAACTTGCCCATTATGCTAATGCGGCAACTGATATAGAATTTGAAATGCCTTTTGGATTCAAGGAGGTTGAGGGTATTCACTCAAGAACAAATTTCGACTTGTCGAGTCATGAGAAGTATTCAGGCAAAAAGCTTCAATATTTTGACCCTGAAACAAAAGAATCATATGTTCCTTACGTTATTGAAACATCTATTGGTGTGGACCGTATGTTCCTTTCTGTGCTTTCTGCTGCTTATACTGAAGAGGTACTTGAAAATGGAGAGACTCGTGTAGTTCTTAAATTACCTGCTGCTCTTGCTCCTATTAAAGTAGCTGTTATGCCGTTGACTAAAAAAGATGGCTTCCCTGAAAAAGCTCGTCAGATAATTGATGATTTGAAGTTCGACTTGAAATGTCAATATGATGAAAAAGATTCTATAGGTAAACGTTACAGACGTCAAGATGCTATCGGAACTCCATTCTGTGTGACAGTAGATCATCAGACATTGGAAGACAATACCGTTACATTGCGTTATCGTGATACTATGGAGCAGGAAAGAGTTGGAATTGCAGATTTGAAGAATATCATTTGTGACCAAGTATCTATGAAGACTCTTTTGAAAAAGGTTGCTGAGTAATTGCATATTTCCACAAATTCTGTATTATTAATATGTCTGCATATTTAGTATGGAGTTTGTGGATATTTTATAATTATTAATCAATAATGATTCTCTTTTGTTATAAATAATAATTTAATCTTAATATAATGAAGAAAGGTCTGATTATAACAGTCATTATTATAGCTGTAATAGCTGCTTTTGCAGGCTGGTGTATTAGCTCATATAATGGTTTAGTTGGCGCAGAAGAACAAGTAGATTCACAATGGGCTAAAGTTGAAAGTCAGTATCAGAGAAGAGCAGATTTAATCCCTAATCTTGTAAATACTGTAAAGGGGTATGCAAGTCACGAAAATTCAACTTTGGAGAATGTCGTTGCAGCAAGAGCAAAAGCAACACAAGTTACTGTTGATGTAAACAATCTTGATGAGGCATCTTTAAAGAAGTATCAGGCTGCTCAAGGAGAGCTTTCTCAAGCTCTTGGAAAGTTGTTGGCAATAACTGAAAACTATCCCGATTTGAAAGCCAATCAGAACTTTCTTGAACTTCAAGCTCAGCTCGAAGGAACAGAAAATAGAATAACTGTGGCAAGAGACAGATACAATGAAATTGCCAAAAGTTATAATGTTACAGTTAGAAGATTCCCTGCTGCAATAGTGGCAAATATTGCCGGTTTCGATAAAAAGCCTTATTTTCAGGCTGAAGCGGAAGCATCTAAGGCTCCAAAAGTTGAATTTTAAGGCTATAGAATAAGATATTTTTTGTAATATCGCAAATAATTTAAAATTATCGAAAAGCTGTCATGGAGCGGTTGTTTTTTCTGCACTTTAAGCTTTTTGAATTTATAATACAATTATCCTTATGAATAAAGTTTATTACTTTCTTTTCCTTTTGATTACGTCCACTATGATGACCTCTTGTTTTGATGATGATTCTGAAGATTATGAACCGTGGAGACTGGAAAATGAAGCTTATTTTACTGAAGTAACCGATTCGTTAGATGCAAATGGCGTAAAATATTATAATCAATTGCCTAATCTTTCTTTTCCATCTTTCAAAGTCCTTTATCATAGAATTAAATCAGGCAGTGAAGATGCCAAGACTCCATTCTATACAAGTACCGTAGCTGTTAAATACAAGGGATGGACAATTGATGGAACTGTTTTTGATGAGTCTAATTATTCTACATTCTTGGTAAATGGGGTAATTCCGGGATGGACAACAACATTACAAAAGATGAAAGTTGGTGATAAATGGAGAGTCGTAATCCCTTGGCCCTTAGCTTATGGCTCGAATGGCTCGACATCTATATTGCCATATTCAACTTTGATATTTGATATAGAGTTGTTGTCTATTCCTAAATGGGAGACAGGTACAAATCCTTCCGATTCTGAATAAAATACAAGAATAAAAAAGCTCGCTTTAAAGCGAGCTTTTTTATTATAATAATACCTTATATAGTTGGTTAAAAGTTGTTTTTAATCAACCCTAAACATTTGCTCCTGTTTAGCATGCAGGCACCAATAGCTCCGGCTTTGTTCCCGAGAGTGGCGACTCTTAAATCTGTATCATTGTTTACATAATTAAGTGTGTATTTCATAATGCCTGTTTTAACTGGGAATGCCAAATAATCACCAATGGCACCTACCGAGCCTCCTAATATTAGGAGTTCAGGATTGAAAATGTTTAAAAGCCCTGCAATGTATTTACCTAAAGTGCGACCTGCCGATTCAATAAGCTCAATTGAGAGGATGTCGTCTTTTTTTACAGCATCAAGTATGTCATTAAGCACAATTTCATTTCCTGCTTCGATTTTATCTTTTAAAATAGTGGTATGGCCACTCTTGTAGTTTTCTAAGAATTTTCTGTAAATTGCAGATCCTGAAGCTTCCGTTTCTAGGCATCCTTTCTTGCCGCAATGACACATAATCTCATTATCAAAAACATGCATGTGCCCCCATTCACCTGAAAAGCCTGATTTGCCATAATAAAGTTTGCCATCAGAAATAATAGAAATTCCTAAGCCCCAGCTCATGTTAACAAATATCACATTCTTTTCGCCATTTCCTACTCCGCACATATATTCTCCGTAACACATGGCTCTTGTGTCATTGTCTATTTGAAAAGGAATATTGAATTTCTTTTCCAAAGAGCAGGTTATAGGTTCCTCTTTTTGGTGCATGTAATAATATGATATACCATTTGTAGTATCTATACGACCCGGAATATTTAATCCGATGTTTAAGATATGTTTTCTATCTATGGTAATCTCGTTTAAAAACTGCTCAATTACTTGAACAAGTCTAATATAGGATGACTCATTATCAGTTAATTTGAAATCAGAATATATTTTAAACTTAAGAAGTTCACCGGCAAAATTTGTTAATGCAACAGCTATTAGAGAGCGTTGAATATCCACACCTATGAAATAGCCCATATTAGGATTGATGTTATATAAAGTAGCTTTTCTTGTACCGCTATGCTCGCTTTTTCCACAGTCCAAGACTATGTTGTCGGCAAGCATTTCTCCAAGTATTTTTGTTACGGTAGGTATGCTTAAATCGGTCTCTTTAGATATATCTGCAATAGTTACTGCTCCATTACGAATGAAAAAATCAATAAAAATTTTCTTTAGTTGATCGGTCTTAGAGTTAGACTCAAATAGTTTAATATGCATCTTATTTAAGGTGTTTGCTGTTTCTTTAATCGCAAATTTAATATAATAACTTAAAATATTAAATTGATTTAATTAAAATGTGAAAACACTTTTCTTTTAGTATCGATATTTATTATTAAATAGAAAAAAAGATAAGATTTTTACTTAAAATATTTTTTTAATTAATTTGTTGTTGACTCTATAGCCTATAGTTTATTTTTTTGAATTATTCATTAACTCTCTTCCTGATTAAATTTTAGCAGTTGAAATATATAATTAATAAGATTACAATTATTAAATAAACATATTCTTTTGAGAAGAATAGTTGATGATGAATTTAAAAAGAGAAAGAATTTTAAATTGAATTTGAAATT
>JAUNSR010000008.1:0-79070 GCA_030539115.1 Bacteroidales bacterium
TAACTTCCCATTGTTTTGTTTTTTTGGGAGTCAACTTTTTTCAGTATAAGACATATTCCCTACCGGACAAAAACGGTAACGATTTGTCCGAAAATGACCGCAGGAAGTCCGAATTTTTCCATCGTCTAAACATCTCACATTTAAAGTGTTATCATTAGTTTTGTAACTTAAAAAATGTGAGGTCATGAAGAGTACTTTTAAAGTCCTTTTCTATTTAATAATACTTCGGTAAAAACTAAAATAAGAGCTTGAAAAACAATGAGACATATTGAAAAATAGCCACAAAAATAATTAGTTAAGCCGCTTATTATTAGTAAATTTAAAGATTACAACATTTTTAAATCACACTATTGAAATCAAGCATCCTTAACCAATATATGGGTATCTGTAAAGATATTCTTTCGAGAAGTAACGCAAAGTTAAACAAAAGATTCCCGGATTTCTTTCTTGAGACGCTTTTGCTGTACGTTGTAATTCCGAAAAGAATCAAATTTTTTCAACTTGGAAGATATTCCTCTTCTTCGGAACAACGATTCAGACAAAATTTCTCAAAGGAGTTTGACTGGGCTTCATTTAACCGTGAACTCTCTAAAGAGATCTTAACTGGTAAGCGTAAAGCTGTAGCCATCGATCCCAGCTTTATTTCAAAAAGTGGGAAGGAGACACCTCATATTGGTCGGGGTTGGTCGGGTTGTCATGACAAGGCGATGCGTGGTCTTGAAATTTTAGGGGTAGCTTTGATTGATGCAGACAAAAAAGATTGTGTATCCTTATATGCCGTTCAGACTCCTAATTCGAAAACATTGGAAATGACGAAGTGAACTCTGGTGGATTGGTATCTTTTTGCTATCGAAAAACAGAAGGAGTTACTTTTAAAGTTGACTTCTTATGTGGTAGCGGATTCTTGGTTTGCAAAGTCAACTTTTTATCAAGGACTTAACAAGATGGGATTCCATCTTATTTCCAGATTCAGAGATGATGCACATTTGATGTATATTACCACGGAATCCAGAACAGGCAGAAAAGGAAGACCAAAGAAATTTGACGGGAAAATTGATTTTTCAGATCTTGATCTTACAAGATTTGAAAAACTAAATTTCTCCAATGAAGACAACTTCTTTTCTGCAATCGTGCATTGTCTTATACTGAATATTATAAGGCTAAGAGCATTAAGTCTTAATCACAATCACTCAAAAAGACAATAATCCGAGAAAGCTTTTTTTGATTGGCATAACATAGGAATGGCATAGATTTCACAAACCTATGCCCTTTCTTTTCAAATATTATTTTATATATATTTTGCTATAATAGTTGCACGTTAGCAACCTGCAGTTTTCTTGTAAAATATAATTCTACATTTATTACTTCACATTTTTCTTTATTGCATTAAGTATAATGCCCTCCATTATTTCATAGCCGGCAGCATTAGGATGCACGCCATCACCTGCAAGATTCTGAGGCAAGCCCTTTCTTTCATCAGCCATAGCAGAGAAATAGTCAACATAGACTACATTTTTATTTTTTGAGGCATATTCCTTAAGCATTTCATTAAGTTTTGCAATTTGAGGAACTGCATCTATCTCTTTTCTCCAAGGATATTGATAAACGGGAAGCACAGAGCAAAGAAGCACTTTTATCTTGTTAGCTTTTGCCAATTCGCACATTGAAATGATGTTGCCCAAAACATGTTCCAAAGATATATCGCCATTGTTTTTAGCAATATCATTGGTGCCGCAAAGTATTGCTACAGCCTTAGGTTTTAAATCAATAACGTCAGGACGGAAACGAATAAGCATTTGATATGAAGTTTGTCCGCTTATACCCCTTGCTGCAAAATTGTTTGACTTAAAAAAGTCAGGTCTTTGAGAGCCCCAGTTGTCTGTAATTGAATTACCCATAAAGGCAACTTTCACCGGCTTTGTAATTTCACTGTTACTTTTGGCATATCTGCCGTAATTGGGCCAGTCTTGTGCCGAAAGGTTTAATGATGCAAATAAGACTGCCAAGATTAAGAAAATGTTTTTCATTTGTCTAATTTTTTAATTTTATATTTCTTAAATTAAGGTACAAATGCGCCATTTATATACCTTATGTTTGGTTTTTCATCTTTTGGTGAGTTATGGCAAATAGATATATTATTAATTTAAAAATTAGCATTAAATCAAAACTTCTATGCATAAAAAAAGCCGGTATAAATACCGGCCATTTAGTAGCGGAGTGGGGAATCGAACCCCGGTCTTAACAATGAGAATGTCACGTGCTAACCACTACACCACACCGCCATAGTTTTACACTGCAAATGTGCATAAAAATTTTTATCCACACAATCTTTAAGTAAAAAAATATAGTAATTATTTAATTTTTCACCCTCAGAATCCTCATTTAACGAAGACATACCCTCATTTTAACAAGAAAAGATATTCAAATGGCAATAAATACAACAGCCACCTCTTTACAGAAGTGGCTTGATGTAAATCTTCTTCCCTATGCTGAATAGAGAAAAGATTGTGCCAAATTAAAACAATTATCAAAACTTATATTTAAAACATTTCACTTGAAATATGACATTTAGAATCTATATACAGCCTGTGCTGCGAAATTAAACGGATCGGTAGGATTGATATATCCACCTCTGTAATAAGAGCTGTAGCCAGTTGAGTTAAGGATATTATTAAAAAACAGATTTAGACCTACTCTATTAATAGTATAACCAACTTTAGCATTAACTGTAGTATATGCATCCATATTAAATGGTTTAACGCCGGGCTGAGTATTTGCGTGAGTGGCTTTAAGAGTATAGTCGGTAACAGGACGCTCTCCTGTGTAGAAAGCACCAAGTCCAATGGTCATACCATTTAGAATGGTGTTTTTAAAATGATAATTAACCCATCCATTTGCTGTATGAGTTGGAGTATTCATTGGAGCAGAGCCCTCCATGTATGCCGGAGAGTTATGATATGCCGCATTCAAATAGGCATAGCCTAAAATCACCTCCATATTTTCAAAAAGACGCCCGGTAAGTTCAGTTTCTATACCTTTTCTTGTAAGGTCGCCTGCTTTGCCATAATAACCGGTAGCATTCCAATCATCATCATAGATAGAATATGAAAGGTTGCTGTTATTAATATGAAACAGTGTCAAGTTAAAT
The DNA here is from genome assembly GCA_030539115.1 of Bacteroidales bacterium. Lineage (GTDB taxonomy): Bacteria > Bacteroidota > Bacteroidia > Bacteroidales > JAUNSR01 > JAUNSR01. The sequence goes on from JAUNSR010000008.1 coordinate 3,149, forward strand.
CTCAAACGGTTGTCAAACCAATCAGACTTGATACCGGTTTCAAATTGATTGGCAACAGAAGGTCCAACAGGGACCTCAACACCGTTGATAAGCTGCATGTTAGAAGCCGAGCGAAGGCTTGTTGAGGTTGTATAAGAGGCAAAAAGGTTAAGATTTTTAATTGGAGAAATGATAACGCCAACCATTGGATTCCATGCATTACCATTAGTTTTTGTATCTCCGCTTTTACTGTTTCCAAAACTATAGCGTGCCCCCAAAGATGTTTTAATATATTTATTAAATGTAATCACATCCTGAACCATCAAGCCATAGCTATAATCAAAAGCTATTGTTGCCGGATTGACCTTGAGAGTATTATTAATAGCGGCAGGCAATGAGTTTGACACATCTGCCAGAACATTAATAGTATCGATAAGAACAGAAGAGCTTTGAGTGTTTGTATAAGTATGACGGAAATCTGCACCGACTTGAAAAGTATGCTTTATAGGTCCTGTATAAACATCTCTGCCAACCAAGTCCATCTGAACAGTAGTATTGTTATCTTTTCGAGTTGCATAGTTCATATTTCTTGTCCGAATGTTGTATTCACCTTTTTTGGCTGCACTTTTAAGCACAGTATTGCTTGCTCCTTGATTGTCAGTATCTAAAAATGACCCAAACACGCCTACATTAAATGAGAAATTATCATTAAGACGCTGAACAAAGCGCGAAGAGAAAGTCATATTGTCGGTATAAACTCTATCGGAAGCAAATCCAAGAAATTTATCATTCGGCAAATCATAAAGAGCATTGATTGAATCGGCTGCCAAGTTTACCGTTCCACGATCTGGAGTCCTCTTGTCATGAAGATAATCCATTTCGAATGTCAAAGTTGAATTATCATTTGGACGCCACTCGAAAGATGGATTAATATATATTCTCTCCTTTTCAACATAGGCTCTAAAATTGTCAGACTTTTCATAAGCTCCATTAACACGAAAAGCTGTCTTATTATTTTTGTCTAAAATATGCTGAATATCAAAAGTTGGTCTTACGGCATTCCAGCTTCCATAGCGAAGAGTAACCTCTCCTCCATTAATAAACTTAGGTGTCTTGGTTGCTACATTTACAACTCCACCACCACTGCCAAGATCGGAAGCAAGTCCTTGTGTAATGGCTGCCGAACCTTTAATCATCTGTATTGACTCAATGCCCTGCATATCTGTAAGGAAGCCCTGACCTCTAAAATCGGAATTAACTCTGACACCGTTTTTAAGAGTTGGAATACCCCTATAACCTCTTGCAGAGAGAGACTCGCTTGCTCCTCCATAAGTTGCGAATGTTGAAACTCCGACAACGTTTTTTGCAGCATCGGCAAGACTTAATGTTCCCTGATGCTCGATAAGCTTATTTGAGATAACAGAGATGCTCTGAATTTGCTCATTAGGGCGAAGAGGCAGACGGGAAATATAATCAAGCTTCTCTTGCTTTAGATGTCTGTTGCCGAAAACCTCAACCTCATCCAACAAATTTTCATCGCCGTCAAGAGATATGTTAACATCGAGAGGATTTACATATCTTAATGTTTGTTTTTTGTAACCAAGATAGGAAGCAGAAATACGCTTTTTGTGAGAAGGAACTTTTTCCAAAACAAATTCGCCCCTATCATTAGTTATAGTACCAATATTAGTACCCTCAACAAAAACAGAAGCAGCAATTAATGGCTCACCATTAACATCTTTAACTGTTCCCATTATTGTAATTTTTTCTGAAGAGTTATTATTCTCCTCTTCTATATCATTTTTTATATTAGAGTTGGTATTGTCGATATTATTTGTAATAGTCTTTCCTTTGTTTACAGATTCAATATCTCCTGCGAATGATATTGTACTTAATAGTAAAAGGCTTGATAATGTAATTTTTCTCATAAATAATAATTCTTGTATTTTTTCTGATACAAAAGTCATAATTTAAAGAGGTCTCATCAATACCAATAAATTGGTAAAACAATAGTTCAAAAGTTGTTTTCTCACCTATTGTTGGTATCGATAAATGAGAAAAGGGGAATACGAGTATAAATGGCTTTAAATTACTCATATTTCAGTCAATTGGAGCTGAGAGCATTTTTTAATATATATTTTCAAAATAATTAAGTTAACTTTGACATTGCCTCGATTAGTTTAATTATTATTCATTTATCGTAGAGTATTGTGATTATAGGATTAACATAACTCATCCAAATGGAATAAGAGACAACCAACAAAAGGTGTATAAATTGAGCATTTGTACCTTGATATTAAAAATAAATAATATACAAATGAGAAAAAGTTTTACTATATTATCATTACTTCTATTATTCAATCTTCTATTTATTACATTACCTATTTTAGCATCAAACAGTATAAGAGCTACAACCGATGAAAATGTGGTTCAACAATCGTCAAACGCCAAAGGTTATGAAACTTTATTTGGCAAAAAGAATGCAAACTTCACTAAAAGTTCCACACAATTAAAGAATGCCGTTTTTTATTTGGTTTGCGGTCATGGCGGTCCTGATCCGGGTGCTATAGGCAATTATAAAGGTCATCAACTTCATGAAGATGAGTATGCTTATGATATTATCCTTAGATTAGGGAGAGAATTGATGATGAATGGTGCTAAAGTACATTTTATTATACAGGATCCTAAAGATGGTATAAGGGAGGATGAAGTGTTGAAAAACAGCAAAAACGAAACATGCATGGGTAAAGCCATTCCATTGGGTCAATTAGATCGCTTAAAACAAAGATGTGAGGCTATAAATCAATTGTTCAGAAAGGAGAAAGCTCTCTACAAACGTGCTGTTTTTATTCATGTAGACAGCAGAGCCAAGGGCAAACAAACTGATGTGTTCTTTTATCATGCACTTAAAAGCGAGAAAGGCAAACAACTTGCGCTAAGCATTCAACGCACGTTTAATCAAAAATATGACAAGCATCAGCCAAACAGGGGGTTTGATGGGTCTGTAAGTTCAAGGAATTTATATGTATTACAAAATTCCACTCCCGTTGCAGTTTTTCTTGAATTGGGTAATATACAAAATTATAGAGATCAGCAACGCTTGGTTTTAAGCAACAATAGGCAGGCATTGGCTCGTTGGATTACAGAAGGAATTATCGCAGACTATAAAAAACAGGTAAAAACCAAATAGCATATAATAAAAGGGGATACTTTTATTGGTCGTATTGTTTTTTTATTGATGTGTATGTTTTATAATATAAATGACCATTACCGCAAAAGAGCAGTAATGGTCATTGTTATATTATTTAGAGACTGCAAAATTGCAAAAAGAAGAAATCATTTGGTTGCTTCCTTAAAATTTGACAACTTCAAGACTAAGCGTTTTTAAGAATCTCCACAAGCAAATACCAGAATCTCTCAACAGCAGGAATATGAAGCTGTTCATCAGGAGAGTGCACTCCCCTCATTGTAGGTCCAACAGAAATCATATCCAAACCAGGATACTTCTTTAAAAACAAACCGCACTCCAAACCGGCATGAATGGCTTTAATGGCAGGAGTAATATTGTAAAGATCTTCGTATGCTTTTACTGCAACTTTCATAATCTCTGAATTTAAATTTGGTTTCCATCCCGGATAACCGTCTCCATGAGAAACAGAAGCGCCTGCAAGTTTAAATACTGCTTCAACAGTATTTGCAATATCATATTTTTCAGATTCAACTGAACTTCTCTGACTTGTAGCTACAACAATTTGATTGTCTTGTTTCATCTTTACAGAAGCAAGATTAGTTGATGTCTCAACAAGATTTTCCATATCATGGCTCATTGCAATAACACCATGAGGAGCAGCATAAAGAGCAAGAATTAGATTTGTTGCTGTATTTGAATCAATGCATATTTCCGGTTTTTCAACAGATTCAAGAGTGATAGTAATGTTTGGCTCGATAGAGGAAAGTTCGTTTTCAATATCAGCAATAAACAAGTTTAAATCAACTCTTACAGATTCCTTTTCTTTAAATGGCACGCCAACCACAGCAGAAGCCTCACGAGGAATTGCATTTCTTAAATTACCTCCATCAATAGAAGATAATACAATGCCATATTTGTTCATGCAAGAGAAAAGAAAACGGGTAAGAATCTTGTTTGCATTTCCTCTTCTTTCATGAATGTCTCCACCGGAATGTCCGCCTCTAAGATTCTTTACATCTATTTTGAAATAGAAATAATCGGAAGGAGCACTCTGAGGGATGTAAGTAAAAGTAGATGTAGTGTCAATACCGCCTGCACAGCCGATATAAATCTCAGCATCATCTTCTGAGTCAAGATTAAGAAGAGTTTTTGAACTAAAGAAACCCTCTTTCATTGCAAAAGCACCTGTAAGGCCGGTCTCTTCATCAACTGTAAAAAGAGCCTCAATAGGACCATGCTCAATATTATCGGAAGCAAGAATAGCAAGTTCGGCAGCAATACCGATACCGTTATCGCCTCCCAATGTAGTTCCTTTGGCTTTTACCCATTCACCATCAATATAAGTCTGAATAGGATCGTTGTCGAAATCATGAACCGTATCGTTGTTTTTTTCACAAACCATATCCATATGAGACTGAAAAAGAATAGATTTACGATTCTCATATCCTTTGGTGGCAGGTTTCATGATTAAAATGTTTCCAACCTCATCATCTTTATATTGCAAATTATGTTCTTCTGCAAAATTTATTAGAAAAGCCCTTATTTTGCCCTCTTTCTTTGAAGGACGCGGCACTTTGGTAATCCGGTCAAAATAATGCCAAATCAAACTGGGTGATAACTCATTTATTTCCATATAAAATACTTTTAAATGTTGTTTATACCTATTATATATTAAAGGCAAAAATGTCAAATAAAAATGATATTTTTGTCTTTAGAATGAAAATATCGTTTAAATCGTATCATTTACAATGATAAAATATATATTTGCATTCACAAATATAGAGACAAATGTTGGAAACAGTAATATTTACAGGAGTCATAGTGGCTCTATCATTTGCGCTTTTAGCAATTAAAATAATCTTTGTAAAGAATGGGAAGTTTCCAAACACCCATCTTTCAGGAAATCCAAGCCTTAGAAAGAAAGGTATAGGTTGCGCCAAACAAATGGACCGTGAGGCTCAATCTAATAAACATCTTTTTGATCTAATAAATGATTAAATGAGAAATAACATATCAATAAAAGAAAATGAATAAAATCAATTACGTTGTAAAAAGTGCTGTTGCAACATCTTTAATTCTTTTAGCTGCTACTCAATGTACTCCTAAAACTGGAGAATCAACTTCTGCACCTGCAACTGCGACAGAGGTAAGTTCTGCAACACTTCCTATTGCTTACATTAATATAGATTCACTGCTTGTTAATTATAACTATGCAAAAGATCTTAATGAGGCTTTGTTGAGAAAGCAAGAGAATTCAAGAGCTACTTTAACAGAAAAAGGAAGAGCACTTGAAAAGGAAGTTGCTGAATTTCAAAGGAAAGTACAAACAAATGCTTTTATTAGCGAAAAGCGTGCTCAAGAGGAAGCTAATCGTTTACAAAAACAGCAAAACGAACTTGAAGAGCTAAGCCAGCGTCTTAACAACGAAATTATGATAGAACAACAAAAGATGAATTCTCAGCTTAATGATACAATTCATAATTTCCTTAAAGAATTTAACGCTCAAAAGAAATACGAATTTATCTTCAGCAATACAATGGGAGATAATATTTTAATTGCTCAGCCTAAATATGATATAACCACTGAAGTTTTAGACCTATTGAACAAAAGATATCAGGTTAAGTAATTCTGATACTTATATATTTAAAGACTCTCTTTGAGAATGTTGTAATAATCATTTTCAAAGAGAGTCTTTTGTTTTAAGAATTACTGTCCGACTAAAAAATAAAGAAATGGCGGTAAACATTATTGCTCTTTGTTATTGTTATTAAACAGTAAAGATTAAAAAAACAGCAATCTTTAAACTTTAAAAAGTTTTCAATAATATTATTATAGATTAGATTAATATTTTGATAGCAAAGGCTAATTATTAGTTAATTAAATAATTGCAAATAGGCAATATCTCTAATATACTGTAAAACAAAACGCTCCAATGCTTTTACATTTGCTATAATTGGCAATATTTTATTATCATTGTGAAACAATCCAATTCTTTACTCACTTTAAAATAGATTTAAAATATGACAGTCTTTGAGACATTAGTTGATTTTTTAAATAATTTCATTTGGACGTACATAATGATTGCCATGTTGCTTGGAGCAGCAATATGGTTTAGTATAAAAACAAGATTTGTTCAATTCAGAAAAATTGGAGAGATGTTTTTTCTTCTTGGAGAAGGAGCTGCAAAAGGTATTGAAAAAAATCAGGTGTCTTCTTTTCAAGCTTTTTGTATTTCTTTAGCCTCAAGAGTTGGCACTGGGAATCTGGCAGGAGTTGCAACCGCTGTAGCAATAGGCGGACCGGGTGCTGTTTTTTGGATGTGGATTATTGCCATTCTTGGAGCAGCCTCAGCCTTTATTGAATCGACTCTTGCCCAAATGTTTAAAGTAAAAGGAAAAGATTCATATATTGGAGGTCCCGCTTATTATATTCAAAGAGGTTTGGGGTTGAGATGGATGGCAATTTTATTTGCAGTTTGCATAACAGTCACTTTTGGACTTATCTTTAATTCCTTACAGGCAAACACCATTGCTTTGGCCTTTCAAGACTCTTTCAGCATTGATCCAATCTGGATAGGAATTATTATCTCTGCATTGACGTTGACTATAATTTTTGGTGGTGTTCATAGGATTGCTATTGTTTCAGGTGTTATCGTTCCTATTATGGCTCTTCTTTATATATTTCTGGCTATCGGTATTGTTTTGTTTAATATCGAAAAGCTTCCTGGAGTAATATCTTTGATTATTGAAAATGCTTTTGGCTTAGAACAGACTATTGGAGGAGGAGTTGGAGCGGCTTTAATGCAGGGAATAAGAAGAGGCTTGTTTTCTAATGAGGCAGGTTTGGGTTCTGCTCCTAATGCTGCGGCAACAGCCTATGTTTCTCATCCGGTAAAGCAGGGTCTTATACAAACATTGGGAGTTTTTACAGACACATTAATTATTTGCACCTGTACTGCCTTTATAATACTGTTTTCTGATCTTCATTCCACAACATCTTTAAATGGGATACAGCTTACTCAGGCTGCACTTTCAAGCGAGATTGGCTCTATCGGGAGTACTTTCGTTTCTATCGCCATACTCTTTTTTGCATTTACCTCAATCTTGGGAAATTATTATTATGGAGAGGCTAACATACTTTTCTTTACAAAAAAGAGATGGGTTATGACCTCTTACAGACTGCTTGTTGGTGTTATGACATTGGGAGGGTCTTTAATAAGTCTGCAATTGGTTTGGAATCTTGCTGATATCTCTATGGCTATAATGGGAATTGTCAACTTAATTGCAATACTTCTATTAGGGAAATATGCAATAAAAGCTTTGAAAGATTATAACAGTCAAAAAAGGATAGGTATTAAAAGCCCAATTTTCAGAGCTTCATCAATTCCTGATATTGAAGATAAACTGACTTGTTGGCCTAAATAACATATTCAAAAAAAAAAAGCCCATTGGAAATATTATTATAAATAAAAATATAATAATACTCTTCCAATGGGCTTTTCTATTTTAGGGATGATAAGGAATCTATATTTATTGAATAACTTCGATTATGCCTCCGCTGATTGGATTAAACAAAGCTTTAGCTGGCATCTTTTTATCATCAAATATATTGGATGGAAATTGATATACAGAGCCTAATTGAGCAACTTGTATTTCAGATTCTGCCAAAGATTTATTGCCTGACAGAATATTTACCTTAGCTTTTCCGGGAAGCAAATAGGCAACTCCTTTGTTCTTGTTTTTCTCTTTCTCTTTCTTTTGCTCCTCTGTAAGCTCTGAAAGATTCTCAACGACTTTATAATCCAGATAAATTGGAGCGCCACCCAAATCATCAGAATTTACAACACCAAGATATTTTGAAAAGCGGAATAAGATTTCTTTAGAATCTTTTGTTCCCGGTGTGATCTGAATCTTTTTGGTAATGTATTCCTTTTTTGTTGTTCCAATAAACATTGCAGTAAGAGCAGCCTCTTGTTCTTCCAATTGAGAAATTATCAATTTAAAAGATTCCCCATCAGCAGGCAATTGGTCAACATCTCCTGTCAAAATATTAAGCTTACTTTCTCTTATACGGTAAATTTGCTTTGCAGCAACTTCTGCCATTTTAGCTGTTGACCCTGCAGAAAGTTGTTCCTCAGAAAGAACAGTATAATATGGATTTTCATTTTTTTTGTCAGCCTGAATATTTTCCTGCTGAGGATAAGCCATTTGCTTTGGCTCACTGTTTATAGACCAAAGAATGCCGTCAGTTGTAAGATAAAAACTTGGAGGATTGCCGGATTTAAATTTGACAACATAACTTTCATCTTTATTTGGCTTGGAATATGGAGTTAAAGAGATGCTATTTAGCTCCCAAGTAACCATATCCTCAGTGACAATTTCTTGAACGCCGAGATATTTTTCCGCATACTTATAATAAGGGCCGGCTTTCACACTGATTTTGGTTGTTTGCACCTCAACTTCAAGCATTGTAGTTGGCAAAGAATAGGCTAAACCAAAATCATTATGTTTACCTGCTGTAACTTTTGTCGCCTCCTGAGCAAAAGCTCCGAAAGCTGCCATAAACAAAACCGGTAATAATAACTTCTTCATCTATAATAATTTTAAATTTTTTTCAATATCTTAAAAAGCCTATATTTCCTTCTTTGATAAGCTTTAACAAGAAGTTTATATTCAAAATATAAAAACAGCTGTAAAATTAATCTTTTATAATACAGTGTAAAAGATTAAATAATATTTATTCCCCTCTTGATCTCTTGTTTTAATTACAAAAGATCAAAAAACGAGTATTAAAAGAGATTATATTTTAGTTACTGTTATTTTGCAAGCCTCAATTGACGGAAAGCATGACCTAAATTGTCTATTATATCTCCCGCAGAAAGAGATTCCTCTGAACTTCTGGTAAGAGCAATGTCAGCTGCCATACCATGAACATAGGTTCCAAGTATTGCAGCTTCAGCCGGGGTATAATTTTGTGACAATAAGGCTGTAATAATTCCAGTTAAAGTATCTCCGCTTCCCCCTGTTGCCATGCCCGGATTTCCAGAAGAATTAAAATGCACTTCCCCATTTGGAAGAACCACAGCAGTAAATGCACCTTTAAGGATAATAATAAACTTAAAATTAATAGCAACTTCAATAGCTTTATTCAATCTTTGGAAACTGTTCTCACATGCTCCAAAAAGTCGTTCAAACTCTTTTGGATGTGGTGTTAGAATAGAATAAGAAGGAAGAAGAGAAAGCAAATGATTGTTTTTAGCTATAATATTTATCGCATCGGCATCTACAACACATGGGCGGTTAATTTGTTTAAAAGCATTTTCAAGCGCCCATTCTGTGTTTGAATCTGTTCCTAAGCCAGGACCGAAGCCGATAGAATTGTATGTGTTGATATTATTGATTTCAGAAACAATCTTTTCCTGCTTGTCTGCGTCAAACATGGCTTCCGGGACAGAGGTTTGAATAATATTGTTTGCACAGCCGGCAGAATGAACCGTTAAAAGGCCCACACCTGAGTGAAGACAGCCCTTGGAAGCTAAAACACAAGCTCCGATTTTCCCATAACTGCCGGCAACAATAAGAGCATGACCAAATTTACCTTTATGGGCAAAACGGCTTCTTGGCTTTATGATTTTGGCAGCATCAAAACGCTCTGTCAAATACAAAGAGGTGGAGATTTTATTTATTGCATTACGGCTTAAATTTATATCAAGGACAACAACTTCTCCTGTATATTTCTCAGATTCAGAAAACATAAAAGAGAATTTTGGGAATTGGAAAGTCAAAGTAAGATTTGCCCTAATAATATTTCTGAAATTATTATTGGTATTGTCCTCACAGAAATATCCGGATGGCATATCTATGGAAACAACTTTACTATGAGACTCATTTATATACTGGATCACTGAAGCAAATCCCCCTACAATAGGTTGATTTAGTCCACTTCCAAAGAGTCCGTCAATTACCAATGTATCTTCATCAAGAACCGGTGGGTTAAATTCCTTCACTATTTCTGAGAATTCAACATTTTCCATTCTTTCAACAAAAGCCTTATTTTTCAAACAATCTGGAGTAAGTTTACCTTTTGGATTGAAAAGGTAAGCTTGAACAGAATATCCTGCTTCAGCCATGATTCTTGCAACAGCTAACGCATCTCCCCCATTATTTCCCGGACCGGCAAAAACAACAACAGGAGTTTTTTGACTCCAACGTGCCATTACTTCATCAGCAACAGCTCCGGATGCTCTCTCCATAAGATCATATAAGCTGATATTTTCTTCTTCCACCGTTAGAGAATCAATTTCTTTTATGTTATTTGAAAAAAATAGTTTCATTATAAAATTATATTATTAATTAAAAAATCATCTAAAAATCACTTGTCAAGAGAGAAATATGCTTTGACAATTTGAATAATTGATGAAAAACATACACAAATTTATATCAAAAGTGCAATTTGTTGAAAACAAAACTATAAAAAGAGCATTTGTTTTTTATTTTTGCATAGTCAAGATACTTTTTTATTTTCATTATGCTTTAGAAATATTTTTTCCATTTACATAATGTAAATTTTTGTTCCTCTTTACATCAATAGAAAACAAATTATTTAAACATCTAATATTACAATGGTTGAAAAAATGAGAAAAACGCTGCGCGATTCTGCTGCAGCTCGATGGGGTGCATTAATTATCGTATCTTTTACGATGATGTGCGGTTATTTCCTTACTGACGTTATGGCTCCCCTTGAAGACTTGCTTATGAAAAGCGTAGAAGAAGGTGGTTTAGGATGGACAGGGACACAATATGGTTTCTTTACAGGAGCTTATGGATGGTTCAATGTCTTTTTATTAATGCTTATCTTTGGTGGTCTTATCCTTGATAAAATGGGGGTTAGGTTCACCGGTCTTGGAGCATGCTTTTTAATGTTTTTAGGAGCCTTAATAAAATATTACGCAATCTCCCCATTTTTTCATCTTACTCAACCGATATTAGGCTTTAATCCTCAAGTATTAATAGCAGGATTAGGCTTTGCCACTTTTGGTGTTGGTGTAGAAATTGCCGGGATTACCGTTTCAAAGATTATTGTTAAATGGTTTACAGGTTATGAACTTGCTCTTGCTTTAGGAATTCAGGTTGCTTTGGCAAGAATAGGGACAGCCTGTGCATTGATGTTTAGTCTTCCGATTGCTCAAAAGATGGGACATATTTCTTTCCCTGTTCTTTTCGGTGCTTTACTTCTTTGTATTGGAACTATCTCTTTCCTTGTTTATAACGTAATGGATCGTAAACTCGACAAAGAGGAGGAAGCCGGAGAAACAAAAGAGGAGATAGAAGAGGAAGGGTTCAAGCTTTCAGACATCAAGCTTATTGTAACAAATTATGGCTTTTGGCTTATAGCTCTTCTTTGTGTGCTTTTCTATTCGGGGGTTTTCCCGTTCTTGAAGTTCGCAACAAAGATTATGATCTACAAATATGATGTAGATCCATATATTGCCGGCAACATTCCAGCTATACTTCCATTTGGAACAATCCTTCTGACTCCATTATTTGGTTCTATTTATGATAGAATAGGCAAAGGAGCTACTTTGATGATTATCGGCTCGGTAATGCTTGCCATAGTTCATTTTCTTTTCGCTTTACCTATTTTAAACATTTGGTGGTTTGCAGTAACATTGATGCTTATCCTTGGAGTAGCCTTCTCTTTGGTTCCTTCAGCGATGTGGCCTTCTGTTCCTAAAATCATTCCTCAGAAACAACTTGGCACTGCTTATTCTTTAATATTCTATATTCAAAACATTGGCCTTATGGGTGTTCCAATGCTTATTGGATGGGTAATAGAGACCTTTGCTAAAAGAGTTGCTCCTGATGGTGCAATAAGTTATGACTACACAGTTCCGATGGCAATATTTACTCTTTTCGGAATACTTGCAATACTTGTTTCTGTAACATTGAAATATGTAAATGCAAAGAAGGGCTATGGTTTGGAAGAACCTAATATTAAGAAATAGCCTTTAAATCAAACAATTATTAATAATCCTTTCTAAGAAAGATTATATATTTTCTAATTCACACATACCTAATTTTTTAAATTAATTATCTATGTTTAAAGGACAACCTAAAGGGCTTTACGCCTTAGCCTTAGCAAATACTGGTGAAAGATTTGGTTATTACACCATGCTTGCCATATTTGTTTTGTATTTGCAGGCAAAATTTGGATACTCAACAGATCAAACAAGCCAAATCTTCGGTATTTTCCTTGGATTCGTTTATTTCATGCCATTAATTGGCGGAATAATTGCCGATAAGGTCGGTTATGGTAAAATGGTTACTTCTGGAATCATAATTATGTTTCTTGGTTATTCTCTACTGGCTATTCCAACTGCAGATGCAGGCTTTGGAAAGTATATGATGTTTGGAGCACTAACTCTTATTGCTTGTGGTACAGGATTCTTTAAGGGAAACCTTCAAGTAATGGTAGGAAATCTTTATGATGCCCCTGAATACAGCGAAAAACGTGATAAGGCTTTCAGTCTTTTCTATATGGCTATCAATGTTGGTGCCTTATTTGCTCCTACAGCAGCCACTGTCGTAACAAACTATGTTTTAGGAAAAGCAAACTTCTTCTATAGCGCTCAGATTCCTGCTCTTGCTCATCAATTTTTGAACAATGCAGCTGAGATGTCTGCTGAGAATCAAGCAACTCTTGCCACTCTTCAATCAGCTCAGGGCTTTGTTGGCGATACTAAGCTTTTCTGTGAGCAATATATATCTCAGTTATCTGAAGCGTACAACTATGGTTTTGGCGTTGCCTGTATATCTCTTATCATTTCCATGGCAATATATATTGTATTCCGCAGCACTTTCAAACATGCTGACTACAATTCAAAAACTGCCCCTAAGACAAATGGAAATACTGTTGAATTAACGCCTCAACAAACTAAGAGTCGTATTATCGCTCTACTTCTTGTTTTTGCTGTTGTAATATTCTTCTGGATGTCTTTCCATCAAAATGGATTAACGATGACATTCTTTGCACGTGACTATACGCAACCTTTTGCTGAAGGCTTTACAAGAATTGGATTTAACGTATGGAATCTTGTTTTAATAATTATTGCCGTTTACGGAGGATTCTCAATTTTCCAATCTGAAACATCAAAAGGGAAATTTATATCAAGCATTGTAACTATTGCTTCCCTTTTAGTAATCGGATATCAATTTAAAACTGCAGAACCTACAGTAAACATTTTACCTCAGATATTCCAGCAGTTTAATCCTTTCTTTGTTGTTGCACTTACACCTGTTTCAATAGCACTTTTCGGCTATCTTGCTTCACGTGGCAAGGAACCTTCCACACCAAGAAAGATTGGTCTGGGTATGTTAATTGCCGCAGCCGGATTTTTGATTCTTTCTATTGGTTCTTTAGGTCTCCCAACACCAACAGAACTTTCTCAGACAGGAATTTCTCCCAATCAATTAGTATCTCCTAATTGGCTTATTTCAACATATCTTGTTTTAACTTTTGCAGAGCTGCTGCTTTCTCCAATGGGTATTTCATTTGTTTCTAAAGTAGCTCCTCCAAAATATAAAGGTATGATGATGGGGTGTTGGTTTGCCGCAACAGCTATTGGCAACTATCTTGTTTCTATAATAGGTCTTCTTTGGGGAGGAATGCAGCTTTGGATGCTTTGGGGTGTTCTTATTGTTTGCTGTCTTCTTTCAGCATTGTTTATTTTCTCTATTATGAAGAAATTGGAACACGCGACAGAATAATTTTTATTCTATAAATAATTTCGAAACGGCATAAGGTTATTTAATCTTATGCCGTTTTTATTATTACATATATATTTCTTTTTTTTAAATAATTTATTTGCTCTTCTAAGGAAAAGATAAATTACTTTCGCCATATTCTAAAAAACAAAGTCTTACAACAAATTATATACCTATACTTTAGCAATAATTATGCTTAGATTAACTTCACTTCTTTATGCTTTAGTGCTCAGCGCTCTGGTTTCATTTTCTTTTGCGGCAAAAAAGAATGAAACAAACACCTCAATACCCGACAATACAAACAAATTAACCAAAGAACTTAATTCCAATTGGAGCTTTTCCGAATCAGGTAAAAACGATTGGAAGGAAGCGATTGTTCCGGGGACTATTCATAGTGACCTAATTCGTTTAAATCTTTTACCTGATCCTTTTTTCGGGACAAATGAAACAAAAATCCAATGGGTAGAAGATAAAGACTGGGCATATAAAACAGTATTCACAGTCGATGAGAGTCAGCTATCTTATAAAGGAGCCAATATAAACTTCAAAGGGCTTGATACATACGCCGATGTGTATCTTAACGGTTCAAATATTCTTTCTTCAAAGAATATGTTCATTGAATATGAAATTCCGGTAAAGGATATATTAAGAAAAGGTAATAATATTCTTGTCATAAAATTTCATTCCCCTATCAACAGTGCTTTAGAACAGTGGGAAAGCAACGGTTGGGACTATCCTGCCGATAATGACCACCATGATAAACACACAAGCATTTTTACAAGAAAAGCTCCCTATCATTATGGATGGGATTGGGGTATAAGAATGGCAGGAGTCGGCATCTGGAGACCTATTTCTCTTACATTCTTCAATCAGGCAAAAATCAATGATGTTTTTATTCGCCAGAAAAGCATCTCTTCTGAGAAAGCTGTTCTTTCAAATGAGATTGAATTTAATTCTATAAAGAAAGAGAACTCAAAAGCAATTGTCAATTTCATCTTCTCCTTAAATGGAAAAGAGGTAAAAAAGGAGAGTAAAACCATAGACGTTCAAGCCGGTAAAAACCATTTTGTTTGTCAATCCACTATTAATAATCCTGAGCTTTGGATGCCTCTTGGCTGGGGAAAACAAACTCTCTATGATGTTACAACTGAAATCAGAGATATCAACGGTATTCTTATAGATTCCAACACAAAAAAAATAGGACTTAGAAATATAAAGGTTATCAATCAGGAGGACAAAGATGGAAAGTCTTTCTATTTTGAAGTAAATGGTAATCCCCTCTTCGCAAAAGGAGCGAACTACATTCCAAGCGACATAATTCTGACAAATTTCAAGAAAGAGGACTATAAAAGAATGTTTGACGACATAAAAGCCGCCAACCTTAATATGATTAGAATTTGGGGCGGTGGAATTTATGAAGAGGAGTATTTCTATGAACTTGCCGACGAATACGGAATATTAATATGGCAGGACTTTATGTTTGCCTGCACTGCATATCCTGCTGATAATGCTTTTCTTGATCTTGTTGCACAAGAAGCTGAATATAATCTTAAACGTTTAAGAAATCATGCCTGTATTGCTATGTGGTGTGGCAACAATGAGATTATTGAAGCAATCAAATATTGGGGTTGGGATAAGAAATATTCAAAAGAAATCCACTCTTCAATGTTTTCAAGCTATGACAAACTCTTTAGAAACCTTCTTCCGGAAAAAGTTAAAGAGTTTGATCCTGATAAATTTTATCTTCATTCATCTCCAGACTCTGCAAATTGGGGACGTCCTGCCAGTTTAGGATGGGGCGACGCTCATTATTGGGGAGTTTGGTATGGAGTTCAGCCTTTTGAAATACTTGATTCAAGAGTTCCTCGTTTCATGAGCGAATTTGGCTTCCAATCTTTCCCTGAGATGAAAGTTATTTCAACATTCTCCAATCCTTCCGACTATGCTCTTGAATCGGAAGTAATGAAAGCTCATCAAAAAAGCAGTACCGGTAATTCAATCATAAAAACATATATGGAAATGTATTATAAAGTCCCGGAAAAATTTGAAGACTTTGTATATATAAATCTTATTATGCAAGGCAATGGTATGAGACATGGCATGGAAGCTCATCGTCGCAACAAACCATTCTGTATGGGCTCTCTTTATTGGCAACTCAATGACAATTGGCCTGTTGTTTCGTGGTCAAGCATTGATTATTTCGGTAATTGGAAAGCTTTGCATTATCAGGCAAAAAGGGCATTTGAGCCTGTGATAGTAAATGCAATTGAAGAAAACGGAAAAATAAATATTTATACAATTTCTGATGAACTAATTGACAGAGGAAATCTTTCTTTGGAAATTGAAATGATTGACTTTACAGGCAAAAAAATCAAGAAGCAAACAATCAAGACCAATGTCAAAGCAAATATTTCTCAGTTGGTTTACTCTCTTGATTCTGTCAGTTATGCAACAAAAGAGGAAAGGAAAAACTCCTTTGTCTCACTTTCACTAAAAGACAATAAAGGCAAAACTATTAATAATACTCTTTTCTATTTTGAAAAGCCAAAAGATTTAAATCTTCCAAAAACAGATATCCACTCATCAATAAGTGTAAAAGATGGAGTTTGCCAAGTTGAGATATATTCCAAAAATCTCGTAAAAGATCTTTTCATTGAAATTCCTTTTCAAGGAGCTCATTTCTCTGACAACTTTTTTGATCTGCTTCCGGGAGAAAAGAAAAAGATTACTATTTCTTCTTCTGAAATAAAGAAAGGCGACAAAATAGATTTAAAATTCACTCATTTAAGAGACACTTATTAACAAAATGACTCTTATAAGATATTCATATTAAAATTTAATATCCCGAGTGTTTTTCATTGAAGTATTTTATTGTACTTTTGCCGTTTATAAAAAAGAGCCAACCATATATGAGTACTATACAAGTAAAAGACAAATTCTTTAAACCGTTTATCTCTTCCGACGAGATTCAAAAAGCGGTATGTCAGGTTGCTGATAAAATCAACAAGGATCTTGCAGGAAAGAATCCAATATTTATATGTGTTTTGAACGGTGCTTTTATGTTTGCTGCCGATTTATACAAAAACATTACTATTGATTCTGAAATCACATTTATGAGAATGAAATCTTATGATGGGATGCAAACAACAGGCAAAGTAAAAGCTATATCAGGTCTTATGGAAGACATCAAAGATAGAACTGTTGTCGTTGTTGAAGATATAGTTGATACAGGTTATACTATGAAAAATATAATTGAGCAGCTTAAAGAAAAAGGGGCTAAAGAGGTAAAAATCGCCACTCTTCTTCACAAGCCTGAGGCTCTTAAAGTTGAGCTTGACCTCGACTATGTGGCTTTAAACATTCCTAATGCTTTTATCGTAGGGTATGGACTGGATTACGATGAACTTGGTCGTAACCTTAAGGACATTTATGTAATTGCTGAATAAAGATTTTAAGTATAATATATTTAAGGTATAAAAAATGTTGAACGTTGTTATTTTCGGAGCTCCCGGATCAGGAAAGGGAACTCAAAGTGAGTTGATTATAAAAAAATATGGTTTGTTTCATATCTCTACCGGAGATGTTCTTAGAGCAGAAATGAAAAACGGTACTGAACTTGGTAAAACAGCTAAAGAATATATAGAAAAAGGACAGCTTGTTCCTGATTCTTTAATCATAGATATGCTTGCCAATGTGCTTGATTCTAACAAAGAGGCCAAACAGGGTGTGATTTTTGATGGCTTTCCTCGTACTATTGCTCAAGCTAAGGCTCTTAATGACATGCTTAAAGAGCGTGGTACTGAAGTTTCAGTTGTTGTTGGTCTTGATGTTGCAGAAGATGAGCTTATTGACCGTCTTTTAAGACGCGGACAAACCTCTGGTCGTTCTGACGACAACTATGATACTATTAAAAGCCGTCTTGATGTTTACCACAATCAGACTTCTCCTCTTAAAGAATTTTATATCAAAGAGGGAAAATATGCAGACATTCACGGAATGGGCAGCGTTGAGGAAATATTTTCCCGTATAGAAAAAGCTATCGATTCTCTTTAATAATCTTAAGACGGCCGTCATTATATCAAACTTGCTTTTTTATATCTTTTTTGAACAAAGAGTTTATAAATACCTTATACAATAGGGTTTTTATAAGTGAAAGGATATTCCCAAGCAAATTTATTATGACAGCCGTTTTTTTAATAATTCCATTTTCAATATGGCCGGTTCAAACTTTGTAGATTATGTAAAAATTTATTGCCGCTCCGGTAAGGGAGGACGCGGTTCGACTCACCTTCATAGAGAGAAATTTGTTCCTAAAGGTGGTCCTGACGGTGGAGACGGCGGTAGAGGAGGTCACGTTATTTTACGTGGTAACCGAAACTACTGGACTCTTTTACACTTAAAATTTCAGCGTCATGTTTTTGCCGGTCATGGAGAGTCCGGTGGGGCAAGTCGCAGTTTTGGAAAAGATGGTAAAGATGAAATTATAGAGGTTCCTTGCGGTACTGTGGTTTTTGATGCGGAAACAGGCGAATTTATTTGCGATGTCACCGAAGATGGACAGGAAGTTATCCTTTTAAAAGGTGGACGCGGAGGTTTAGGCAACTGGCATTTCAGAACTGCAACCAACCAAACTCCAAGATATTCTCAGCCCGGCGAGCCGGCTTTGGAAAGAGGTGTTATTCTTGAGCTTAAATTGTTGGCTGATGTAGGACTTGTTGGCTTTCCCAATGCAGGTAAGTCAACTCTACTGTCTGTTGTCTCTGCTGCCAAGCCAAAAATCGCGGATTACCCTTTCACAACATTAGAGCCCAATCTTGGCATTGTTTCCTACAGAGACAATAAATCTTTCGTTATGGCTGATATCCCCGGCATCATCGAAGGGGCAAGTGAGGGCAAAGGTCTTGGTCTTCGCTTTCTTCGCCATATAGAAAGAAATGCTCTTCTTTTGTTTATGGTTCCTGCTGACAGCGATGACATAAGAAAGGAATATGAAGTTCTCCTTAATGAAATTGCCACATTCAATCCTGAATTGCTTGACAAGCACAGAGTTCTTGCTGTCACAAAGTCCGATATGCTTGACGATGAACTTATCGATGAAATAAAAAGAGACTTGCCTGACATCCCTTGTGTTTTCATCTCTTCTGTTATCAATATGGGATTGACTGAATTAAAGGATATCCTTTGGAAAGAGCTAAACAGCGAAGACAACAGAGTAACTACTATTACTCATAGAAATCTTGACATCCAGGCTACTAAAGATGAAGATGATTGGGATGAAGAATTTATTATCGACGAAGACGACATAATTGACGAGGATGATATCGTTGACTATGACGAAGAGGAGTGGGATTACGACACTGACGACTCAAAAGAGGATAATAAGAATTAATAATCTGACTCCTTTTATTGCTCTTTTTATATTATAATTGTACAAATATTTATTCAAAACGATATTTGCAATTTTAATATAATGATAAAGACCACTATAAATAATTTAGAAATGCTGCAATATGATTCTTTAAAGAATTATTGCGGCATTTCTCATTTTGTCACTCTTCGTAATTGCAAAGACAAAAGCGATCCATACGATGGATTTAACATCTGTGATTATTCCGGTGACAGTGAAAACCATATAAAATCTTGCAGGAAGTCTTTATGTGAGGCCTTGAATATCGACCAAAACAACCTTGTTTTGCCTTTTCAAGTGCATGACAACAAAATCGGTATTGTCTCCTCCCCTTCTGAAATAACAGATTATGATCAAATAGAATCCAAATTTCCAAGTCATCAATTAAACAGCGACTTTTCAAAGGAGATTAATTCAGATAAAAAGCCTAATCGTAAATTTGATGCATTAATTTGCAACAAACCCGGCATTTGCATAGGTATTTCAACTGCCGACTGCGTGCCTGTTATATTATATTCGCCAAAAGATAGTGCCATTGCCGCAATTCATGCAGGTTGGAGAGGAACAGTAAAACACATTGTTTATAAATGTGTAATTGCTCTAAATAAAATCTATGGAGTAAATTCAAAAGACATCATAGCCTGTATTGGTCCATCTATTTCCCCTCAAAAATTTGAGACTGGTCCGGAGGTTGTCATTGAATTTATTAATGCCGGCTATAAGGACTTTTACCTAAAAGCAATCAATCCAAACTCAGGTAATTCTCAAATAGATATTGATAAAGAAACAATAGATTTTTCCTCCAAATACTTTATTGATTTGTGGGACACCAACAAGACAGACCTTATAAACGCCGGTATTGATGAAAAGAATATTGAAATCTCAGAAATATGCACCTACACCAATTACAACGAGCTTTTTTCAGCAAGAAGAATAGGCATTAAATCCGGAAGGATTGCCTCTGTAATTATGATAAACAAGATTTAATAAATCGCGATAATTCAAATTTTCACTACCAAAAGCTTTTTCTGCTTTTATTTAATTTGTACATTCATTTACGGTAGTTCCATCCTGCGAAATTGAATAAATAAACTTTTTGTTCCCTATTGTAAGATACAGTGTTGCCGAGCGGCTGTCAGGATTATTGTTTACAATTGCAGTAAATATCATGTTTATATTATTTGAGCTTGCTGCTCCTGACTTTGGGCTTACAGTAAACCATTCTGATGCACCCGCAGATAGAGTTATCTCCCAATCTTGATTAGCATATAGTTGATCACTTGTATTTCCACCATCTGTGGTAAAACATAAGTTATCTATCGTCTGCAATCCGAGTTTATCTTTATTGTCAGTACACGAAATAAAAGGGATATAGATGACTAAAAAAAATACAGACAATATAGTGACCACTTTATCTATTGTATCTTTGTCCAAGAATAAGTTCATAAATATATTATATCTAAAGAAAAAGGAATTTCTTATTCCATAAAAAGGATTCATATAAGAAATTCCTTCTAATTCGACCTTTTAAACAGGCATAACTATAGAAATAAATATCCATTTACTTTGAGATATGCCATATATTATAATCATGTCTTCCTATTTTGCACTCTTAATCCAATGAAACTATTTGACAATTAAGTTTCCAATGCTTTTTAAACTTATCTGTAATTTCAGCATACATAGCATGCCAGAAAGCCTTTTGAATCGGCACTACAATTGTTCCATCCTTACTTAAAGCATTATAGATTTTTTCCATATCATTTTCATCAACAAACTCCAATGCAAGAGAGTCTGCATTTCCCTGATGAAATTCCGTATTCTCATGACGGTCAGCCATAAATATTTTTTCACCTGAAGGTATTACAAAAGAAGCATGCATAATTTTATCTTTCCATTTTGGAGTGAAATTTCTATGTTCTTTTGCAAGATGTTCCCTATTATCACCATAAGTTTGAACATTGACCTGCTTACCATTAAAGACCTCAGTATAAAACTTCAATGCTTCACTACAGTCCCCATCAAAAACTAACATAGGTTCTATTTTCATAGCTTTTTTATCTTAAAAATGAGACAAATAAATATTCTTTCTCAACATAACATCCTTTTTGCAAAAGGATGCCATTTGTCTGTAAACATTAATTCAACACTCTTTGTTCTCACTTTTTTTTATTTTATACCGATGTTTAAAATATTGCAATATTTAAGATATCAATATATCCTTTTTCATCATTTTCTTTTTTTTCTCTCTTTAACAATAAAAGAAACCGGCAGTCAATAGAATAAATATTCCATTAACTGCCGGCTTTTTCACTTGTTTTAAAACTAATATATCAGTCTATAAATCTTTTTGTAATATTGCCATATTCATCAATGCGTCTGTCTCTAAGGAACGGCCACCAACGTCTGACATTCTCAGAACGTTCCATATCTACTTCAACAACTTTATTTTGTTCACCATCATTCGATGCTTCAAATAATATTTCACCCTGCGGACCTGCAATAAAGCTGTTTCCCCAAAAAGTTATGCCGTTTGTTTGTCCTGAAGGGTCAGGTTCATGTCCAATTCTATTGACCGAAACCACAGGCAGGCCATTAGCCACGGCATGAGCACGTTGAGATATAACCCACGCACCCAACTGTCTTTTCTTTTCATCGTCAGTATCGCTGCTCTCCCAGCCTATTGCAGTTGGATAGATAAGAATATCTGCTCCCTTTAAAGCCATAAGTCTTGCAGCTTCGGGATACCATTGATCCCAACAAACCAAAACGCCCAATGTCCCTATCGATGTTTTAATAGGTTCAAAGCCAAGATCACCCAGAGTAAAATAAAATTTCTCGTAATATGCGGGATCATCAGGAATATGCATTTTCCTATATTTGCCTGCTATTGAACCATCTTTGTCAAAAACAACGGCGGTGTTATGATAAAGGCCCGGAGCTCTTTTCTCAAAAAGAGAGGTTACAAGCACAATGCCCAATTGCTTTGCCAAGTCGCCATAAAAATTTGTTGACGGTCCGGGAATTGTCTCTGCCAAATCAAAAAGAGATGTATTTTCTGTCTGACAGAAATAAACTGAATTATGAAGCTCCTGAAGCACCACCAACTCTGCCCCTTTCTCAGCACAGTCAACAATATTGTTATATAGTTTTGCCAAATTATCTTTCACATCAGTTCCGCAGCTTTGCTGAACTATGCCAACTTTTATAGTTTTTGCCATTTTATCAATTTGAAAAATGTTTTGAAAAAATAAATTTAAAATATTATTCTAAAACGCCAACAGGATATTGCATAGTAACACAATGCAATGAGCCATGCTGCTTTATTAAAGAGGAGCAATCAATACCTATAATCTCTTTTCCGGGAAATGCCAAACTTAAAGCTATTCTTGCCTCTTTATCCTTTTGTGGTTGATTGTATGTCGGATACAACACAGCTTCATTCATTATCAAGAAATTGGCATAAGTTGCAGGAAGCCTCTCATCATCAAAATATACAGCATCCGCCATTGGAAGAGGTATCAAATTGTATGGTTTCCCCTCGATAGTTACAAAGTTCCTAAGCTGATTTTCCATAGCGCTTAGAGCCTCGTAATGTTCATCCAAAGCATCATCATATTTCACATAGGCAATTGTATCCTTTGAGCAAAAACGAGCCAATGTATCAATGTGACTGTCTGTATCATCCCCTGCAAGATATCCATGGTCGAGCCATAAAACTCTTTTTAAATTGAACGCTTCTTTCAGATATAATTCAATTTGCTCTTTTGAGAACTCACCATTCCTGTTTTTTGAAAGCAGACATTCAGAAGTCGTAAGAAGTGTTCCCTCTCCATCCGACTCAAGAGCGCCTCCCTCAACAACAAAATTGAGACGGTTAATATATTTCCCTTTCAAGACATTGTTCTCAGCCAATGCTCCCGAAATAAGATTATCAAGATTTGATGCAAACTTTAACCCCCAGCCATTGAATTTAAAATCATAAATCTGAGGTATGTTGTCTTTAATACATGTTATGGCTCCATGATCTCGTGCCCATGTATCATTTGTTGGAGTTTCAAAAAAACGAACGTTAGAGATGTTTACCCTGTTTGAAATCTTCGACATTACAGCATTGGCATCGGGTGTCACAATTAGGAGTAATTCTCTCTCTGCAATTTCTTCAGCTATATTTATATAGCATTCTTCTACTTCATCTAAAATATAAGCCCAATCTGTCCCGGCATGCGGCCATGTTAATTGAATTCCGCTTTGCGGATACCATTCTGCCGGAAAGGATAAATGAGGATCCATTTCTTTTATGTTTTGGTTGAATTAATTAATCGTTAAAAAATATGAGGTTATTATTATTTACAGACAAACTTAATCAATTATCCATAATTAAAAGATTACTTACGATTCAAAAAAATCAAATAGACGATGAAACATTAATATATAGAACAATATATACCGTCAACAGTGCTGTTTTTATTATTTGAATAGGTATTAAAATAAAAAAAATCCCTTTTCGGGATCTTCTTAACAACTTCATAACTTCTATAAAACGAAAAAGGTTGTCATCACGACAACCCATCTTCTTAACCTTAAATCTAATACCATGAAAAACACATTGCAAATGTACGGACTTTTTTGACATCCGCAATAGTATAACAACAAAAATGAAAAAAAGTATCACCGTTTTAATATTTTTTAGCATATATTCCCTATTTAGCCCCTTTTATGACCTTAAAATGCAGTTATAAATCCATATATGTATTGTCAACAATAAAACCAAATACTCAAATAATATTAACTTCAAAACAATCATTCAGTTGTTTTGGAGTTTTACAACTTAATTGTAAGCAATTATTAAAGAATCAATATGATTCAAAAGAAAAAGAAAGTCAGCTTCTATTTTTAGTATATTCGCAACTATATTTTCAGAAGATGATAGATAAAGCTACAGTTGAAAGAATTATCGATGCCGCTCAGATTGTTGAAGTAGTGTCAGATTTTGTTTCCTTAAAAAAAAGAGGGACAAATTATATAGGATTGTGTCCTTTCCATAATGAAAAGACACCCTCTTTCAGCGTTTCCTCAACAAAAAACATTTGTAAATGCTTCAGTTGCGGAAAAGGCGGAAATGCTGTCAACTTTTTAATGGAGCATGAGCAATGGAGTTATGTTGAAGCATTAAGATATCTTGCTAAAAAATATCAGATAGAAATAGAGGAGCGTGAGCTGACCGATGAAGAAAAACTTCAGCAAACAGCCCGTGAATCTATGTTTATTATCAATCAATATGCTCAGCAGTATTTCACAAACAACCTTTTCAATACCGATGAAGGACTCAATATAGGATTGAGTTACTTTCATGAGAGAGGATTTAGAAATGATATAATTAAGAAATTTCAACTTGGATACAGCCTTGATCAAAGAGATGCTTTTAGTCAAAGCGCATTAAAAAAAGGCTACAATAAGGAATTTCTTCTTAAAACAAGTCTCTCTATGGAGGGACAAAATGGTTTTATCCAGGATAGATTCAGATCTCGTGTAATGTTTCCTGTTCATTCTCTTTCAGGCAAAGTGGTTGCTTTTGGTGGAAGAGTATTAAAGAAAACCGATAAGCTTGCCAAATATGTCAACTCATCCGAATCTGAAATCTATCATAAGAGTAACGAACTATACGGAATTTTTTTCGCAAAGCAAAGCATAATTAAGCAAGACAGATGTTTCCTTGTAGAGGGTTATACAGATGTTTTGGCTATGCATCAGGCAGGAATAGAAAATGTGGTTGCCTCTTCCGGCACATCTTTGACTCCCGGTCAGATAAGAATGATACATCGATTTACTCCTAATGTGACAGTCTTATATGATGGTGATGCAGCCGGCATTAAAGCCTCATTAAGAGGTATCGACTTAATCCTTAGAGAGGGATTGAATGTAAAAGTGGTGCTTTTGCCCGACGGAGATGACCCGGATTCATTCTCCCGAAAACAAAATGCAGAGTCTTTTCTTAATTATATAAATGCCCACGAAACCGACTTTATAAATTTCAAGACCTCGCTTCTTATTCAACAGTCAAATAACGACCCGATAAAAAGGGCTGAAATGATTACTGATATTGTAAGGTCAATATCCATCATTCCCGACCAAATTGTTAGATCTGTCTATATAAGAGAAACTTCAAGAATGCTTGAAATTTCTGAAGAGGTGCTTATTGCCGAAATAAACAAGATTAAATATGCTGCAGATGAAGCTGAAAAAGTAAAACCTCAGCCCATACAAGAGCAGGTTACAAATGCTCAGGATGTTCCGGCTGAGAAAACCGATGAGCCTGTAAAACAAAGAATCACTCTTTTTGACAGATTTGAACGTTCAATTATTTATTATGTTGTCAGATATGGTGAAAAGAATATTTGGGGAGAACCTAAAGAGGGAGAAGAACCGCATGAGTTTTTAAGCGTAATAGATTTTATATCTCAAGACCTCGATAACGATGACATTATATTCAATCATCCACTTTACAAAAAGATTCTTTCGGAAGCTGTTTTGGCTTCAAAAAAATCGAATTTTAAAAGCGAGCATTATTTTTTAAGCTACCCCGACATCGAAATAAGCAAACTTGCAACCGATATAGCAGCCGATAAATATACTTTATCAAAAATACACACTAAGTTTGCTTCTGTAGAAACTGATATTGACAGGCTCCATGAGTTAGTGCCAAGGGCAATTTATGAACTTAAAGATGCAATTGTTAGAAACGATATTAAGATACTTAATGAAGAGATAAAAAATATTTCTAAATCGGGTGATTTTTCTAAAATAGAGCAAGTTATGGAAGAATTAAAAGATAAGAATGAAATTCGTTCAGCTTTGGCAAAGGAGCTTGGAGAGCGAATAATTACAAGGTTGTAGAAATTTTGTATATCTATCTATATGTTTATTCTTCTTCTGAAATATAGCTTTTAAAAGAATTGCTTTATAATGTGTTTTCTATTACAAAAGTGAAATGCATTGCTTTAAATTAATTATTCTTAAAGTATTATTCTCAAAAAATCTTCACTTTATTTATTAATGTCTTAAATTGCCGTAACTCGACTAAAGCTGAGATACACAACAAGATGTATATAAATGGCGTATTTGTACCTTATTGTAAAAAAATAAATTCCTTATAAATGAAACGTATTTACATCTTAATCCTCAATATATTAATAATATTAAATATATTGAGGATTAATTATTATAGAAGTTCACAATATTGACACACCATTATTAATAGATATTTCATAAAACCAAAAATCACAAGCCACTAATATCCAACAATTTAAAAAATATGAAAAATTTCTTTTATCGATTTTCAAATTTTAAACGTCAAAAAAAAAAAATTTGAACGTCGATTTTCAAATTTTGAACGTCGAAAATTAAATTTTCATCAGTCATTTTGTTTATTTATTTGACAGAAATAAAAAATTGATGATTAAATGAATTTAATTGCAGATCAAAACGGATGCAACATTGATAAAAAAATTAAAACGACAAAATAGTAGTAATAAAACAGAGTATGGGTAAAACAAATTTAATAAAAAATATTAAATATCAATTTATTAATTCACTAATACTCAACAATAGTTTCTTACAGGTAACAATCTAAACAAAAAGTAACTTGTTGTATTTATAAAAAATAGATATCATATTTACACTCGAAAAGAAACAAACACTCTTTTAGTTAGCTATATTGATTATTAATAATTTACAGTTATGAAAAATGTAACATTAATTGGAGCAAGTGGTTTTGTTGGAACTGCAATCCTAAAAGAATTATTAGAACGAGGCAATAAGGTTACTGCAATTGTTCGTAATCCTGAAAAGATTACTATTAGCAACGACAATTTAACTGTTGTAAAAGCTGATGTCTCAGATGAAGAAAAAATAATCGAGTCATGCAAAGGTAAAGATGCTGTAATAAGTGCTTACAATCCGGGATGGACAAACCCCAATATTTATGAAGAAACCCTGAAAAACTATCCATTAATCTTGGAAGCTGCAAAAAAAGCAGGAGTTAAACGGTTGTTATGTGTTGGAGGTGCAGGCACATTGTTTGTAGCTCCCGGAGTAAGAGTTTTAGATTCAGGTGCAATTCCTGCGGAGATTATGGATGCTGTTAAGTCTTTGGGCGAATTCTACCTAAATACTTTGGTAAATGAAAAAGATATTGATTGGGTATTCTTCTCTCCTGCCGGAACTCTTCAACAGGGAAAACGTACCGGGAAATTCCGTCTTGGAAAGGATGACCTAATTGTTGACGAAAATGGTCAAAGCCATATTTCCGTTGAAGACTATGCTATGGCGATGGTAGATGAAATGGAAAATGAAAATCATCATAAAGAGCGTTTTACTATCGGATATTAATACTCATTTTAGAGTTGATGATAATGAAAATTATGAATCGATGGTTTGTTGAATTTTAAAATCAATATTTCTTATTATTCTTAAATTTACAGAGAATCATAATCAGTATAATAGTGCAGATAACTATATCAGCACTATTATACTGAATTTCTAATAATTATATATGGAAAAAGCTTTAAATTTTTTATCAAGACATAAAGATGTTGCTTTTGCAACAGTGGAGGAAAACAAGCCTAAAATTCGTGTTTTTCAAATTATGAAAATAGATAATAACACACTGTATTTTGCCACCGCTCCTCATAAGGAGGTTTATCAACAACTTCTGAATAATCCTGAAGTAGAATTACTTGCTATGGCAGATAATATTTCAGTGAGAGTAAACGGTAAAGCTGTATTTGATGTATCAGAGGAAATTGGGAAACAAATATATGAGTCAAATCCTGTTCTTATTCGCTTATATAGTTCTTATTCTAAATTAGTTTATTTTAGAATTAATATCAGCATGCTTGATTATTACGATTTAACTCCAACTCCACCCACTTTTAATCATTATAACTTTTAATATAAATTTAACATACATATCAATATACTCGAAGTTAATAATTAGTATATTTGTTTCCTATTCTAATATTGAAACAAATATGCGATATATTATAAAGTCACTTGTAATTATTGTCAGCTTATTGTTTTCATTAAGCTGCACTAATATTGAAGATGACGGCTCAAGAGGTTTTTATTCCAAAGCTACCGTAATAGGTGATTCTGAGAATGGTTATTACTGCTTCTTAAATCATGGCGGATATGTTTTCACACGCGATTCAAACCTAAAAGGAGTTGAACGCGGGTACTTTAGCTTTTCATATTCAGAGAGTGACTGGGCTCAAACGCCACAAGGAGTAAAGTATATTGACAATGCTCATGTACAACCTTTTAATAAGTATTGCATATACAGAGTTACCAATCCAATTAGCGTTGATAATGAAAATTCACAGCTGGTTATCAACAACAATAAAAATGTAATACCTGAATTGTGGGGACTCTCCGGCTACTGTGGTTATGTTGACTTGAATATGAACATTGCAGCATTCAACCAAATAAGCGGAGAAGAAGTTAATGCTGACATTAACTTGATTTATAACCCCGATAAACAAAATAACGATACACTGCTATTCCAACTTTACTGCAATCCGAATGTACCTTCCAATTGGAATAAAGTAAGCAATACTTATGGCGACATATCCTGCGATATTTCTTCTCTGTCTGACCTTAAACAATGGAAAGATTCTGTTGTGATAGTGGTTGAGACTGAAGATATGAAAAGACATTCCACTAAAATAAGTAAACAAGATTTTTACAAACCATCATTAAAATAAATTTATGAATCGCTTTAAATTTTTTTTCAGCCTTATCTCTGCTGTTTTTATGTTTGTTTTTTCATCATGTGGCAATGACAATGATGGACTTGACGGCAATTCGAATATTGAATTGAAGGTTGCATCATCATTGGATGTTAAAAACGGAGTATCTTCGCTAATAATTAAAGAATTAGGGACTGGCTATTTATTTCCTTGGACTCCTTATTACGAAAAAATAGTTGGTTTCGATTATGAAGAGGAATATGAATATCTTTTGACAGTCGATAAAGTTGAACAGCCAATTTCTTCAAGCAAACCTTCTTATTACAAACTAAAAAAAGTAATCTCTAAAGAGAAAAAGCAAACTGTATTTACAAGTAACTCTTTCAGCGTAGGCAATTCTGCTGTTGCAGAGGGTGAATATTTATCTGCAGCCGATAAAGAAACTATTGAAAAGCTTATTAAGCAATCATCACCGTTTTATAATTGCAATGGAATAACACTAAACGTAATTGATTTTCAAAAAAACAACGAAGGTGTATTTGTATTGAATAATGATAAAAGCGGAAAGTATTCAATTGAAAACAATGATAACGGAGTGATTTTAACACTGAGCTTTGATAAAAAGACTTATGTATATAAATCTATAACAAGTGAAAAGCCATCTTCAATGAGCAAATATTTTATTCTTGATGTAACTGCTGAATACCAAAAGGATTACCCTCAACTTGAATCAGCCGCTTCAGTAATAAAACTTTCTGTGATGTTATAATTTATAAACTGTTGATTTAATTTATTCTTGCTTAATTATTGATTCTTTATTCTAATTTTTTTGTGCTTTCCACAATTGATAACTGTTAATAATATTCTGCCAAACCACATAAGTTGCAGGGGCAAGCGATGCTACAGGATTTAAAAACACCTGAGTCATCCATATAGCCAAAATAGTGTTCTTCTGTCCTAAAGATTGTCCTGATGCAATTCTGTTGTTGAACTTTGAACCTATTGTTTTTCCTATTACAAATTGCAGGCAGCAAATAAACAGTGCACTAAAGGCTAATGTCAATTCCATTTTAACATCATGTTTTTCAAGATTAACAAGCGAGCTTACTGTTCTGGCAGTAACAATCATCAGAGATAACGACCATAAGTAAAATGGCATTTTAGAGAAACGGAGCATTACTTGCTGCACTTTAGGCAAGGTCAGTCTTATTGCCCATGCACAGAGCAATGGTAAAATAAGAAGTGGAAACACCTTTATAAATATCCTCAACATTGAATCAAGAAAAGTAAGGTCGGGATTCATACCGCTCATAGAAAAAAGAATTGGAGCAGCTATTGCCACGCCCACATTGCTTATTAATGTAAAAACAGTCAAAAACCCCATATCACCTTTCAACATGCCGGTAATTACAGCGGCTGAGGTTGCAGTCGGAGCCAAAAAACAAATCATTGCACCTTCGGCAAGAATTTTGCTGTATGGTAAAATCAAAAAGTATGCGGCAGTTGCCAATCCCAACTGTAGAGCAAGCAAAATAAAATGAAGCTTTTTGACAGATATAGAACGGGGAGAGAGTTTGCTGAATGTAAACAAGAGCATTAAGAAAATAAGATACGGCATTAAATCCGTAAACATATTAAAGAAACTATAAAAGATGCCACCTAAAAGCATTGCTATCGGCATCATAAAATCTTTTACTTTTTGAAACACAACCTTAAATATTAAATTATTGTGTAAAGGTAAAATATTTGAGTAATCTGTATTATATGTACTATAAAAAACAATTATCAAATTATCTGATTATTCAATTACAATGATTACTTATTTTAATAATTAATTAAAATAAATACAGTCACATACAATAATATAAATATTTTTTAAATAGATTTGAAAGCTCTAAACATAAATTATATTTAGGACTTGGCATGTGCAGTATTACCCCACTTAATTGTGTTTGTATTTTGCATTCAATCAACTGTCCTATACTACAATTTTTTACTTCACGAGTATTTAAACAAGAGAAAATATATGAATTATCTTGAGACAATTGATGTCGTAAAACAGTATGCCAACCATCGTGCATTGGATGGTGTAAGCATCTCTGTGCCGGAAAACAAAATTTATGGTCTTCTTGGTCCTAATGGTGCCGGGAAAACAACAATGATTAGAATAATCAATCAAATCACTGCTCCCGACAGTGGTAAAGTTCTTTTAAATGGTGAGCCGTTGAAGCCTGAAGATATACACAGAATAGGTTACCTTCCTGAGGAGAGAGGCTTATATAAGAAAATGAAAGTTGGTGAGCAGGTTTTATATCTTGGTCAGTTGAAAGGACTTTCAAAATCTCAGGCTAAAGAGAAAATACAGTATTGGTTTGAACGTTTCGGTATTGCCGATTGGAAAGACAAGAAAATCGAGGAGCTTTCTAAAGGGATGCAGCAAAAGGTTCAGTTTATTACAACCATACTTCATGACCCCAAACTGTTGATATTTGATGAGCCATTCAGCGGTTTCGACCCTGTTAATGCAGAATTAATGAAAAAAGAGATACTTAACCTTAAAGAAAACGGTGCAACAATCATTCTTTCAACTCACAATATGAGTTCTGTTGAAGAATTGTGTGAAGAGATTACTTTAATCAACCGCTCAAAAGCTGTTCTTCAAGGAAAAGTTGCTCAGATAAGACAAGATTACAAAAAGCATATTTTTAAAGTTCAGGTAGAGGGAAATAATTTCAATGCCGATCCTGAAGTATATTCTCTTTTAGAGAGTAAACAAATAGAACATGGCACTGAAGCTATAATTAAAATAGAGAATACTCTTTCAAACAATGATGTTGTAAGAAAGCTTATGGAAACATATAATCTTATAATGTTTGAAGAGATACTGCCTTCAATGCAGGAGGTTTTTATAGAAACTGTAAAAGAAACAACTTATAACGAATAATAAGATGAGCAAAATAGGGCTAATTATTGAGCGTGAGTATCTGACACGCGTTTACAAAAAGTCATTTATTGTAATGACTTTAACAATTCCACTTATTTTCATTGCACTTGCCGCTGTGCCTGCTTTGCTTTCACAGGTTAAAGATTCAAAAGCAAAAAATATAGCTGTTATTGATGAGACAGGAAAATATGGTTCTGTTCTTAAAAACACTGAGACATATAACTTCATACCTGTAAAAGAGATATCTGAGACCCCATTTGAATATTATAAAGATAGTGACAAAGATTTGTACGCAATTTTAATAATCAATGGTGATCTTATAGAAAATCCTGAAAAGATTTCTATTTTCTCAGAAAAGACTATTACTCCGGGATTAAAGACAGACATCTCTTCTCAGCTTAATCCATATCTTACTGATTTAAAGATTGCATCGTTCAACATACCGGATTTGAAGGATATTATTGATGAGTCAAAAGTAAAAATTGATATAAACACCGTTAAATGGGGCGAAACCTCCGGTTCTTCGGCTGAAGGACCCACTGAAACCAAGTCTTCTTCTGAAGTCGCCACTGCTTTGGGATTTATTTTTACTTTCCTTATCTATATGTTCATTTTCGCTTATGGTGGAATGGTTATGAATGGCGTGATGCAGGAAAAAACAAATCGTATTGTAGAGGTTATGGTTTCATCAGTTAAACCTTTTGAACTTATGATGGGCAAGATTATCGGGGTGGCTCTTGTAGGACTTACTCAATTTTTGCTTTGGGTGGTAATAATAGGTGGAGGAATGATGGCTTTTGGTATAGGAACTGCTGTTTCTTCTACCGACATTAGTGCTTTGTCTCAGATGGACCCTGCAATGACTTCTCAAATTGCCGATCCTTCAATGATAGGAAAAATAAATGAAATGATAGCCGGCATTAACTTCCCAAAACTAATTGGAATGTTTGTGATATATTTCATTGGCGGTTATCTTCTTTATGCATCAATCTTTGCAGCAATCGGTTCTGTTGTTGATCAGGAAGCCGATACTCAGCAATTTATGATTCCGGTAACGATGATTATACTTTTTGCTTTTTATGCTGCAATATATAGTATTGAGAATCCTGATGGACCTCTTGCCTTTTGGTGCTCTATAATTCCATTTACATCTCCTATTGTTATGATGGTCAGACTGCCTTTTGATGTGCCGGCATGGCAGCTTCTTCTTTCAATATTCTTGTTGTTTATAACATTTATTGGAAGCACAATGCTTGCAGCAAAGATATATAGAACAGGTATTCTTATGTATGGCAAAAAAATAACTTGGGGAGAAATGATTAAATGGCTTAGATATAAGAATTAAGATATTCTCATCACAAAAATATTTTTCACAAAAAAGTCTTCACTTTTATATAGTCCAAAACAAAGCGGCTAAAAAAAAGTGGAGACTTTTTTTGTCTCCACTCTAATAAATGTATTATTGTAATATTTTAATGTTATATCAGATTATGTGATTTGTATTTAAAATCATTTTTTGAAAAATACAAAAAATGTTATTGCATGCTTACTGAGCTGTAAGTTCAACTACATAACTCTGAAGGTCACCTCCTCCAAGGACCTTAATTCCGACTTTCATCAGATAGTCGCCTGAGAAAACTTTGTTGTTTGCCTGTAATCTTGAGTTTGAAGATGGCATTAGATTAATCTCCTCAACTTTATAGTTCTTTGATGGATCCAAACCTTGCAGTTTAACATTCATAATCTTCTCCTGAAAGCGCGGATGGATATCGTAAGCAAACAAGACAGCTTTACTTTTATCTTCATTTACATAGTTTAATGCCATGTGGTTAGTTTGATATGGAGAAACCAATCTGTATTGAGTTCCATCAAGTATAGTATTTTGCAATCTTTCCCAATTGGCAACAGCAGTTTTACAATAAGACAATTCATCTTTTGATAAATCTTTCAATCCCAAATCGAATCCTAACTTACACATACTTGCAACATCGGTCCTGAATTTGATGGATGCTTTTCTGTTCCAACTTGTCACATGAGCGCACATTGCTTTTGCCGGGAAGAATTGAGAGAATCCCCATTGGATAAATATTCTTTCAATAGGATCTGTATTGTCACTGCACCAAAACTCAGTAAAATATTTTAAAGCCTCATAATCACATCTGCCGCCTCCTCCTGAACAAAGCATCATCGGCACATTTGGATAGTTTTCTTTTACACGTTCCAATATTTTATAAAGACCACGCACATGATCAATATAAAGTTGTCCCTGCTTATCTTTATTATAAGGAGAGTATATATTAGTTATAGGACTGTTACAATCCCATTTAAAAAATGCCACATCAGGATTTTCAACCATTATATCTTCTACAATTCCATACACATAATCCTGAACTTTAGGATTACTAAGATCAAGTACCAGCTGATTACGGAAATAATAAGTTTCTCTATTATTTTGTTTTATCACCCAATCAGGATGTTTTTCAAAAAGCTCACTCTTTGGGTTTACCATTTCAGGCTCAATCCATATACCAAATTTCACGCCGGCTTGTTTAGCGGCATCAACCAAAGCAGGAACACCGCCGGGAAGCTTATCATGAGTAACTTCCCAATCGCCAAGTCCTGCCCCGTCATTTTTACGTGGATATTTGTTTCCAAACCAACCGTCATCAAGAAGGAACATATCAACACCTAAGTCTTTAGCCTCTTTCATCAATTGGGAAAGAATATCCTGATTAAAATTGAATCCTGTATTTTCCCAATTATTCAACAGCGACATTCTTGAACCTTTGCCATCCTTTAAACCGTAATTTCTTGCCCATTGGTGAAGATTTCGGCTGCCAAGAGAGGAGCCCTGCTGACTTAAGGTAAAAATAAACTCGGGAGTTTTGAAGACCTCATTTTTCTTTAATTCATAGTTTGAAGCATAAGGGTTAATTGCAGGAATGACCCTAAGATTCTCTTTATTGTCAACCTCAAAAGTAAATCTGAAATTTCCTGTCCATCCAAGAGTACCCATAAGTACCTGACCTTGGTTTTCTTCAACCGGCTGGTTAATGCCTACTTCAAAAAAAGGCTGAACAAGCATCGCAGCCCTGCTGCCTAATTTTGTATCGATAACCTTTTTGCCAAACTGTAATTGCTGAGAACTCATTCTTACCTCTTTAGCCCAATCGCTGCTAAATTCAGTCAAATAATATGATGGTGCATTAAAGTATAGCATAGTAGAGGCATAGGAAGACAATATAAGAGGATTTTTTTCCTGATGAGAAATTTCGCTCCACGCTTTAATAACATCCTCTTTTGTATATGCTATATAATGAAGAGTTACATTTAAAGGATATTTATCATCTTTTAAATTGATGATTGTTTCAATACCACCCTCAACAGGTTGTGAAGATGATGATTGATAATAAAGATATGATGTCATATTTCCATCATTATGAGTAACAGATAGAGCCGGCTCAAAATAATCATCATTGCCTGAGCAACTGTACACTTCCCATCCATAAGGAGTCACAGTTTGATCTGAAGCTTCACGTATATTCCAGGAAAGATTCTTAAGATCCTGTTCATTAAGGAGTTTTTCACCAAAATAAGACTGATAGAGTCGTCCGTTGTCTTCTACCTGTAATATTAAATCTGTGTTGTCAGTGGAGATTCGTATTTGCTTTTGTTCAGCTGCATGAATTGAAAGCAAAGACAAACAGCTGACTGCTGTTGTAAGCATAATTTTTTTCATGATAGTAAAAGAATAAAAGAATTGTGTTATAAATGTGATAAATTTTTCTCAATATGGGAATATATTTATTGGAATAAAAAAATCCATTGGCATAATTATATAAGGTTAATACTTAGATTTAGAAAGGTTTACTATATCAATTTAATGTATAAGGCTATTTTCTCTTGTCTTTAAAAAAATCTTTCATTAAAGATAAAGATTCCTCCATTAAGACACCCTTTACGACCTGTGTTTTTGGATGAAGAGCATTTGGCGCAAAAAATGAAAACCCTCTTTTGGCATCTGAAGCGCCATAAACAATACGAGATATTTGCGACCAACCTAAAGCACCTGCACACATAACACAAGGTTCAAGTGTTACATAAAGAGTGCAATCAGAAAGATACTTTCCTCCTAAGAGATTTGCCGCTGCAGTAATAACCTGCATTTCGGCATGAGCTGTTACATCATTCAGAGTTTCTGTAAGATTATGTGCACGAGCAATAATTCTTTCCTTACAAACAATAACAGCACCAACAGGTATCTCTCCTAAAGAATAGGCTTGCTTGGCTTCGATAAGGGCCTGTTTCATAAAATAATTATCATCAAGCATATTATCGTCTCATTTCGTTTTCACTAAACAAAGTTGGATGGTTCTCTTCCATCTTTTGAAGAATATGACATAATATAGTTTCTCTGAACCATCTGTTTCTATTGGATATTTTATATTTATCCAAATAACGGCACACAGCATTGTATTCCTTTTCGTTTAATGTAAAGGATACTTTAAAATCACGGGTGGTGACAGATTCCAAATCTGTTGATGTTTCGGCTTTCTTTTTCATTTATACATGTAAAGAGGAAGATAGTAGTACTATTTAACAATAGCCATAATAAGTTTTACCCCTCTCCTACAAAAATAAAGCAGTAAATCAATATAAAAAAGAATTTAGCTACATTTGTCTATTCTTCCAATGTTTCTATTATGGAAAATAAAGTTGAAATAGGTAGAAAAGGTGAAATGATCGCCACAAAATATCTTCTCGATAAGGATTATTTTATTTGTGACAAGAATTGGCACTACAGCCATTATGAGATAGATATAGTGGCTCGAAAAAACAATGAAATAGTTTTTATTGAAGTAAAGACAAGAAAACCTTCAGATTTTGAGGAACCTGAAGACGCTGTTGATTTAAAAAAAATCAAGAGACTTGTTGTTGCAGCAGACAATTATATAAAATTAAATAATATTTCACTTCAACCTCGCTTTGACATTATCGCCATTATTATTAATGGCGAGGATTACAAACTAAAACATATTGAGGATGCTTTCTATCCTCCTCTTTGTTGAATAGACTTATTTATAACATTATGCCTGAAATTATTCATATCGACAAAACAAACTCTACAAATACATACCTTAGAGATTTAATTAATTCTGATAATATAGTAGAAGAGGGAACTGTTGTCTGGGCTGACTTTCAAACTGCGGGACGTGGTCAAAGAGGTAACAGCTGGGAATCTGAGGATAAAGAAAATATCCTTTTTAGTATAGTGCTTTGCCCTGATACAATTGATGCGTCTGAACAATTTATTATTTCTCAACTGGTTTCTTTGGGAATTGTAGAATATTTGAATTCTCTGTGCAAAGGATTTTGTATAAAATGGCCAAACGATATATATTATCAAGACAAGAAAATAGCAGGTATGCTTATTGAGAATGATATGTCGGGAAGGACAATAAGCAGTTCTATAATTGGCATAGGACTTAATGTCAATCAATCTGTTTTTGTCAGCAATGCTCCAAACCCTATCTCTCTTTATAATATTTTAAACAGAAAATTTGAAAGGGAAAAAATCCTTACAAATATTCTAAACACGATACTGAAATATTATTCAGAGGCTTTAAACGGAAACTTTATCAACATCCGCAAAAAATATATGGACAACCTTTTCAGAAAAGAGGGCTTCCATAAATATATGGCAGATAATATAGTTTTTGAAGCTAAAGTTGAAGAGATAAAGCCTATGGGATTTCTTTGCTTAAAGACAACAGATGGAGAAATGAGAGAATTTGCTTTTAAAGAGGTCGAATATATATTGAAATAACCGGTTATCATTGTACCACAAAATTACTTGTTTTACATTCTTCACTATCTCCTTTTTAACTTTGACAACAATATTGTGATGTCCATCGTTGAACTCCTTGTCAAACATATAAAGTCATGGCTAATAGAGGTCTTTACTCCAATGAGTCATGGTATTTAATTCTTTGAAAAAGGCATTACCTATGCTGTAACTCAATATTGCAGATTTTTGACAGGCAACACAGAAAATCCCTATTGCTTTTCATTGGAAATCAAGACGTATTTCTTCGCCCTCTCTTTTAGTCTCTAACATTTACACATTAACAAAGCCATTTCTTCTGCCGGTATTTTAAATATTATGATTCCATTAGAAATCATAGTAATGCTGATTTTCTCCAAAGAGAATATAAGATGAAGAGCAATGATTAATTTTTGTCAGTTAATCGTCTTTTCATGTTATTTGCTTTTTCAGAATCAGAATTCAAGACATAAATATCATAAAGTATTTTTCTAAGATATTCATTTGAATGAACCTGATCAGCCTTTTCAAGATAATATTCACTTTTTGAAAGATAATCGTTCTTGATTTGAGCCAATTCTTTTGTGTATTGAAAATATTGAGCTTGATTTGGTTTCTTTATATCTTTATATCTGTCATCTAAATCTTTAATTTTATTTTTTGTCTGCAGATAATAGTAATTGCCAATATAAAGCAATGACTGAAAATGATAAGGAGACAGCTCAAGAATCTGTTCATATAGTTTAAGACTTTTGTCTGATTCACCTTTTAATTGATATGCCTTTGCTTTTGACAGAAGCCACTCAGGATTTTGAGGAGATGTGACTAAGAGGGTATCAATAAATAAAATCAGGTCGTCTGATTGCCTGAGAAATTCATGATATTTTATAACATATCTTGTTAGTTCTTTCTTTTTTGATGGTCGTTCATTTTCAAGTTTGTATATTATCTCAGGGAAAATGTCAAACTGCTTGGTGGAGATAGAATACTCAGACAGATCTTTTAAAATTTGATCAAAATTCTTTTCCTGAAGTTCAATCAACTTAATGCTTTTATCAATGCTTAAACTGTCGCCTGCCAAGATACCTGAGGCAATGGCCTTGATAAATGTTGGAGAATACTCGGAAGAATCTTTTAAAAGAATGTAATAAAGAGTTGATGCGCTCTTCCATTTTTTTAGATTATAGGCATCAGCAGCTTGTTGGTAAAGTGTCTGCGATTGAGAAAATCCGTTTGCCGAAAAAATACAAAGGATAAATAAAAAGATAATATGTTTAATTATGCAATTCATTACAGATAAATAAGAGTAAGTAACAAATATATTTAAAATGACAAGATTAATACTCTTCATTCACTCTCCAAATATATTGGTAAAGATATATTTAAATTTAAATATGAGCTCACAGATAAAATCCTAAATCATTAAATTCAAAAAGAAAACTTATTTAGGAATTCATATCTTATCACTAATTATTATCCTTAAAAGGCAAATTATAAAAAAAACAGGCTTTAAGATTATGTTTATTTCTCAAAGCCTGTTTTAAAAATTATGATTTATTCTTTGATATTTATGCGCTAAAAACTATATAATAGATGTAAACACATTAATAACGAAACTTTTTATTTGATAAAAAAGTTTTACACTCAAAACATTATCGTTTTGTTTAAAAAGCAGATGTTTCTACATTCTTGTCTATTTTTTTGATAAGACCTTGTAAAACAGAACCCGGACCAACTTCCACAAATGAATCAGCACCATCGGCAATCATATTTCTTACACTTTGAGTCCAACGAACAGGAGCTGTAAGTTGAAAATTAAGATTTTCTTTAATCTTAATGGCATCAGTGTGAGGTTTAGCATCTACATTCTGATATACAGGACAATTAGGAGTCATAAAAGTAGTAGAATTAATTGCTTCAGCCAATTCCCCTCTTGCAGGCTCCATTAATGGAGAATGAAAAGCTCCGCCAACTTTTAATTTAAGAGCTCTCTTAGCTCCGGCTTCAGTCATCTTCTGACAAGCTTCATCTATTCCCTCTATAGAGCCGGAAATTACGATTTGTCCCGGACAGTTGTAATTTGCAGGCACAACAATTGCATCGGTAACAGTCTCACAGATAGACTCAACAGTCTCATCCGGTAAACCGATAATTGCAGCCATTGTTGAAGGCTTAATTTCGCATGCTTTCTGCATAGCTTCTGCTCTTTTAGAAACGAGTTTTAAACCATCTTCAAAAGAAAGAGCTCCACCCACAACCAGAGCTGAGAATTCACCCAAAGAATGTCCTGCCACCATATCCGGTTTTACATTCTCGTCAATCAAAGCAGGGATAACGGAAACCAAAAATACAGCAGGCTGAGTAACTTTTGTCTGACGAAGGTCCTCTTCTGTCCCATTAAACATTAAATCAGTGATTCTGAAACCCAATATTTCATTTGCCTCTTCAAAAAGTTGTTTAGCCTTTTCAGAATTATCATAAAGGTCTTTGCCCATTCCTACAAATTGGGCACCTTGACCCGGAAAAACGTAAGCTTTCATTTTTTGTATTTTTTAAATTGTTGTTATCTATGTTATTTAAATAAAATTAGGATGTAAAACTACAAAAAAAACATATTGAGACATCATTTGTTTCAAACGGAGTGTTATATTTGTGGACTATTTAGAATGTAACTTTAAATTATTTAATATGATGACGAGCTTATTTTGTTGGGCACTTGGTACCTGGGAGGTTGTAATTATAGTATTTGCAATCTTATTATTATTCGGTGGTAAGAAGATTCCTGAACTTATGAAAGGTATAGGAAAAGGTGTAAAAAGCTTTAAAGAGGGGATAAGAGATATCGAGGATGATATAAAAATTGATGATAACGATAAAAAATAAAACTCTATGAGTCATCAAAATGAGCAACCTGAGGAAATGTCCTTTTGGGATCATCTCGATGCTCTTCGCAAAGTGCTGATTAACTCCGGCCTTATCGTCGTTGTAATCAGCCTTTTGTTTTTTTCATTCATGTTTAGAATATTCGACAGCATTATTCTTGCTCCTACAAGCTCTAATTTTGTCGTTTATCGTTGGATGTGTGCATTGAGTACCCGATATGATTTTCTTCCTGATTTATGTAACAACGAGTTTAAGGTTGATTTAATGAATTATAACCTAAACTCGCAATTTTTTGTCCATATGTCTACCTCCTTTTGGTTGGGATTAGTATTTTCCTTTCCTATAGTAGTGTATCAACTATGGTCATTCATCAGTCCTGCTCTTTACGAGCATGAAAAGAAGAATGCAAGAATTGCATTCTTCTTCGGAAACATTATGTTTTATCTGGGACTTTTTGTGGGATATATGACAATATTCCCAATGACATTGCGATTTCTTGCCACATATCAGGTAAGTGAGATGGTTCCGAACATTATTTCTCTTGATTCATACATGAGTAACTTTCTTACTCTGATATTTATGATGGGAATTGTTTTTGAACTGCCGCTTTTATGCTGGCTTTTATCAAGAATGGGACTGTTAACGCGCTCATTTTTCAAGAAATACAGACGTTATGCTATTGTAATTATGCTTATTGTGGCTGCTGTTATTACACCTGCCGACCCATTCTCAATGATTATTATGTTCTTCCCACTTTATCTTTTATATGAAGGAAGTGCCTTTGTTGTAAGAAAGGACATCCCTGAAGATGAAGAGGAGGAGGAAGAGGAACCTGAAACAACTTCTGAAAGTAATGATCAAGCATAACATATTTATTTAAAAAGATTTTTATTCCACGTTTTGAAGTATGACTCCAAAGCGTGGAATATTATATTTATACACCAGCAAAAAAATACAGAATTTTAAAAAAATGAGTGGATTTTTTGGATGCGTCTCACGCAAGGACTGTGTAGCAGATGTTTTTTATGGCACTGACTATCATTCCCATTTAGGAACAAAAAGAGCCGGAATGGCTTTCTTCAACGGAAAAGAATTCTCCCGTTCTATTCACAATTTAGAGAGTGCTTATTTTAGAAATAAGTTCGAGCCTGAACTTTCAAAGTTTGAAGGCTCCAACAACGGCATTGGTATTATCAGTGACATGGAATCTCAGCCAATAACATTGGTTTCACACCTTGGAACATTCTCTGTTGTTGTTGTTGGAAAGATTGATAATATAAAAGAGATAAGCGAATCTTTTCTTAAAGAGAAAAAACATTTTGCAGAGATGTCTTCTTCTGTGGTTAATCAGACTGAACTTGTGGCTATGCTCATCAATTCGGGAGATAATTTCAAAGATGGCATCCAAAATGTTTATAATAAAGTGAAAGGGTC
The DNA here is from genome assembly GCA_030539115.1 of Bacteroidales bacterium. GTDB lineage: Bacteria > Bacteroidota > Bacteroidia > Bacteroidales > JAUNSR01 > JAUNSR01. The sequence continues at coordinate 45,322 of JAUNSR010000008.1, forward strand.
TTGTTCTTTTCTTATTCTGACTGAGACAGGCGTTTATGCCTGCAGAGATAAATATGGAAGAACCCCTATTATTCTTGGAAAAAATGATTTCGGTTATGTTGTGGCAAGCGAAAGTTCATCTTTCACAAATCTTGGCTATCATATAGTACGTGATTTAGGGCCGGGGGAGGCTCTTCTTGTCTCAAAAGATGGCTTTGCACAGATAATCGCCCCAGGATGCAAGAAACAGATTTGTTCTTTCCTTTGGGTATATTATGGATATCCTTCCTCTTATTATGAGGGCATTAATGTTGAAGATGCAAGATATCGTTGTGGAGCTGCTATTGCCTCTCATGATGATGTGGATATTGATTTTGTTGCAGGTATCCCTGATTCCGGTGTAGGTCACGCAATAGGTTATTCTAATGCCAGAGCAATTCCTTATAAAAGACCATTTGTTAAATATACTCCTACATGGCCTCGTAGCTTTATGCCTCAAAATCAAAATATGAGGGATTTAGTTGCCAAGATGAAACTTCTTCCAAATGAAGCATTCACAAGAGGTTCAAGAATACTTTTCCTTGATGATTCTATTGTTCGTGGCACTCAGCTTAAGGATAATGTTGTTAAACTAAGAGAATGCGGTGTTAAAGAGGTTCACATGCGTATTGCCTGTCCTCCTTTGGTTTATCCTTGTATTTTCCTTAATTTCTCATCTTCACGCTCTACTTTTGATTTGTTTACAAGAAGAGTTATAAGAGATTTAGAGGGAACTTCAGAGCTTACAGATGAGATTCTTAAACCTTATACCGACCCTGATTCTCCACAATATAAAAAGATGTTGGATATTATGGCTCAGCATTTGCAACTTGACTCATTAAAGTTTCAACGTCTTGACGATATAGTTAGAGCAATCGGATTGCCTAAAGAACAACTTTGCACTCATTGCTGGGACAACTCAAGCTACTTATAAAAATAAGATATAAATAAGATTTTATATAAATAGTCTCTAAAAATTAATTTTTAGAGGCTATTTTTTTATCTTTTAAATAATATTCATTTTAAATCTGTTCTAAAAACTGCTTCATCCGGCTATTACGAAAATAAAACATTAGTTAAATTTTATTTAGTATTTGTAAGCAAATGATTTAATAACAGGTCATTTTGTGGAAATTATCCGAATTATCAATGATTTTAATAAATATTTGTTACTCATCCTTTGCAGCAAAAGAGTGATTTAGATTATCTTTGCGCTTTAGTAATTAGATTTATTGTACAACAAGAATATTTATTTCTATTAATAATGATTTTTTTTCGGATTGCTTATTAATCGATCAAAACATCAAAAAATCAGTCTTATTAATATTCATTTTTATCTATATAGAAATAATTAATTCTTAGTTTGTTTTAGTGATTTTTCTAAAACAGGAAGAGTTAAAAATCAATTTAACACAAACAGAATCCGGTTACGCTAATTATTTCAGACAATGGAGCAAATAAAACATGAATGCGGGGTCGTAATGATCCGATTACTTAAACCACTGGAATATTACCAGCAAAAATATGGGACATGGATGTATGGCTTGAATAAGTTGTACCTTATGATGGAAAAGCAGCACAATAGAGGACAGGAAGCTGCCGGTCTTGCATCGCTAAAAATGGAAGCTCATCCCGGTGAAGAGTATTTCTTTAGAGAAAGAGCCATGGGGTCAGGCGCTATTACCGAGATTTTTTCAAACGTACATCAAAATTATAAAAATATTTCTCCTGAGACTTTGCAGGATGCCACTTACGCAAAAAACATACTTCCTTTTGCCGGAGAAATATACATGGGGCATTTAAGATACAGCACTACAGGCAAATCCGGCCTTGCTTATGTTCATCCTTTCATCCGCAGAAATAACTTCAGAGCCAAGAACCTTTGTATCTGCGGCAATTTTAATCTCACCAATGTTGATGAAATCTTCAAAGAAATTACTGATGCAGGACAACATCCCCGTAAATATGCCGATACATACATAATGCTTGAGCAGCTTGGTCATCGTTTAGACAGAGAAGTTGAGCGTCTTTATCAAGAATATAAAGCTCAGGGCAAACAAGGCATGGAGATTACCATGGCTATAGAAAGCACATTGAATGTTGAAAATGTAATTCGTTCAGCTTCTCCTAATTGGGACGGAGGATATGTAATAAGCGGTATTGTTGGCAGTGGAGATTGCTTTACTTTCCGTGACCCTTGGGGAATTAGACCGGCATTTTATTACGCCGACGAAGAGATTGTTGTTGTTACATCCGAACGACCTGTTATTCAAACAGCACTTGGTGTTGATTTCAAGGACGTAAAAGAATTGCTTCCCGGTCAAGGTATCATTGTTAACAAGCATGGAGAAATGCATCTTTCAATGATTAATCAGCCAAAAGAGATTAAGCAATGCTCTTTTGAAAGAATTTATTTTTCAAGAGGAAGTGATAAGGATATATATAATGAAAGAAAAAAATTAGGCAGAAATCTTGTGCCTGCAATTCTTCAATCATTGGACGACGACCTTGACAACTCTGTTTTCTCTTTTATTCCAAACACAGCTGAGGTTGCTTATTATGGAATGCTTGAGGGCCTTACCGATGCTCTCAACAAATCAAAGAAAGAGGCCATTATTAACAGAAAATCTTTAACAGAAAACGATATAGAAAAAATACTTTCCAAGAAAGTCCGCTCTGAAAAGATTGCCATCAAGGATATAAAGCTTCGTACCTTTATCGCTGAGGGCAACAGCAGGAATGATCTTGCTGCTCATGTCTATGATGTCACCTACGGCACTGTCAATCCAAACCAAGACAACCTTGTTGTTATAGATGACTCTATTGTTAGAGGAACGACATTAAAACAAAGCATTATCAAAATTTTAGACACTCTTAAACCAAGAAAGATTGTTGTTGTTTCCTCCTCTCCTCAAATCCGTTATCCCGACTGTTATGGAATTGACATGTCCAGAATGGGAGAGTTTATTGCTTTTAAAGCCGCCATCGAGCTTCTTAAAGACAATAATATGGAATATGTCATTGAAGATGTCTACAAAAAGTCCAAACTTCAGGAAAATCTCCCAAAAGAGCAAGTCATCAATTATGTAAAAGATATTTACAAGCCTTTTACAGCCCAGCAAATCTCTTCTAAGATTGCTCAGATGCTTACTCCGGACAATATAAATGCCTCTGTAGAGATTATTTATCAAACTATCGAGGGTCTTCATGATGCCTGTCCTAATCATAAAGGAGATTGGTATTTCAGTGGAGACTATCCTACTGCCGGAGGAAACAGACTCGTAAACAATGCATTTATAAACTACTATGAGGGTAATGACAATAAGCGTGCTATTTAGTAAACCGTCATTATCAATCTAGAATCTTCCTGCGATAGATTTATATTATAAATACAAAATAATAAAAATGGCGCAATGAATAAAAAACATTGCGCCATTTTATATTTTGTATACTATTGAATATTTAAAAAGCTGATCTATATTTTCCCTCTGATTTATCTTCCAAGATACTTAAATAGCTGTTATATCTCGATTCACTTATTCTATGCTCTTCCAAAGCCTTCAAAACCGCACATCCCGGTTCATGACGATGAGTGCAGTTATTAAATTTACATTCGTTGGAAATCTTAAAAATTTCAGGAAAGAAGTGAGCTACTTCTTCCTCTTGGAAATCCAAAGTACCAAAACCTTTCACTCCGGGAGTGTCAATTAAATATCCGCCATGTTCAAGTTCAAACATTTCAGAAAAAGTCGTTGTGTGCATTCCCGTATTATGAACGTCTGATATCTCACCTGTTTTCAAAGACAGCTCAGGTAAAACAGCATTGATAAGAGTAGATTTTCCAACGCCTGAATTGCCTGATAAAAGAGAAACCTTTCCTTTCATCACCTCTTTTAAAGAGTCTATTCCATCAAGATTCTTTGCAGAAACCAAATGACATGAATAGCCTATTCCCTCATACAAATAAGACAATGCCTTTACATAATTCAAATCATGCTCATCATATCTGTCACTTTTATTTATAATAATATGAACCGGTATTCTGTAAGCCTCCGCTGTAGCAAGAAACCTGTCAATAAACACAGTACTTGTTTCAGGATAATTGACAGTAATTACAAGTAAAGCCAAGTCCAGATTTGAGGCAAGAATATGACCCTGTTTTGAAAGATTTGAAGATTTTCTAATAATATAATTTTTCCTCTCATGAATATTTGTAATAAAAGCTGTCCCTTCACTATTTATATCAATATCCACGATATCTCCCACGGCAACAGGATTGGTGGTTCTTATTCCCTTAAGTCTAAAATTGCCTTTTATCTTACAGCTCACTATCTTATTGTCAAGACATTTTACTTGATACCAGCTGCCGGTATTTTTTATGACTAATCCTGTCATATTTATTTTTATATATAAAAAATGGGTTACACAGATAGGACGCTTCTTTATTGAAAATGTTAATTGAGAGTTTCAAGAAAAAGAAGTATCTCATTTGAGGCATATTAAAAGCAAGAACTAAAAACATAAGGCAACTTAAGAATAAATCAGCCTTAAATTTTTAGTTCTTACCATCAATCTGTGAAATAAAAAATTACACAGTCAATATCTCTTTTTCTTTAGCGGCATACATCTCATCAATAACTTTGATGAATTTGTCATGTACTTTTTGTACGCTTGCCTCAGCATCTTTAGCCATATCCTCTGCCAAACCATCTTTTTGAGCTTTCTTTATCTGCTCAATCGCATCACGGCGTGCATTACGAACGCTCACTTTTGCTGTTTCTGCTTCAGCTTTTGATTGTTTTGCAAGAGATTTACGACGGTCTTCTGTCAATGGAGGAATACCTAAACGGATTATTTCGCCATTATTCTCAGGAGTTATACCAACTTCAGAATTTATAATTGCCTTCTCTATCTCCTTAAACATAGACTTCTCCCAAGGGGTAATTGCAATTGTTTTGGCATCAGGGGTAGAAATATTAGCAACGTTTGACAAAGGAACAGAGCTGCCATAATATTCTACAAATACTCCATCAAGAATACGAGGGTTGGCTTTTCCTGCTCTAATATGAGCAAGAGCTTCGTCTAAATGTTCTGTTGCGCCGGTCATTTTTGCTTCGGCTGCACTAATTATTTGTTTTACTTCGGCCATAATTATGGGATATATATGTTATTGATTTTAATTATTTAGTTTTTTATATAAACAACAAAAAAAGTATAGAGATTATTTTTCTTTAAAAATAATTATAAAAAAACAGTTGATTGCCTAATTTATAATCACAAGAGACCTTTTATTCAAAAAAACAACTTGAATTTTCAATTCTCTGCTTTCACAAAAGTAATATTTAATCCTGAATATTTAATTATCTCATTTGTCATTAAGGATACTCTATTTTATTCAAACAAGATAACCAAGAATTTAATATACCAACGTTCCAATATTTTCTCCTGTAAGTACTTTCTTTAGGTTGCCAACAGTATCCATATCAAAAACAATTATCGGCAAATTGTTCTCCTTGCAAAGAGTTGTTGCAGTAAGATCCATGACTTTAAGACCCTTAATATATATTTCATCATAAGAAATCTTATCATACTTAACAGCAGTCGGGTCCTTTTCCGGATCGGCAGTATAAATGCCGTCAACTCTTGTGCCCTTAAGCATGACATCAGCTTCAATTTCTATTCCTCTCAAAGCAGAACCGGTATCAGTAGTAAAATAAGGACACCCTGTACCTCCGGTCAAAACAGCCACTTCACCATTTTCCATAGCTTCAATAGCTTTCCATTTGCTGTAATATTCACCTATAGGGAACATATTTACGGCAGTAAGGACCTTAGCTTTCTGACCTATTGAGTTTAGAGCTGAGCCAAGAGCAAGCCCGTTTATTACAGTGGCAAGCATACCCATTTGGTCGCCTTTTACTCTGTCAAAGCCTTTTGACGCCCCGCTTAGACCCCTGAAAATATTTCCTCCACCTATTACGATACCAATTTGAATACCCAAATCTGCAATCTCTTTTATTTGAGATGCATATTGAGCAAGACGTTTCTCATCTATACCATATTGTTTCTCTCCCATAAGAGATTCTCCGCTTAGTTTAAGAAGAATGCGTTTGTATTTTATTTCCATATCTTATTTCTTAGATGATAAAGATTTATTTCTTCATCTAAAGCACAAAAATAATTAAATTGAAACTATTAACTCTTAGTTTCTTTAAAGAGATATCTCTTTTTATTCAATGTTTTTAAATTATTATGCTTATTTCTTTGCAAAGCGATATGTTTATTTTAATGATTATGAATTTTCTTTTACCAATAAGAATATTTAAATTCAATATTTTAAAATAAATTCAAAAAACCAAAACTCCAAAAAGGGGTTATCTATTTTAATATGAGGTCACTTGTTAAGAATCTAAACAATTAAATATTTATTTATGCATACATCTGACAAACAATATAAAATTGGCTTGGCTCTTAGCGGGGGCGGTGCACGGGGTTTTGCCCATATCGGAGTGTTAATGGCTTTGGAAAAATTCAACATCACGCCCAATATCGTTTCCGGAGTTAGCGCCGGAGCCATCGTTGGGGCTCTTTATTGCGACGGCTACACTCCGGATGAAATTGTCTCTTTATTTAAAGGTGAGCATTTTAAGAATTTCGCCCGTTTTTCTTTCCATAAAGTTAGTCTTTTCCAAACTCAGGAGTTTCAGTCTTTTATGAGAAGAAAACTTAAGGCTATATCTTTTGACAAACTTAACACGCCTTTAAAAATCATTGTCACAAATCTTGACAGAGGAATCTCCGAGACAATTAATGATGGTGAAATTGCATCCGCTGTCGTAGCATCAAGCAGTCTTCCTGTTATCTTTCCTCCTATTGTTATCAATGGCCATAACTATGTTGATGGCGGAGTGCTTAGAAACTTTCCTGTGATTCCAATCAGAAAGGAGTGCGAATTTGTCATTGGAGTAAATGTCAATCCCCTTAAACTTGGAGAATACAAGAAAAACATTCTCACTATTGCAGAAAGATGCTACAGCATGATGTATAGGTCAAATTCGAATGAAGACAGCAGAATGTGCGATTTACTCATTGAGCCTTATGAAGCTGTTGATTACAGCATCTTTGACCTTAATCATATTGACCAGATTATTTCTTTCGGATACAATGAAGCGATGAAAAAACTTGATGAATATGATAAAAAAGGTCTTCTTCCAAATAAAAATATTGATTGAGATGTTTTACTTTAGAGCTTTGAAAAGCTAATCTTATCTTTTATAATAAAATCTAATTCTATAATGACTGAAAAAATTATTATATATCAAACTTTCCCCAGAATATTTGGCAATAAAAACCCGAACAATATTTTCAACGGCAATATAACTGAAAATGGCTGCGGAAAAATGAAAGACTATTCCACCAAAGCCCTAAAATCTATAAAAGAGCTTGGATGTAATTATATATGGTATACCGGTATCATTCAGCATGCCACTAAAACCGATTATTCCAAATATGGGATACCAAAAAACAACAAATATGTTGTTAAAGGTGAGGCAGGGTCTCCGTATGCAATCTCAGACTATTATTCTGTTGACCCCGATCTTGCAACAAATCCCGTAAAGCGGATGGAGGAATTTGCCGCTTTAGTTGAAAGAACTCACAAAGAATCGCTTAAAGTTATCATTGACTTTGTTCCGAACCATGTTGCTCGTCAGTATAATTCGCAAATAAAGCCTCTCAATGTTAAGGATCTTGGAGAAACTGATGATGATTCAAAAGCATTTTCTCCCTCAAATAATTTCTATTATATTCCAAACAGCGGATTTGCTCCTCTTATCGATTTAGGCTCAGGAGATGAGCAATATGTTGAAATGCCTGCCAAAGCAACCGGCAATGACTGTTTTCACCAATATCCATCTGTAAACGACTGGTACGAAACAATAAAGCTTAATTATGGTGTTGATTATTCAAATGGTTCAAAGCATTTTGACCCTATTCCAAATACTTGGATTAAAATGTTTGACATATTGCACTACTGGGCATCAATGGGAATTGACGGCTTTAGATGCGACATGGCCCACATGGTTCCAATTGAGTTTTGGCATTGGTGCATAGCAAAAATCAAAAAGGATTTTCCAAAGATCATATTTATTGCAGAAATCTATCAACCTTCACTTTACAGAGACTATATTTTCAATGGAGGCTTCGATTATCTTTATGACAAAGTTGGACTTTATGACACCCTAAGAGAGATTGTTGAAGGAAAAGCACCCGCATCAAACATTACTTATCAATGGCAAAATCTCGAGGGAATCCAGAAAAACATGGTAAATTTTCTCGAAAATCATGATGAGCAAAGAATTGCATCCCAAATGTTTTGCGCCGATCCTTTTAAGGCTTTCCCTGCCCTAATCGTCTCTGCCCTCATGAACACCAATCCTTTTATGATTTACTTCGGACAGGAGTTGGGAGAAGAGGGTATGAATAATGAAGGATTCAGCGGTAAAGACGGAAGGACCTCTATATTTGACTATACATCTTTGGAAACCATTAGAAGCTGGAACAACAACGGCAAATGGGATGATTCAAATCTTTCTCAAAAGGAGTGTGAAATAAGAGAATTCTATAAAAAGATACTAACATTGGCAAACAAAGAAAAAGCCTTCAAAGAGGGAACATTTTTTGATTTAATGTATGCCAATTACCAAAATGAAAATTTTGACACCAACAAGCAATATGCATTTATCAGAAAATTCGAGGATGACTTAATTATCGTTATCGCTAATTTTTCTTCCAATAATGAACATATTTCCTTGAACATTCCCAATCATGCTTTTGATTTTCTCAATATTCCAACCGGATCTGCCGATGCCGTCAATTTAATAACAAAAGAAAAATATCAATTAATTTTATCCTACAACAGACCCTTAAATGTTGAAATTAAAGGATATAATGGTTTATTATTAAAGTTTAAGCTTGCAAAAAAATAATAGAGTGTAAAAAAAAGAGTTTGATAGGGTCTAATAAATAATAGTTATTTTACCTTTGCAGAAAATTCTTAACAGCTTATTTAATAAAACAATGAGTCTTCAAGCCCCTTTTAAGGTTTTTTCGGGATCAAACACCCGCTATCTTGCTGAAAAAATATGCGCAAGTTTAGGTTGCGAATTAGGAAACATGATAGTTCAGCATTTCGCCGATGGCGAATTTGGTGTTTCTTTCGAAGAATCAATTCGTGGAAATCATGTATTTCTTGTTCAGTCGACTTTTCCTAATGCCGACAATTTAATGGAATTGTTATTAATGATTGATGCAGCCAAGCGCGCTTCAGCTAAGTCAATTATTGCTGTAATCCCTTATTTTGGTTGGGCACGTCAGGACAGAAAAGATCAGCCTCGTGTTGCTATTGGTGCAAAACTTATAGCCGACTTGCTTAGCGTAGCAGGCATTGATCGCCTTATAACTATGGATTTGCATGCTGATCAGATTCAGGGATTCTTCAATGTTCCTGTTGACCATCTTTATGCTTCTACAGTTTTCGTTCCTTACATCGATTCTCTCAAACTTGAGAATCTTGTAATAGCTTCTCCTGACGTTGGTGGTTCTAAAAGAGCCAATTCTTACGCTAAATACTTTGGCGTTCCTATGGTGCTTTGCCATAAGTCAAGAGCTAAAGCCAATGTAATTGAAAACATGGTGGTGATTGGTGACGTTAAAGGCAAAAATGTTGTCCTTGTTGATGACATGGTTGATACTGCAGGTACAATCACCAAAGCTGCCGACCTTATGATTGCACAAGGCGCTAAATCTGTAAGAGCTATCACAAGCCATGCTGTAATGTCTGACCCCGCAACCGAAAGAGTCTCAGGAAGCCAGCTTGAAGAGATCATCTTCACTGACAGTATCCCTTATACTAAAAATTGTCCTAAAGCTCATGTTATAAGCATAGCAGGAATGTTTGCTGAAACTATCAAGAGAGTGATGGATAACGAATCTATTAGTTCTCAGTTTATCATTTAATAGAATTACTTGGTAAAATAATTTTATAGAAATATACTAAAAGCCTGTTGGAACTCGATTTCCTACAGGCTTTTCTTATTTAATATCATAATCTAAAATAAAAAAGAGATAAACCAAAATCTTGATTTATCTCTTTTTTATTATTTGAAAGCTTTATCTATTCTTAAAAAATAGTTCTATTAAAAAATTATTAGGAGACTCTGATTTTTTGTCCCAACCTAAGAGTAGTCTTTTTTGAAATATTATTCAATCGGCACAATGAAGTTACAGAAGTTCTATATTTCATCGCAATTGCGCCCAAGGTATCACCTTTTTTTACTTTATGGTAAGCTAAATTACCCAAAGATACAGCTCCTGATATTGTTTTTGCCTTTTTAGAGGTAAACAAATAAGTATCTGTATGAGCTACCTTATTTTCAAAATCAATAATATCATTAGGGTTAATCACCTGCCCCATCAATCTGGTCTCAAAATGAAGATGAGAGCCTGTTGAACGGCCAGTATTTCCACCCAAGCCAATAGGATCGCCGGCTTTTACAATATCATCTACTTTAACAAGAAATTTTGAAAGATGCCCGTAAACTGTTTCAAGACCATTATTATGTCTTACAACCAAATAATAACCATATCCCCTTCTCTCAAACTTTCTAACTCTGATTTTCCCGGAGAAAGCAGCATAGATGGTGTCACCGACCTGCACTTTTAGATCGATACCGTTATGCATTCTTCTTCTTCTCCAACCAAAATTTGAAGTAACCTTACCTAAAGAGGGAGCAATATATTCTGAAACATCAATTTTCAGTGAATCGGGCAATTTTATTCCAAGATTCTTGTATGGATTTACCCAATCATTATTCCAGGAATCACTGTATAAATCTAAAGCGGGAAACATTTCATCTTCCTGCTGAAGTCTATATAACATTGTTACCGAGTCAAGTAAATTAACCTCTTTGTGAATATTAACTTGGTCTGCTAATAAATCCTGGTGCATTTTTTCATGCATCGCAGTCTCTGTGTCAACATTCTGAGCGCTCATTGCCAAAGATACTGCGGCAAAAAAAGCAGTCAAAACTGTCTTAGCTCTTTTCAAATTCATTTTTAATATCTTATTCTTTCATTTCCACTTCATCATCTGAATATAGGAAATGTAATGTTGCTATATCATAGTCAAATAATTCTTCAGGTGCAAAAAACCTGTTTATCTCCTCCTGAGCTGTTTTTGCTGAATCTGAAGTATGAATTACGTTTTCCTGAACACTCATACTAAAATCGCCCCTTATTGTGCCGGGAGCCGCATTACGACCATTAGTTACTCCTGCCATTGCATGAACAACCGGTATTGCATTTACTCCTTGCAAGCAGCAAACTACAACAGGCGCCTTCATCATACTTTTTTTAATTCTCGGATAAAATGCTTTTCCAACTAAATGAGCATAATGTTCATCCAAAATCTGTTCATCCAATTGCATCATTTTCATACCGCATAGTATGAATCCCTTTTTCTCAAATCGTGATAAAATTTCGCCCACAAGTCTGCGCTGTAGTGCGGATGGTTTAAGAATAACCAATGTGCGTTCCATAGTAGAGTATTCGTGTTTAATTCATTTTATTTCTAAGCTATGCAAAGGTAAAATTTTGACTTACTTATAATACATCCTTTAACATAAAACATATTTAATTCAACAATATTTACCCCGAAAATCAACATACAAAATTGTATGTCAATCATTTACAAAACATATGTTTTACAACATACTTTTATAAACAGCTTTTTTATATAAAATTATCTACTGAAAACTTGTCTATAAAATTAGAAAAAAAATTTATTACATATTCCTCTTTCAATAAAAAAAAAGCTCATTTATCTATTCTTTATTAAATTTAAGATTTAAAAGTCATATATGTTGGCTTAACTTATAAAACTCCAATCCACTCTTCTGGCAAAAAGCTTTTGAAGCTGCTTGTTAAGTATATAATGTTCCGGAAGCTGAAGCTCCGGATCTTTATTAATAATCTCCGATGCCATATCTCTTGCCAATTGCAGAATCTGACCATCCTTTGCAAGATTAGCAATCTTCAAGTCAAAAGCTATTCCACTCTGCTGAGTACCCTCCATATCGCCAGGGCCGCGCAATTGAAGGTCTGCTTCAGAAATTTCAAACCCATCATTGGTACGCACCATAATTTCCATCCTCTTTCTTGTATCTTGAGACAATTTATAAGATGTTATTAAAATACAAAAAGATTGATCGGCACCACGTCCGACTCTTCCTCTAAGCTGATGAAGCTGAGAAAGTCCGAACCTTTCAGCACTTTCAATTATCATAACGGATGCATTAGGCACATTTACGCCCACTTCAATCACAGTTGTAGCCACCATAATATGGGCTTCATGATTAACAAAACGCTGCATTTCAGTATCCTTTTCAGCAGGCTTCATTTTTCCATGAACCATACATACCTTATACTCCGGAAAAATCTCTTTTATATTTTCAAAGCCCTGTTGAAGGTCTTTATAATCAAGCTTTTCATTCTCCTCGATAAGAGGATATACTATATAAACCTGACGGCCAAGCTCCAATTGTTTTCTTACGCCACTATAGAGTGAGGCTCTTTTATTGTCATATTGATGAATTGTCTGAATCGGTTTTCTACCCGGAGGGAGCTCATCAATAACAGATACATCAAGATCGCCATAAAGCGTCATTGCAAGAGTTCTTGGTATAGGAGTAGCCGTCATTACAAGGACATGAGGAGGACGAACATTCTTTCTCCACAGTTTTGAGCGTTGTTCCACTCCAAAACGATGCTGTTCGTCAATAATTACCATTCCCAAATTTTTAAACTTTACAGTATCTTCAATCAAGGCATGAGTTCCAACCACGAAATGTATTGTACCATCAAGCAATCCTTTGTGAATATACTCTCTTTCTTTTTTCTTTGTCGAGCCTGTAAGCAGAACAATTTCGAGTCCTAACCCTTCTATGAGTTTTTTTATTCCTTCATAATGCTGTGTTGCGAGTATCTCAGTTGGAGCCATCAGGCATGATTGGAATCCATTGTCTACAGCCATCAGCATTGTCATCAATCCGACTAATGTTTTTCCACTTCCCACATCTCCCTGCAAAAGCCGGTTCATTTGCTTTCCGCTTCCAACATCTGCCCTTATCTCTTTAAGCACCCTTTTTTGTGCTCCTGTTAATTCAAAAGGTAGTTTTTGAGTGTAAAAGCTGTTAAAATAGTCTCCAATTTTTGAAAAAATAAATCCTCCCATTTTATGCTGACGAAGCTTTGAGTATCTGAGAAGATTCAACTGAAGATAAAACAACTCTTCAAATTTCAGTCTGTATTGTGCCTTTTGAAGAAGGGAAGTTGACTGAGGAAAATGGATATTTCTTAAAGCATCATTATAATATATACATTTTGCATCTTTAATCACCTGAGCGGGAAGAGTCTCTGTCAAAGACCCTGACAACTTCTGAAAAAGATTGTACATAATTTTTTGAATAGCCTTGGAATTCAAAAAATTGCTTTTCATTTTCTCTGTTGTATTATAATATGCCTGCAAACCGGCCGATTTATCTATTTCATCATCGACTGCATCGATTTCAGGATGAGTTATATTGTATTTGCTTCCAAATAATGTTGGCTTTCCAAAAAGAGTGTATACAACACCTATTTTATATTTTTCCTGAATATACTTGTGACCCTTAAACCAAACAAGCTCTATAACCCCTGTCCCATCAGTAAAAAAGGCAACAAGTCTTTTAGAGCTGCCCTCTCCAACCATTTCATAGGAAATTATTTTCCCTTTAAGCTGAACATAGAGCATCGAGCCATTAATCTCTTGAATGGTATATGTACGGCTTCTGTCAATATATTTATAAGGGAAATAATGCACCAAATCATCGGCGCTCTTAATATTGAGTTCCTTTTCAAGCAGGGCAGCCCTTTTTGGACCTACCCCAAGCAAATATTTAATATCTATATTTGACAGTTCAAGCATTTTCAATTAAAATCTCAGCTATTTTTAAATCAAAAGGGGTTGTAATTTTAATATTCTCCCTATTACCATCTATACAAACAATTTTTCCGTCCCATGCTTCAAACACAGAAGCATCATCTGTAAAGAAGTTTTCATAATCTCTGTTGTAAGCGCATTTTATATCGTTTGAGAAAAACACTTGCGGAGTCTGCACCAATCTTAACTTCGACCTGTCTATACTCCGGCTCTCATCTTCTTTAATTTCTCTAACCGAATCAACCGGCTCAACAACAGGTATAATGCCTACATTCTTTTTTACGCTGTTAAATGAATCAATAATAACATCTTTAGAAACAAAAGGTCTCACAGCATCATGAACAGCCACAATCGAATTATCATCTACAAGCTTAAGACCATTCTTAACAGAATCAAATCTTGTTTCTCCACCATCTGCAATTGTGACATTTATATTAAAATCATACTCTTTCACCAACTCCTGCCAAAGAACTTTTGTTTCCTCAGACAATACAAGTATAACGCTTATATCTCCTATTGCATTAACAAACCTCTCAATAGTATGCATAATTATAGGTTTACCGGCAAGATTTAAAAATTGTTTGGGAAGAGGACCTCCCATTCTTAGGCCCTTTCCTCCGGCAACTATTATTACATATTTGTTCATATAAAAAGTTTTAGTAAAGTAGAATGTAAAAACAATATTGAATTACGACTCGTCATAATACAATATATTTTCACTAAATTATAATATAAATAGATATTTATTGATTGTATTTAATTAAATATTGAACTTGAGCCTATTCTTTTTAATCTAATAATCCTGAATATCTTCTCAGTGCACTTATTCAAAGATAATGCAAGCCGAACTCAATAAGCTTTTGAAAGCAACTGCTTTTAAAAAGCGTTTGATGAGGCGAAGCTTAGCTTATGTAAAGATAATGCAAGCCGAACTCAATAAGCTTTTGAAAGCGACTGCTTTTAAAAAGCGTTTGATGAGGCGAAGCTTAGCTTATGTAAAGATACTATAATCAAAAGAAACAAATTATTTGAATAAGCTTAGAGCATATCAAAAAAAATAGAAAAATATACAATTAATTTAATATTAATGCACAAACACGATGCATCAATCACAGAAACACAACCCATAAAGCACTAATATTCAACACAAAAAACAATAATAAAAAGATAAGATATCAAGTTTAATGATTCAACAATAATTAATATTGATTTTTCTATTGAATAAAAATCTTCTTAATAATATACTTTACAACTCACCTGTTACTGTCTCAATGTCAGTTTCACAACAGGATAAAAATTGTATAATAACATCCACAATAAATAGGAATAAAACTCAAAAAAACATCAATTAATTTTGCAGTTTTATGTATTTCAAAAAAGGCATATTTCTAAATTTTGACACTTTAATAACTTCAAACGCTCAAAATAGTGCCTACAACATTGATTATCTGCATATTACAAACACATAATTATTTAGCATCCTCTTTTTTATAATTTTTATCAGTCTTTTTTAAGAGATAATTATTGATTTTTTAATTTTCATCAGTCATTCGAAAATTTTCATCAGTCATTTTCATCAAAAAACTGACTAAAATCATAAAATGACTGATGAAAATTTTAGTTTTAATAATTGACAGTAAAAAAAGAGGAATACTTTTTTGCAAAATTAAGGCTGACACTAAAAAAATATAAATCGTTATTTATATGAAGTCCATTCATCTACATAAATATTTGTCAAGTATATTGCAGTCGTTCGAATAATATTGCCTAATGCTATCGCCTATTTATAAATATAAAATTTAAAACCTTTTTCAATCAATAAAAAACCATTGCGTACCTTACATCAATAAAAATACATAAGATTAAATATTCCCAAGAATATTAGTTCTGAAAAAGCAGCCATATATCACCAAAATTCATCAAAACACCATTATCGGTAAAATGAAGTCTTTAAATAAATATTTATTCATTTCATGAACAACAAGAACTATTTAACAGCCATTTACAGCATCTTTCCTTTTTGTTTCTTATTTAAATTTTCTATTTCTAATGGAATATTTAAAGTCCAAGAAATAATAATTGATTCCACTCTTAGATTGAACTGAAACATTTTCAAATTTAAAAGAATATCCGCATAAAAATAAAGGAAAGGAGATGAAGACAAAAAAAATTGTGTGCGCAAACATTTTTTAATTAAAAAAGTTGTTTGTATTTAAAATTTATTTACATTTGTCAGCTGTGTACGTACACATTTTTTCGACACAAAATCTAATATTCCGAAAAAATAAAAAGCACAAAACAATCAATGACAATACTTTAAAAAAAAGATAATACAATATCTATTAAAAAAACTCATTATATTTATATTAACAACACCTTTATATTAATCTATTATGAAAAACTGGACAACCATTGAAAAAATCAAATGGAATCCGGCTAAACCAAGAAGAGCATATATGAGAGTATGCATCTTAATTAGCCTGATGTTTTTGGGGAACTATTCTGCAATAGCATCTTCAAAAGACATTAAAAATAATTTTTCAGAGAAAGCATATCCAAAAGAAGCACAACAAACAAAAAGTGTCACGGGTATAGTTTTAGATGAAAATGGACAACCTCTCGAGGGAGCTACCGTACAGATAAAAGGCAGTTCAAAGGGAGTAATCTGTGGTATGGATGGAAATTTCACTTTAGAGGTTTCAAATTCAGATGTTTTAGTAGTATCATATTTGGGATATGACACACAGGAGATAAAAGTCGGCAACAACAAAAAGTTTAATATAAAAATGACTCCTCTTGAAAATATTCTTGATGAGGCTGTCGTAGTTGCATTTGCCAAACAAAAAAAGGAATCCGTTATCGGGTCTATAAGTACCATTAAACCGTCGGAATTAAAAGTTCCATCAAGCAACTTAACAACCGCTTTGGCAGGCAGGGTATCAGGTCTTATTTCATATCAAAGAAGCGGTGAACCGGGAGCCGACAATGCCGACTTTTTTATTCGTGGAGTAACGACGTTCGGTTATAAAGTTGACCCATTGATTTTAATAGACAATGTCGAAGCAACTTCAACTGATCTTGCCCGTCTTCAGGTTGATGACATTGCTAGCTTTTCAATCATGAAAGATGCAACCTCAACAGCTCTTTATGGTGCGAGAGGTGCAAATGGAGTTATTTTAATTACTACAAAACAAGGAACCGAGGGAAAAGCAAAAATAAATTTCAGGTATGAAAACTCAATCTCAACACCAACAAGAGATGTTGAACTCGCAGATCCGATAACATATATGAAACTTGCAAATGAGGCTGTATTAACACGTGATCCTCTTGGAGTCACTCTTTATACAGACCAACAAATTGACAACACAGAGAATGGAATTAACAAATATGTTTATCCATCCACCGATTGGAAGAATATGCTCTTAAGTGACACCCAGATGAGTCAAAGAGCTAATTTAAGTGTTTCCGGGGGTGGCAAGGTTGCGAGATACTTTGTTGCAGGTTCTTACAGCGGCTCAGATGGAAATTTGAAAGTCGATAAACAAAATAATTTCAACAACAATATTAAATTAAATACTTATACACTTCGTTCAAATGTAAATATTTCTGTATTTAAAAACACAGATATGGCAGTAAGATTGTCAGGAACATTTGATGATTATACCGGACCTATCGATGGTGGTACTACAGTGTACAGAAACATCATGAGGACAAATCCCGTGCTCTTTCCGGCATATTTTCCAAAGACTGAAGAATATCAATATGTAAACCACATACTTTTTGGAAACTATGGAAATGGAAATTATTTGAATCCTTATGCCGATATGGTCAAGGGATATAAGGAATATTCACGTTCAAACATGATGGCTCAGTTTGAGTTAAGTCAAAAACTCGACGTAGTAACAAAAGGTTTGTCAGCAAGAGCAATGTTCAACACAACAAGAAATGCTTATTATGAACTTACAAGAGCTTACACTCCTTTCTTTTATCAAACAGCAGGATATGACAAATATGAAAATCAATATTCACTCGATGCAATAAATCCTGATGGAGGCACAGAATATCTTAACTATAATCCGGGAAGTAAAACCGTAAGTTCAAACATGTACTTTGAAGGAGCATTGAATTATGACAGAAAATTTAAGGAAAAACATGCAGTAAGCGGATTGCTTGTATTTCAATTAAAAAATAATGTTACAGGGAATGCTTCAACACTTCAGGAATCATTGCCTTATAGGAATGTCGGATTATCCGGAAGAGCGACCTACGCATATAATGACAGATATTTTCTTGAAGCCAACTTCGGATATAACGGTTCTGAGCGTTTTTCTTCCAATCATAGGTGGGGCTTCTTTCCATCCTTTGGTTTGGGATGGGTGGTTTCGAATGAGAAATTTTTCGAAGCATATACTCATATTTTTCAGAAACTAAAACTAAAAGGAACTTACGGATTGGTCGGTAATGACCAGATAGGCAGTTCAAGATTCCTTTATCTATCAGAAGTAAACATGAACAACAGTTCATACAGCGCATCTTTTGGTACAAACAATGGTTATTCTAAGAATGGTATTTCATTGTCAAGATATTCCAACGATGCCATCACATGGGAAAAATCCAAAAAAACAAACATCGGCATTGAAGCCTCATTTTTGAATGGGTTTGAATTTCAGGGTGAAGTCTACAAAGAGCATAGAAGCAATATTCTTATGACACGTACTGCAACACCTGCAACAATGGGACTATCTGCCCAGCCTTTTGCAAATATCGGAGAAGCAACATCAAAAGGTATCGACCTTTCTTTAGATTACAACAAATCACTAAATAAGAATTTATGGATACAGGGGCGTGCAAACTTCACTTTTGCAAAGAGCAAATACTTAGTGTATGAGGAACCTACCTATGACAATGCACCATGGAAAAGCAGAGTCGGTTACTCTCTATCACAGACATGGGGTTATATCGCAGAGCGTTTGTTTATTGACGATGCAGAAGTAGCCAATTCTCCATATCAAAGTTTTGGTGAATACATGGCAGGCGATATAAAATATCATGATATAAATAAAGATGGACAGATAACGACTCTTGATCAAGTTCCAATCGGATATCCGACTTCACCGGAGATTGTATATGGATTCGGTGTATCAATGGGTTATAAACTTTTCGACTTTTCTTGTTTCTTTCAAGGTTTGGCAAGAGAGTCTTTTTGGATTAATGTTGCGGCTACCTCTCCTTTTACCAGCTATACATATAATGACACAGAGAGTTCAAGCGGCAAGATTTACATGAATCAGCTTTTGGAGGCTTACGCCAACAATCACTGGTCTGAGGACAATAGGAACATTTACGCTCTTTGGCCAAGATTGAGTCCGACTTTAAATGGGAATAATAACCAGACAAGTACATACTTTATGAGAGACGGAGCATTTTTAAGACTAAAATCTGTAGAATTAGGATGTTCTATTCCTGACCAATGGCGTAAAAAGCTTGGAGTTGACTTTAGATTATATGTCAGTGGTACAAACCTTCTTACATTTAGTAAGTTCAAACTTTGGGATCCTGAAATGGCAGGCAACGGACTTGGCTATCCAATACAAAGAGTCTTTAATATTGGATGCAATATATCATTCTAAAAATGACAATCATGAAAAAAAATATAAATACATTTTGGTTAATGCTTTTGATGGCTTTAACCTATGGATGCAACGACTTTCTGGACATAGTTCCTGACAATGTTGCTACACTTGAAAATGCGTTCTCTTTAAGGACAACTGCCGAGAGATATTTATTCACATGTTACAGTTATATACCTTCTGAAGGTACAATTGGAAGTAATGTGGCTTTTTGCGGAGGAGACGAATTTTGGCTTCCGGCATCAAATACAAACAGCGCATGGCAGATAGCAAAAGGATTTCAAAATGTATCTAATCCATATATGAATTTCTGGCAGGGGAATAATGGTGGAAAAGATTTATATGAAGGTATTAGGGCATGCAATCTTTTTATTGAAAATATAGACAAGGTTCCTGACATGCAGGAATATGAAAAGACAAGATGGAAAGCTGAGGCAAAATTTCTAAAAGCTTTTTATCATTTGTATTTGTTGAGAATGTATGGTCCTATTCCTATTATTAGAGATAATGTACCGGTAGATGCAAGTTTCGGTGATGTTTATCCTTATCAGGAACCTGTTGACGACTGCTTCAGTTACATCGTTGATTTATTTGATGAAAGCATACAGGACCTTCCTGTTTTTATAGAAAATGAATTAACCGAGATGGGTCGTGTTACAAAGTTAGCAGGG
Organism: Bacteroidales bacterium; assembly: GCA_030539115.1. Lineage (GTDB taxonomy): Bacteria > Bacteroidota > Bacteroidia > Bacteroidales > JAUNSR01 > JAUNSR01. The sequence goes on from JAUNSR010000008.1 coordinate 65,679, forward strand.
ATGTCGATGAAAGCTTATGCTCTTGTAATTGCAGCAAGTCCTTTATTTAACGGTAACAACGACTATGCCGGTTTTAAAAATAAAAAAGGAGAATTGCTTTTTAATCAAGAATTTGATGTAACAAAATGGGAGAAAGCAGCTGAAGCTTGTAAAGAGGCTATCAAGGCTTGCGAAGATGCTAAATATAAACTTTACACTTTCGCCCCTGAATTTTTCCAATATAGTATTACAGACACAATAAAGACGCAATTAAGCATAAGAAATGCTTTGAATGAGAAATGGAATTCTGAAATTATATGGGGAAACACTCTTAATCTTGCTCAAAGCATTCAGGCTGCCGCAACTCCAAGGGGTTTAAATCCGGCTTATGTAACTAATAGTTCTACAGGGGGTTATTTGGCTCCTCCGATCAAAATTGCAGAAATCTTTTACAGTGATAAAGGGGTGCCTATTGAAGAGGACAGAACTTATGATTATGAAGGAAGATGGGGAACCAAGATTGCGGGTGAAGAGGATAAATATTATATAAAAGAGGGCTATACTACTTCCAAACTTCACTTTAACCGTGAACCACGTTTTTATGCAGACCTTGGTTTTGACGGCGGAATATGGTATGGAATGGGAATATATGATGACAAGAGTGATATGTTTTATGTAGCCGCCAAAAAAGGACAGGCTTGTACTGCCCAAAATCAGACTTCATATTCAGTTACAGGATATTGGCCTAAAAAGCTTGTTCATTATCAAAATATTATAACCTCTTCAGCCTATACAATAAATACATATCCTTGGCCTTGGATGAGACTAACCAATCTGTATCTTCTCTATGCTGAAGCTTCAAATGAAGCTTATGGTCCTAATGATGATGCATTCAAGTACATTAATGCTGTCAGGGAAAGAGCAGGCTTGCTTTCTGTAAGAGATTCGTGGGAAGGGTATTCAAAAAATCCTCAGAAATATAAAACTCAGGATGGCTTTAGAGAGATTATTCAACAGGAACGCCTTATAGAATTTATGTTTGAGGGTCAGCGTTTTTGGGACTTAAGACGATGGAAAAAAGCAATGGACGAATATAGCAAGCCTATTGTCGGATGGGATATAGCTCAAGAGGATGCTCCGTCATATTATAGGCAGAAAACTATCTATTCTCCACAATTTACCACAAGAGACTATTTATGGCCGGTAAGAGAAAATGAATTGCTTTCAAACAAAAACTTAATTCAAAATTTGGGATGGTAATACTTTGTTAATTAAAAATGATGAAAAAAAATCTTTCATATTTTCTTTCATTAGTAATTACTCAAAAAGTAAAATCATTTAAAATAATTTATTATGAAAAAATATTTAATTATTATAACCTCTCTTCTTGCTCTTCTATCCTACAGCTGCACAGAAGAAAGCATAGAACCAATAACAAAGAATGGTTCTAAGCCAATGCAGGTTACTGATGTTTCAGTAGTGAATCAAAATGGAGGAGCTATAATTTCTTATGTCATACCTGATGACCCAAATCTTTTATATGTAAAAGCTGTTTTTGCAAGTCAGCCCGGTGAATATAGGGAAACCAGAGCCTCCTACTATCAAAACTCATTGACTTTGGATGGTTTTGTCTCTACAGATGATTGTGAGGTTTTGCTTTATTCAGTCAGTAGGAATGAGATTGAATCAGATCCAATAAAAGTTACGATAACACCTTTGGAAGCACCTGTAACAAGTGTTCTTAAATCAATAAAAATGGAGGAAACTTTCGGAGGTGTAAGAGTATATTTCGAAAATCCGACTGAAGCGAGTTTACGATTAAGTCTTTTGGCTGAAAATTCAGATGGCGTCGTTTCTCCTTATGATACTTATTACACATCACGCGAATCAGGCTTCTTTACCTCACGTGGTATGGAAGCTGCTCCAATTAAAGTTGGTGTTTGCATTCGTGACAGATGGAATAACAATTCTGATACAGTGTATACGACTGTAACTCCTAAGTATGAGAAACAACTGGATAAGACAAAATTTAAGAAAGTAGAACTTGCAGGGGGAACATACGCAGCCCATGTAGGCAGTTTCGAGAATCTTTGGGATAATAACACTGCAAACATTTTTCACACCAAGCCGGGAAGTGGTCTGCCTCAATGGTTTACTTTTGATACAGGTGTTAAAACACAATTAAGCCGCTTTAAGCTGCACCATCGTAAAACAGGTGATGCAACAGGCGAATATAACGGTGGCGATCCGAAAGTTTACGAAATTTGGGGAAGCAATAATCCCGACACTGACGGAGGTTGGGAAAATTGGGAACTTCTTGGATCTTTTACTTCTACAAAACCTTCAGAATTGCCTGTTGGAACCATTACCTCAGAAGATACTCAATTTGCTTGTATTGATGGTGAAGACTTTGATTTTCCTGAAAACACGCCTGCCGTGAGATATTTAAGATTTAGAATTATTAAAGTATGGGGGCTTCTTGATCACATGTATATTGCAGAATTAACATTCTGGGGTGGAGAGCCGCAATCTTAAAATAGCGTTAACATAACATCTACATATTAATATGAAAACAACTGACATATTATATAAATTATTTGGTTTCTCATTTGCCATTATAACCATGTTTTATGGATGTGATGGTCAGGATGCCACTTATAAAGAATTTATAAAAGAGGGCGAGATTGTTTATGCCGGAATACCTGATTCTATAATTATGAAACCAGGAAGAAACAGAATGTTGATAAACTTTAGAATTACAGATCCTTCTGTAAATGAGTTAAGGGCTTTCTGGAGCAATAAATCTGATTCCATTGTGTTTAGTATTCCTTCTGGAAAGCAATATGCCAAATATGAAATTGAAATACCTAATTTAAAGGAGGGCAGTTATACATTTACAATGCATACTTATACTCCTTCCGGTACAATTTCTATGGGAGCAAGTGCAGTAAGCCGCGTTTATGGTGATATCTATGAAGAATATCTTCTTAACACCCCTTTGAAAGGAGCTTATGTAATCGAGGGAAAACCTTCAGATGTAGAAACAAACTGGGGTGCTTCTGATGATACTTCATTGGGATGTGAACTTATTTACAAAAGTGTGAATTCAGGAGTTGATACCACAATTTTTATTCCAACAGATCAAATCACTTACAACAGCAATGTTATGGTAATTAAAAATTATCAGACATCTTCGCCTATAACATACAGGACTCTTTACAGGCCTGAAGAAGCTGCTGTGGATACTTTCTTTACAAACTATTCGAACATTAAGGTAAAGGGTCTTGCCGTGGAATATTCAAGAGGAAATTGGGTTGCCTATGGCGATGATTATGATCATGGCAATTCCCGTCCTCCTAAAAATGCTATCGATGGAAACATTTCAACTGTTTGGCACATGGATAAAACGACAACCTATCCTCATATTATGTATGTCGATATGAAAGAGCCTTTATTGATTTCAGGGTTCTTCTTTAACCAACGTTTACCTCTCGATGGAGCTGTCAATCAGGTTGAAATGCAGGTTAGTGATGATGCAACCAATTGGGTAACTGTAGGAGAGTTCTTTCTTCAAAGTGTAACAACCCGCCAATATGTTGATTTGGATGAAGAAGTCACAGCAAGATATTTCAGAATGATTGCAAAATCCGATTACAAAGGATCTAAGTTTACAGCTTTGGCAGAAATAGGTGCTTATCACAGATAATTTATCAGATAACAAACAACAGAGAAGACCGAGCATGAAGAAGAGAATCTCTTTTTCAGAGAGATTCTCCTTTATGCAAGGATTTTGATTCATATATAAAATATATTAATTTTATAACCGATTTATTTAATTATGATGATTTAATATTTAGGCTTACCTAAACTAAAATATGACATATATTCTGTTATGGATGAGAAAAAGGATATAAAAATCAGTGATATTGCAAGGATGGCAAATGTGTCTGCCGGTACAGTTGACAGAGTTCTTCACAACAGAGGTAATGTCTCTCAGAAAAAGAGGGAACAAATTGAAAAAGTATTAGCAGAAATTAATTACAAACCTAATCTTCTTGCCAGATCACTTGCCTCAAAGAAAACTTATAAGTTCATTACTTTAACTCCGGAGTACAACAGCGGCGAATATTGGGAAAATGTTATCAGAGGGACTGAAAAAGCGCAGGAAGAACTTAATGCATTTAATATAACTCTTGAGCATAGATTTTTTAATCAATATGACAAGAATTCTTTTTCTCAGCAAATAGAAAAAATCAGCACTGTTGATTTTGACGGGATTGTTATTGCGGCTCTTTTTGAGAATTTGACAATAGAATTTTCAAAGATGCTCGATAATAGGAATATTCCCTATGTTTATATTGATTCTGATATAAAAAATCAAAACAATCTTGCTTATTACGGAGTAAATTCTTACGAGAGCGGCAAGATTGCGGCTATCATGGCTCTTCATGGAAAAGAAAGAAAAAATAATATTTCCACAATTCTTTATAAGACAAAGAGCGGAATACTTTCTGTTCAGAACACTTGGCGTGAGAAAGGGTTCAAAGATGTGCTCGACCATGAGAAATTTAAAGGAGAGGTTCATCCTCTTCTGTTTGATTACAAATCGCCTGAGGAGAATAAAAAAAAATTGAATGAACTCTTAAATAAAATTGATATTGATCACATCATTGTTTTTAATTCAAGAATACACGAAGTGGTTGATATGCTTCCAGCTGACAAGAAAAACAAAATTCACTGCATTGGCTATGATTTAACTGACAAAAATAAAAAATGTCTTGAAAATGGAGACATTGATTTTCTTCTTGGTCAAAGAGAAGATATGCAGGGATACAACGCTATTAAGGCACTTGGCAGCAATCTTATTTTTGCATCGAAAGTTGCTAAAACTAATTATATGCCTATCGACATTCTTATTAAAGAAAATGTAGGCTTTTATTGGAATTTTAAATTTTAATTGAAAAACATTATGAAGAAGTTATTAATCCTTTTCATCTTAAGTGGATTATTCTCAACATCATTTGCTCAGACAAAATGGGAAAATCTTTTTAACGGAAAGAATCTAAAAGGATGGACAAGAATGAACGGTGAAGCTGATTACAAGGTTGTGGATGGTTGTATTGTTGGTTCAAGCAAAGCAAATACCCCTAACACTTTCCTTGTTTCAAACAAAAAATTTGGAGACTTTATCCTTGAATTTGATTTTATGGTTGACAATGGGTTCAACTCAGGTGTCCAATTCCGTTCTCAAAGCTCTAAAGATGTTAACAATGGAAGAGTTAACGGCTATCAATTTGAGATAGATCCTTCAGACAGAGCATGGACAGGCGGTATCTATGATGAGGCAAGAAGAGGTTGGCTATATCCTTTAACAAACAATCCACAGGGTGCTAAAGCATTTAAAAGAAATGAATGGAATAAGGCAAGAATTGAAGCTGTGGGAAACCATCTTCGTACTTGGGTAAATGGAATTCAATGTTCAGATTTGATCGATGACAAAGATGCTAAAGGTTTTATAGCATTACAAGTACATTCTGTTGGTAGTTCAACTGATACTAAAAACGTAAAATGGAGAAATATCAGAATATGCACAAAAAATGTCGAGGCTGAAATGACTCCTATCGAAAACAATATCCCTCAAATTAGTGCAATTCCAAATACTTTATCAGAAACAGAAAAAGCAGATGGTTGGAAACTTCTTTGGGATGGTTCAACAACAAACGGTTGGAGGGGTGCAAAATTAAAATCTTTCCCTGAAAAAGGATGGGTTATTGAGGATAATCTTCTTAAGGTGCTTCCAAGTGACGGTGGTGAGTCTTCAAATGGAGGTGACATAGTTACAGTTAAGAAATATAAGAATTTCATCTTAAGTGTAGATTTTAAAATCACTGAGGGTGCAAACAGCGGTATTAAATATTTTGTAGACACTGAAACAAACAAGGGTGCCGGCTCCTCTATTGGATGCGAATTTCAGATTCTTGATGACAACAAACATCCTGATGCCAAACTTGGCGTAAAAGGTAATAGGAAACTCGGTTCATTATATGATCTTATACCTGCTCCTGATAAAAAGCCTTTCAACTTTAATGAGTTTAACAATGCCACTATAGTTGTAAAAGGGAATCATGTCGAACATTGGCTTAATGGTGTCAAACTACTTGAATATGATAGAAACAATCAAATGTGGAAAGCTTTGGTTAATTATAGCAAATACAAAGACTGGCCTAATTTTGGTGAGGCTGCTGAAGGAAATATTCTTTTACAGGACCATGGGAATGAGGTTTGGTACAAAAATGTAAAAATCAAAGAGCTTTAATATTTGAGAGTAATTAAATATTGATTAAAGCATTTAATATTTTAATTATGATCAAATCATAAAATTTTTGATTTTTCTTATTTGTGATATTTCACAAAATATAAATACTTATTCGGAGAGAATTATATGTGTTCTATTTACATATAATTCTCTCCGATTTTTTTTTATTTTTTAAAGTTGCTTTAAAATGATTATGAATATTCGTATGAACTATTAATATATATGATTTTAGATTTATGGATGGATAGGTTTGGTTTGGGAATAGTCAATTAACTACATTATAAATGATTTTATGACAATCGTGGTCAATTATTTATAGTTAAGAAAATATTGTTATGCTATATTTGCGGATATTTAATCCATAAAGAATATGTATATACTTAATTCTAATATAAGCGATAATTTTATAATGAGGAATTTGCTAAATTTAAAAAGAACAGCAGCAATAGTATTTATTGGTATTGTTTGCTTCAGCTCGTTATCCGCTAAAGATAATACGCGATATGTAAATCTCTTTATGGGAACGGCAGGAGATAATGGTCAGCTTGACCCCGCAGCCTGTGTTCCTTATGGAGAAATAAGAATTGCTCCCGACTGTACGCCACGAAGCCACAGTGGTTATGATTATGATATAGATAAAATTTCAGGTTTCTCAATCAATAGGTTGTCAGGCATTGGCTGTGGAGGAGCGGGAGGCAATCTTTCTATTAAACCTGACAGAAAAGATGCTGATCTGCACCTTATAAAAAACAGCGAGACTGCTGTTCCGGGATATTATGCCGTTGATCTTGACAATGGAGTCGGTTGTGAGTTTACAGCATCCTATCATTGCGGATTTCATCATTACACTTTTAATAAAAACAATTTTCATTGTCTTACCCTTAATGTAGGATCCGGTTTTACCAATATTATTGATGCAAAATATAATGCTGAATCTTCAACAGAAATTACAGGATTTGTCAATGCCGGCAACACTTGCAACAATGGCGCCTACAAGCTTTATTTTGTATTGAAAAGCAATAAGCCTTTTAAATGCAATAACATAGATGAAAAGATTGCAGAATTAATATTTGACAAGAATATTGAAGACGTTGACATAAGAATTTCTGTTTCGCCCATCAGCTTTGATGATGCAAGAAATGAAATGATTGACTTTAAAGATTGCTCTTTTAAAAAGGCTAAACTAAATGCCCGCAAACTTTGGAAAGAGAAGCTTTCCAAGATAGAAATCAGCACAAATGATGAAGAAACAAAAACAATATTTTACACTTCTCTCTATAGAGTCTTTTTAAGTCCGTTTAAGACTACCTCAAAAAAAGGAGAGTTTTTAGCAACGGATGGAACTATTCAGATGTCTAAAGATTACACCTATTATTCCTCTTGGTCGATGTGGGATTCTTACAGAACCAAATTTCCTTTGATAACTCTTCTTGACAGTGATGAGATGAGCGATATATGCAAATCTCTTTGCAACTTGTTTATCTATGGGAAAAAGGATTGGGCTACAAAATTCGAGTCTGCTCCTACTGTCAGGACTGAGAAATCGTGCGTTGTGCTTCTTGATGCTTATAATAAGGGGATTACTGATTTTGATTTGAACAGTGCCTATCCCGGTATTGTGGAGGAAATTGAAGCTCTTAAAACTCAAAGGCCCGATCAAGCCCTTGAAACATCTATTGACCTTTGGGCTGCTGCAAAACTGGCTGATATTATTGGAAAAGATGACTATTCAAAAAAATATTCTCTTCGCTCTATGAAAATATTCGAGGACAGTTGGCAAAAAAGTTTTAAAAACGTTGACGATTCATTTGTAAAAATGAAGGGAAGCGGTCTTTATCAAGGCACTAAATGGCAGTATAGATGGGCAGCTCCTCAGTATATCGAGATTATGAAACAAGATAAAAGCGGAGCTCTTCTTTCTGAGCTTGAATACTTTTTCAATAATGACTTGAACAATCAAGGAAATGAGCCGGGGATACATGCATTATATATTTTCAATCTTCTTGGCAAGCCTGAATTGGCTCAAAAAACGGCTATTAAACTTTTAACCTCTGAAACCACCCATATATATGGTGGAAATGCAGAGTATCCAACTCCAATAAAAAGGAAGATATTTAAAAATGAACCCAAAGGTTTGCTTCCTGAAATGGATGAAGATGATGGTACTATGAGTGCTTGGTATGTTTTCTCATCGATTGGCCTTTTTCCTTTGGTTATCGGAGAACCGGAATACCAAATTGTCTCCCCTATTTTTGACAATATTTGCATTAATTTGGACAATGGCAGGAAGATTAAAATTTCAGCAAAAGGAAGAAAAGATCTAAATCAAATAATAAAATCAATATCTTTTAATGGTGAAAAAATCAACGATTATCATATAGATCACAACAAGCTTGTAAAAGGAGGAAAGCTTTTAATAGAGTATTAATTTCTTTTTTGCAATCTTTAATTGGATAGTGCATTTTTGTAATAAAATATTTATAAACAAAAAAGAATAGATAAAGCCGCATTACAGAGCTTTCTCTATTCTTTTTTATTTTTCAATAGAGATATTTTTCTTAAGATCTCGGTTTTTATATAATAGAGATTTACAACTTTGATCGCTTTATAACATCTTCTGAGCAAAGCATAATGCAAATTATTATTATCAAATGCATTATTTTGCCGGCATTCAGAGAAAGAGAGATTTTACAAATCGCTCAATAAATCAAATACTTTAATAATTTCTGATTCAAAATTCGGAGTAAAAACATTTTTGCCAAGATTATCTTTCACTTCATCCAAACTCCAAAACCGCCCCTCCTCTATTTCAGACTTATCAGGGAATATGTCATTGTTATATATAATATAATAAGCGTTTACCATCTCTTTTTCAATCTTTGATTCGAAAACATAATGAAAAAGATAATTTGGAGAGTTTATTTCTATACCGAGTTCTTCACGAGCCTCTCTTTTTAAAGCATCCTCAATCTTTTCGCCATAATCTACATGACCTCCCACCGCAGTATCCCATTTTCCAGGCTGAATATCTTTCCAATCTGCTCTTTTCTGTAAATAAATCTCACCATTGGAATTAAAAACATGAAGATGAACAACAGGATGAAGAAGTTTAGAGCCTGAATGACAAAATTTTCTTGTAGCTTGCCCAATAACTCTGCCTGACTCTTCAATAACCGGGAAGATTTCTTCACCTATAGAGGTGGTTTCTATTTTGTCATACAGAAGAATAAGTTTATTCATAGATTATATGGAATAAATAGTTTTAATACTTTACATCTCAATAAATAGTTGTTGAAATAATTTATCAAATAAAAGCCAACCGACTATATATTATCTAAAATATGCTTTAAAAGAATAATTGTACGCTCTAAAAAACAAAAAAGCCCCGATAATCCTACTGACAATCCGGGCATTTCAACTAAATTATACACTTAAACAACCACATCCATAACATAAATACTACAAAAGAACGATAAAAAGTTCCTCTGTACTCTCGTCAAAGGAGATTTTCCCCTCACGAGCGAGCCATCCTAAAGCAAGATAAAGTTCTTTATCTTTAAGTTTTGTTGCTTTCTTCAATGCTTTTAGCGATAAACTCTTTGGTTCACATAATGCATTCCAAATAAGACCTGCATTAGTTCCAATTACCTCTTGATTCATAAAATATATAGTTTAATTATACGAAATGAAAAAATTCATTTCCTTATACAAATAGTTTTATAACAAATTATATATACTAATGATTTACAAAATTAATAATTTTTCTATTACATTATATAATTAATAAAAAATTTTTAATGTCAACAGAGGCAAAAGATGAGTTTATGGTAAGTTTTTTAGCCAAAACAATGAAATAAAATCTTAGAAGGAGGATATTTTGTGTAAGAATATAAATTTCAAAAAATGAATCAAAGATAATTTAGTCAAAAAAGATAATTTCAAAATTGTCTCCATTTGCATATTCTTTCAATAGAGCAACGCTTTCGTCAACAGTATCTTTTAGCTTTGAGCCTCCGTCATAACCATTAATAACCATCAAAAGCTTAATTGTCTTTAGAGTTAACTTCGTTCTTTCCTCATCGCTTGTTGGAGTGCCAATACCGCCTAAATCATCTTTATATAGGGGAAGATTTTCAATATTAAGAACACCTCGTCCAATGCCATGGAAAAGATCATCAGCAGTGCCGGCAGTCAAAGTAAGAGTATCGCCCACAATTTTGTTTTCATCAAAGCCACCTATAGAATAGCCCGATTTTATCGATACAAGATTAATCAAATCAACAAGAGTATTGATTTTGTATAGTGATTTTTCCTTAACTATTCTTCTGCATAAGGACTCAGCTGAAGGACGATAGCGATTAGGATCTTTCCCAAGAGCTTTATATGCATCACGGGTAGCCTTTATTTCAATTCTTTTATTAATCTGATCAATTTGATATTTGCTTTCGATATCAAGGCATAATGAATCTATATTTTTCCAAAGGTTTTCATCCGGCTCACTGTTTATTACAGAGCAAGAAACAGCGGCTCCCTTAAAACCTGGAGCATTTTGTTTAATAATATCCGAGACTACTATATTTTTCATAAGAGAATAAAAAAATGTTTTTTTGCTTATTCATAGAAGTATAATTTTTACGAATAAATACACTGATGATTATTGAAAATGTGAATATGAAAATTTTATATTGACAAACTAAAGACATTTATTTTGTTTATAAAAGTCTTTATAAGCAATTAAAAAGAAGAATATCTTTATATTTCTTGTGTTTGGTCTCCAAATAGATTAAATTTATATAAATTTGTTCTTTAAACAAACTTATTTTAGCTTATTTTAAGATGAAATATCCGATATAATTACAAAAAGCGTGCATTTTTATTTTTATGGAATACGATAAAAGAAAAAACAATAAATAAATTAATATTTAAAAATTAACATTATGATTACAGAGAATTTTAAAGTCGGAAGAGCTTTTGGAGAGGGATGGAAACTAATGAAAAAAAACTGGATAGTTTTTATAGGTCTTATGCTTGGATTAATAATAGTGTCACAACTTATTGGATTGTTTGCAGGCAACAATTATCTTTCAATGAAATTTTGGATCGTAAACTTAATAACAATGGCAATATCAGCTGTTTTTAGTGCGGGAATGACAAAAATGTATCTGACAGCTGTTGATGGAAATGAGCCTGAGTTTTCGGCTTTTAAAGAAATGCTGCCTCGTGCTCTTCCATATTTTATTACTAATATAATTGTTTCAATTTTCATTATTATCGGCTTTTGTCTTTTCATTGTTCCGGGCATCTTCTTTGCAGCGAGATTGGGCTTTGCAACAACAATTATCATAGATAAGCCGGAAACATCAATAATTGGAGCAATTAAAGAGAGCATTAATCTTACAAAGGGTAATAGTGCGTCACTTATGGGCTTGATTTGTTTATCTGTACTTACAGTAATTGGAGGTGTAATTTTACTTATTGTAGGTATGTTCCCTGCAGCTGTTTGGGTAAGCTTTACAATGTTCGCTGCATATAGGATGCTTAAAAACGGCAAGGAAAAACAATCAGAAGTCACTGATGCTTCAAAGACAGAAATTGCCGAATAATCGATTAAAACCAAAGAAACCAATTTTTATATCAAATAATCCTTAAACTAAAAGGTAAACAGTATAAGCGTTTGCCTTTCAAAACACAAAATCATGAAAAGAAAATTAAGAATGGGAATGATTGGCGGTGGAACCGATGCTTTTATCGGTGCCATTCACCGCGCAGCCGCATTTATGGATAATAGAATAGAGCTTGTTTGTGGCTGTTTCAGCATCAAGCCCGAAATTTCCATATCCTCCGGCAAACAGTATTTCGTTCCCGATGATAGAATTTACACCTCCTATCAAGAGATGTTTGAAAAGGAGAGCAAATTGCCAAAAGACAAAAGAATGGATTTTGTAACAATAGTCACTCCTAATTTTGCCCATTTTGAACCTGCAATGATGGCTCTTGATTTGGGATTTAATGTTGTCATAGAAAAGCCTATGACTTTTAATCTTGATCAGGCTAAAAAGCTTCGTGACAAAGTTAATGAGACCGGACTTACTCTTGCCCTTACACATACCTATTCCGGATATCCTGCTGTTAAACAGGCCAAACAAATGATTGAGGAGGGTAAGTTGGGAAACATTCGCAAAGTCTTTGTTGAATATACTCAGGGATGGCTTTCCGATAGAGTTGAACTTCAGGGAGAAAACAATGCCACTTGGAGAACAGATCCTAAGCGTTCAGGAAAAGGTGGTTGTGTTGGTGACATTGGTACTCATGCATGGCATCTTTCCGAATATATAACAGGACAAAAGGTTACTAAAGTTTGCGGAGAACTAAATGCTTTTGTTCCAGGCAGACCGATAGATGACGATGCTGCTGCGTTTTTTGAATATGATGGTGGTGCAAAAGGAGTTTTGATGGCTTGTCAGGTGGCAATTGGTGAGGAAAATGCACTTAAAATCCGTGTATATGGAGATAAAGGAGGCATTGAATGGAATCAACAAGAGCCAAATACACTTCTTTTTAAAACTTCCACTCGACCTACTGAGATATATCGCGTAGGTAATGGTTTTATGAACGATGCTTCAAAGTTCAACACCAGAACTCCGGGAGGACATCCGGAAGGTTATATAGAGGCTTTTGCAAATATTTATAAAAATTTCTCTCTTACTCTTGATGCCAAACTTAATGGTGAGACACCAAGCAAAGCTATGCTTGATTTTCCAAATGTTAATGATGGAGTCAGAGGAATGCAATTTGTAGAAACAATGGTTGCTTCGGGATATGATGAAAATAAAAAATGGTTCGACTGGGTTGAATAGCAATTAAAGATATATAAGGCTTCTGTATGAGGATTGCATTGTTAATAAATGGATTTTCATATAGAGGCTTTTTTATTGTAACATCAAAGTTGAATCATTAACAAAACTCTTGTTTATCATCTTCTTAGCATCTAAAAAAAGAGCAATCCATTCCACAAAACACATGAAATTATGATACAAAATATATGAGATTATAACAAAAGAAAATGTCTTTTGGCAAACGATTAAAGCTTATTTATT
>JAUNSR010000008.1:79080-86401 GCA_030539115.1 Bacteroidales bacterium
ATATGAAATTATAACACTTAAATTTATACCGATGAAAAACACAATTTTTATTCTCAGCGCTGCATTTATCCTTCTATTTATTCTATGGGGAGTGGAATGGAGATCACAGCTTATAAAATCTTCCAAGATTATTCCTGTCATCTTTGAAACTGATATGGGCAACGACATTGACGATGCTCTTGCACTTGACATGCTCTATAAATACAATAAATCAGGGAAAATTAAAATTATCGGCATGATGACCAATAGGGAAGGTGATAGTTCGCCTGAATTTCTTGACATTATGAATACTTTCTACGGATATAAAAAAATTCCTATTGGCAGTGTCAAAAAAGGTGCAATGTGTGAAGGAGATTCCCATTACACCGAAGCAGTTTGTGAAATGAAAAAGGGCAATAAACCAGCTTTTAAAAGAGAAATTAAAGATATAAAAGCAGTGCCTGAAGCATATAAACTTTACCGTCGTCTTCTTTCTCTTAGTAAAGACAGCTCTGTTGTAATTATTTCTGTTGGATTTTCAACTAATTTGGCACGACTTATGGAAAGCGGTCCCGATGAATACTCAAAGGATTCGGGTAAAGATCTTATTGCAAAGAAAGTTAAGCATCTTTATATGATGGCCGGCGAATTTGTACATCAAAATTACACAGAATATAATGTCGTCAAGGATATTCCGGCTGCAAAAATGGTTTTTGAACAATGGCCCGGACAAATAACAACCTCCCCTTTTATTGTTGGAGAAAAGATTCTTTATCCCGGTTCCTCAATTGCTGAAATGGATAATGAAAATGAACCTCATCCTATGATTGAAGCTTATAAAGCATATTCAAAAATGTCTTACGACAGACCAACTTGGGATTTGACAGCTGTTCTTTGTGCTATCGAACCATCAGAAAAATATTTTTCCTTATCTGAAAAAGGATTCATAACAGTAAATGAGTTTGGAACGACAACCTTTACTCCTGATAATAAGGGTAATTCTCAATTTATGAGCGTTACCGATCAGCAGGCAAAAAACACGAAAGAAAAGCTTGTTGAAATTATCACCTCAGAATACTAACTTCTCGTTGCAAAAGCAATCGAGCCGTGTATTGATACGGAGTATTTCCTTTCAGAATACTAACTTTTCATTATAAAGCCTATCAATAATCGAAACTATCTCAATTATTATAAAATCTTTTTTGTCGCTTTAGAGAGATTCAAAAAAAATATATATTATAAAATAAGAAACTGCCGCAAAGGATATATTAATATTCTCAGCGGCAGTCGTTTGTTATAAAAGCTCAAATATAAAATCAGGTATATACTTTTATAATTACAATTTTCCTAAAAGATATTCCTTAAAAAGAGCAAAAGAAGCCGGAAGTTCATCAGTAATTTTAACTCCATTCATAAAGGCCTTTAAAGTTTTAGGCATCTCAACAGGCTGACCAATAATAGGTTCAACAGTATCTTTAAATTTTGCAGGATGAGCAGTCTCCAAAAAGATGCCATGTTCACCATTTTCCAATTTATCTTTTAGAGCTTGAAAACCGCAAGCGCCATGAGGGTCGAGAAGATAGTTTTCATTCTCATAAGTATTAGCCAATGTGTGTCTTATCTCATCATCTGAATAACTAACACCTTTAATATCATTGCATATATCAGTGTAATTGTTGTTATAAAGATCAATTATTCTTGCAAAGTTGCTTGGATTTCCTACGTCCATGGCATTTGCAATAGTTTGGACGGAATCTCTTGGGACATAACTTCCTGTTGTAAGATATTCAAGAAATATATCATTTCTGTTATTGGCTGCAATAAAATATTTTATTGGAAGACCCATTTTCTTTGCAAACAATCCCGCTGTAAGATTTCCGAAATTACCGCTTGGCACACAAAATACGGGCATATCCTCATACCCCATTTTTTTGTATTGAGCATAAGCATAGAAATAATAAAACGATTGCGGCAAGAAACGAGCTACATTGATTGAATTTGCCGAGGTAAGGAACATTTTATCATTCAGCTCTTTATCCATAAAGGCATCTTTCACCAAACGCTGACAATCATCGAAAGTTCCATCAACCTCTATAGCAGTAATATTGCCTCCAAGTGTGGTAAACTGCTTCTCTTGTATTTCACTGACCTTGCCTTTTGGGTAAAGGACATAAACATTAATGCCCGGAACTCTGAAAAAGCCATTTGCCACGGCACTGCCGGTATCGCCTGAAGTGGCAACCAAAACATTGACCTCTTTATTGTTTGAACACTTGCCGATAAAGTAATTTAAAAGACGAGCCATAAATCTTCCGCCGACATCTTTGAAAGCTGCCGTTGGTCCATGAAACAATTCAAGACTTAAGATATTGTCTGTTACCTTCACTAACGGAATATCAAAATTCAATGTCTCATAAACTATGTCTCTAAGCTTTCTGCTCTCGACATCTTCGCCAAAAAATTCGCTTGCCACAACAAATGCTATCTCCTGAAGGCTCATTTCATCAATATTATGATAAAATGCGACAGGCAACTTGCTGATCTTCTCAGGCATATACAATCCCTTATCAGGGGCAAGCCCCTTTATTACAGCATCTTCAAGCGATGCCAAAGGTGCTTTCTT
This sequence comes from Bacteroidales bacterium, assembly GCA_030539115.1. Taxonomy (GTDB): domain Bacteria; phylum Bacteroidota; class Bacteroidia; order Bacteroidales; family JAUNSR01; genus JAUNSR01. The sequence continues at coordinate 81,683 of JAUNSR010000008.1, forward strand.
ATTTGTACTGTAATATTTCATTTGTATATAATTTATTTTTCTAACCGTTACCTCTAAGGTACAAATGCGCCATTTATATACCTTTTATTTGGTATCTCATCTTTGGGTGAGTTATGGCGATTTCATTTGTATATATCTTTTATTTTTAATTCTTAACACCAAGGTACAAATGCGCCATTTAAATATCTTTTGTCAGCTATCTCAACTTTAGGTGAATTATGGCGATTTCATTTATATCTGACTTATTTTTAATACTAAAATAAAATTACATCATTGATATACCTTTTATCAGATATATCAATCAGGGCTGATTTTATTTTTAATTCTTTATTAATTATGATAAGAGAACTTACAAACAACATTACAACCGCACAAACTCTCAAAGCACAATTATAAATATAAAGATCCGGGGTTTCAACGATTTAATATAAATAAACCTTTATATCACTTATTTAAACAATCATATTTACAGCCGGTAACTGCGAAAGTTGACTAATTATTTAATGCTTTAAAATCATAGAAAAATTAAACCTATTTAAATGAGAAAAGAAGCTTTATAAACTCATCATTTTTCAGCAATCCAAAACTTCCGTTCTTTGCAGTTTCCTCATCATATCTTTCAAGATTGTCTGATTTCACACCTCTTCCCCAAATTAGAAAAGGGACAGGATCGGAAGTATGAGTAAAAAGAGAGACAGGAGTTGGGTGATCAGGAAGAAGAGCTACAGTAACATCTTCATTCCAGCCATCAATTTCTTTCAAAATCGGGCCTACCACTCTTGAATCAAGATATTCAATAGTTTTTACCTTTAATAAAGCATCACCCTCATGACCGGCTTCATCGCTTGCCTCAATATGAAGGAAAACAAAATCCTTTTCTTTCAACTGTTCAATGGCAGCTTTAGTTTTCCCCTCATAATTTGTAGTATAAAGTCCGGTTGCGCCCTCAACCTCAATTTTATCAAGACCTGCATAAACACCGATTCCGTGAATAAGGTCTACAGCAGAAATGACAGCGCCGGTTTTAATAGGATATATATCTTTAAGAGGAGTCATACTTGGATGATAACCGGGAGACCAAGGCCAAATAGAGTTGGCAGGGTCCTTTCCTAAAGAGATTCTTTTTTTATTTATCGGGTGATCACTAAGAATTTTTTGAGAATCAAGAATAAGTTTATCTATTAACTCAACGGTTTCTTTTGCCTGCTCAACATCTGTTGATGGCAATAAAGGCATAAAAGGTTTTCCGGGAACATCATGTGGCGGAATTGTGTTAAAATTCTTATTTGCATTCTTAATTATCAGCAAATGTCTATAGGAAACTCCAGGATAAAAAGACACTCTTTCATTTCCTAACTTTTCATCCAAGAAAAGTATCAACTCCTTTGCCTCTTCTGTGGTAATATGCCCTGCAGAATGATTCTTCAAGATATCTTCCTCAACGCAAATAAGATTACATCTCATTGCCATTTCCCCCGGTTCAATGTCAATTCCCATACTGGCAGCCTCCAAGGAACCCCTACCCTCAAAAACTTTATTTACATCATAGCCCAAAACGCCAAGATTTGCTATTTCGCTTCCCGGATGGAATCCTTTTGGCACAGTGACCAATCTTCCCTGTGCTCCTTCCCGTGCCATTTTATCAATGTTTGGAGTAAAAGCATATTGAAGGGGAGTCATATTGTTTAATGAGGGAACTGCATTGTCTGCCATTCCATCTCCAAGAATAATCAAATACTTCATTTACAAAAATTTAAATTATCTACACTCAATAATTGATATACCATCAAAAGCATATTAATACAATACTCCTAAAATCTACAATTATAAAAACAATATGATTCTCAACAAAAAAAATCAAAAACCTGATATATCTTCTACCTTATATTTGCTATTGAAATGATATCTGCAAAGACGCCTGCCGCAGTCACAGCAGCCCCCGCACCATATCCTTTTATTTCCATCGGATACTCTTTATACCTCTCAGTTGTAAGAAGAATTACATTATTACTGCCTTCGAGGTGATAAAAAGGATGTTTTGAATCAATCTCCCTAAGTTCAACTTTTGCATGTCCGTTATCAAGAGAGGCAACAAAGCGATAGCGTTTACCCTGAGCAAGAAGTTTTTTTCTTCTTTTTTCAAATTCGGCATCCAATTCAGGAATAATTTTCCAAAAATTCTCAACATCGCCCTCAAAATATTTATCTGGAATAAAGAGCTTCTTTTCAACATCGCTTTGTTCTATTTTATAGCCTGACTCACGGCTAAGTATAACGAGCTTTCTGATAACATCCGAACCGTTAAGATCAAGTCGAGGATCCGGCTCGGCATAGCCTGCATCCTTTGCCATTCTTATTGCCTTACTTAATGGGACATCCTCAGAGAGAACATTAAAAATATAATTAAGAGTGCCCGATACTACAGCCTCAATTTTCAATATCTCATCACCTGAATTTATAAGGCTGTTTATAGTGTTTATAATAGGTAATCCGGCACCCACATTAGTTTCAAAAAGAAATTTTATACCCTTTTTTCTTGCCAATTTCTTCAAACCCGAATAATTTTCATAAGCAGAAGATGCAGCTATTTTATTTGCGGTTACAACATTAATATTGTGACCAAGCAAATCATTGTATATACCGGCAATGGCAGGAGAAGCAGTGCAATCTACAAAAACAGGATTAAAGATATTCATCTTTATCACCTCTTGTTTGAGAAAGTCGGGTGAAGATTTTAATTGTGCACTCTTCAACTCCTCTTCCCAATTGTCAAGGTCGATGCCCTCACGATTGAAAATACATTGTCTTGAATTTGCCAGACCAACAACTCTAACTCTTAATGCATTATGATTAAGAAGCTTTTCTTTTTGCTTTTTAATTTGGGAAAGAAGATGTCTTCCAACAAGACCTGTTCCGGAAAGAAATATATTTAAAGCCTGATATTCTGAAAGGAAAAATGAATCATGGATTACATTAAGTGCCTTTCTTAAATAAGCCAATTCGATTACAAAAGAAATATTAGTTTCAGAGGCTCCCTGAGCACAGGCTATTACATTAATACCATTTCTGCCGAGAATATTGAACAATTTGCCTGCAATGCCCGGAGTATGCTTCATATTCTCACCAACGATAGCTACAGTAGCAAGGTTTTTCTCAGCTTGTACGTCACTGATCTCTCCCATTTCAATCTCACTTGAGAACTCCTCCCTCAGAACACTTATAGCCAAGTCAGCATCCTCATTTCTTACACCGAACGAGGTTGTATTTTCAGATGAAGCCTGAGAAACGATGAAGACACTTATTCCGGATTTTGCCAAAGTACGGAATATTCTATAGTTTACACCTATCACGCCAACCATACCAAGGCCGGTAACCGTGATAAGACATGTATCGTTGATAGATGATATACCTTTAATAGACTTCATCTCCTGAGGCTTAACCTCACTTGAGATTAAAGTACCTGAACATTCAGGATTAAAAGTGTTTTTTATTATAATTGGTATATTTTTATGATAAACCGGAAAGATTGTTGGAGGATATATAACCTTTGCTCCAAAGTTGCAAAGCTCCATCGCCTCAACAAAGGTCAAATGATTAATAACATAAGTATTATTAATAATCTTTGGATCGGCAGTCATAAACCCGTCAACATCTGTCCAAATCTCAAGCATCTCAGAATTGATTGCGGCAGCAATAATTGAGGCAGTATAATCGCTTCCTCCTCTTCCAAGATTTGTATTTTCATTTGTCAATTTGTCGGAAGAGATAAAACCTCCCAAAACAGCAACAGAATTAAGATTTGACAATTTTTCCCTTACCAAAGAGTTGGTAAGTTTAAAATCCACGATATGTTTTCTAAACTGTTTCTCAGTTTTTATAAGTTCTCTTGACTCAACATGAATCGCTCCTTCAATTACAGAAGCAATAATTAATGATGAAATTCTTTCTCCATAACTTACCACAGTGGCAAGTGTCTTGTCTGAAAGATCTCTTATAAGATATATTCCTCTAAAAATATTTCCAAGTTCATCAAGCATATTATGAACAGAAGTTCGCATAGCATTTATATCTGTCACTGCTGCGAGTCCCATTATAACATTTTCATGTCTGTCTAGTATCTCATTATACATTCTATAATAAGAATCATTCCCCTCGGCTGCTCTATTTGCCGTATTTATAAGCAAATCTGTAATTCCTCCAAGTGCTGATACTACAACTATAACAGGTTCTTTTCTTGATTCTACAATCTTTTTTACGTTCAGGATACTTGCTACCGACCCAACAGAAGATCCTCCAAATTTCAATACATTCATCGTTGCCTGCCTGATTATTATTATCTACCTAATTTCGAATATTTACTTCACAATAAGCAATTTATTGTATAAAGAATCGCAATATTAAAAAAAAATTATCATTTATTAAAATTTTGCAACACATAATGACAATTTATCTCTTTTTACTTACTTTTTGTTTCACAATATAACTTATTATTTTGATTTTTATCTCCATTAATGAGTTATTAATCTTTATTCTTTAATATTTATTTATAGGGAACTCTATTTTCATTATTTTCGAATAACATAAGCTGCGTCTCATCAATAACATTTTAAAAGTTAACACTTTTAAATGTTTATTGAGTTCGACTTGCATTATCTTTTAATAATATAAGCTGCGTCTCATCAATAACATTTTAAAAGTTAACACTTTTAAATGTTTATT
>JAUNSR010000008.1:86501-114966 GCA_030539115.1 Bacteroidales bacterium
GAGTTCGACTTGCATTATCTTTGTAGCAATTAGTCACCGAAAGAGTTCACCTTATATTCCAAGTTGAGTCTTTTGCTTTCAAAACGATAAAATTCATGACAGAAACCAGCAAATCATCAGTTCTTTTAATTTATACGGGGGGTACAATCGGAATGATAGAGAATCCCGAGACGGGCACTCTTGAATCATTTAACTTTCATCATCTTCTGGATAATGTACCTGAGCTTAAGCGTTTAAATTCAACAATATCTACCATCCAATTTGACCCGCCAATTGATTCTTCAGACATGGATCCTGAGAAATGGGTTGATTTGGTTCACATAATATCCGAGAATTACAATTATTTTGATGGATTTGTCATTCTTCACGGCACAGACACCATGTCTTACACCGCTTCGGCTTTGAGTTTTATGCTTGAAAATCTCGACAAGCCAGTAATACTGACCGGGTCGCAACTTCCAATAGGAGTTTTAAGGACAGACGGCAAGGAAAATTTAATTACAGCAATAGAAATTGCAGCCGCAAAAGAAAACGGCAAAGCTGTTGTTCCTGAAGTATGCATTCTTTTTGAGAATTTCTTAATGAGGGGCAACAGGACAAAAAAAATAAACGCTGAAAATTTCAATGCTTTTCGTTCTCAGAACTATCCTCCTCTTGCAAGGGTCGGCATCCATATTAAATACGACACTCATCTTATTCTTCATAACTCCACCAACCGACCATTAAGGCCCCACTACCTGATGGACCCAAATGTTGTAGTATTGAAAATTTTCCCAGGCATCACTCCTCAAACTGTAAACGCCATATTAAACATACCCGACTTAAAAGGTGTGGTGATGGAGACTTTCGGCTCAGGAAATGCAATGACAAAGCAATGGTTTCTAAATGCATTGAAAAATGCAGTTGACAGAGGTATCGTAATTGTCAATGTCACTCAATGTACCGGCGGTTCTGTTCAGATGGGTATTTATGAAACAGGTAACAAGCTTAGTGAAACAGGCGTTATCAGCGGGTTTGACATAACAACAGAAGCTGCGCTTACAAAGCTGATGTTCCTTTTTGGACACAGCATGTCGGTTTCCGATGTTGAGGGTCACATGAAAGCTACACTTGTTGGAGAGATTACAATTCCTCAATAGATATAAAAACAAAAATATGCCCTTTAATAATGTTTAATCTTTTAATGGGCATATTTTTTTATAATCGAGGACGCAATTGTTATTTCATAAAAAATTCAGAAGGGAAAATGATTGAAAATCTTTCCCCCTTCTTTTCTCTATTTGGCAATTTTCACAAGAGCTAATTCAAAAATGCCTCATTTTTTCGAGACGCTGCAAATATACGACCATTCACTATTCAAAAATTTAAATAAAAGCTTAAAAATCCAAGATATATATTAAAGAATAACTTTTCAATATCTCTTTTTATATAGAATTTAGATATTAACAGTCTTCGATATAGTAAAACAAGAAAACAAGAACTATTAGCCACGCAATCATCTAAGCTTTTAAAATTTCTTTATAAAAATCATCTACACGATATTTCTTTTTTTAATCATGATAAAACAGATCTTCACCAGATCCAAATCTTAAATAGCCAATAATCTATTGTTAATGGTTTATATAATTTGTAATGTCATTATTATAAACTAAAAAAGACTGTTGAAAATTTTAAAAAGACTGTTGAAAATCAGATTTTGACTAATGAAAATTTTAAAAAGACTAATGAAAATTTAAAATTTACAGGTTGCAATATTTTGAGGATCAAATATCTAATATCGGTAAGGAATGGGCATATTAAGAGTACAGGGATATATTTAGGTTCTGATTTTTACATGAGAAAATAATTCGACAAAATGTCAAATATATGAAATCAGTTATTAACACTTTATGTTAAAGCATAAATTCAGATTAATATGAGTCAATTTTTCGGGCTGCCTATTACAACATCTATTGAGAAATGCGCACTTACAAAAGGGGCTTAACTTACTAATTTCAATGAAGATACAAAATATTATTTGAATTTCGACTGTCAAAAGAAAAAAAAACAATTTTTCTCTCACTTTTTTATAGGTAAAACCTCAATAGCTGACTAATTTTGTAAGCATTCTAAAAAATGACCTATGATAAAATATACTATACAAGCTCCGACAACAATAAACACCTACATAAAACTTCCTGCATCAAAAAGTATCAGCAACAGGGCTTTAATATTAAACGCACTTGCTTACTCTATTAATGAGCCCAAAAATCTGTCTGATTGCGATGACACGAAAGTTATGCTTAATGTTTTCAATTCAAATTCAAACAAATTCGATATTGGTGCAGCCGGCACTTCAATGAGATTTCTCACAGCCTTTCTTTCAAGAATAGCAGGTGTATGGGAAATTACTGGAAGCCAAAGGATGAAAAACAGACCAATAAAAGTTTTGGTTGATGCTCTTACATCATTAGGGGCAAAAATAGAATATTTAGAAAAAGAGGGATTTCCCCCATTAAAAATTACAGGCAAAGCCTTAAAGGGAGGAGATTTAGAGATCAGCGGTTCAGTAAGTTCGCAATATATATCAGCTTTGTTAATGATTGCCCCTGGCATGAAAGATGGTTTAAATCTTACATTAACGGGCGATATAGTTTCCATTCCATACATAAAAATGACACTTGAGATGCTTAAGGACTTTGGAGTCAGCCATAAATGGACTAACAACACAATTTCAATTAAACCTCAAGAGATTAAGGATATAAGCTATACTGTGGAGAATGATTGGTCGGCAGCATCCTATTGGTATGAGATAGCATCATTGATTTCCGGCTCGGAGATAGAATTATCAGGGTTAAAGAAAAACAGTCTGCAGGGGGATTCTAAAGTTGCTGAGTATTTTAAATCATTGGGAGTTGAAACACAATGGAAGAATGATTCAATTGTGATAAGAAACAACAACAGTGACATTGAATATTTCGAAACCGATTTGACAAATGAACCAGATATTGCTCAAACACTTGTTGTAACTTGCGCATTGAAAAATATACGCTTTAAATTTTCAGGACTTCAGACGTTAAGGATAAAGGAGACAGACAGGATTGCAGCTTTAAAGAATGAACTCAAGAAATTAGGGTATCTTCTGAAAGATACAGACAACTCAATTGAATGGGACGGAAACAAATGTCCAAAAGAATCATCTCCCGCAATTGACACATATGAAGACCATCGCATGGCTATGGCTTTTGCTCCGGCAAGCATAGTTTTTGACAATATTATTATAAATGAGCCGATGGTGGTCAGCAAATCTTATCCCGAATATTGGAATGATTTGAAAAGGGTTGGTTTTAAAGTTAATGAAATCGCCATAACTCACCTAAAGATGAGATACCCAACAGAAGGTATATAAATGGCGCATTTGTACCTTAGAGGTAACGGTTAGAAAATTAAATTATATACAAATGAAATAGATTAACAAACAATAAACACAAGCAAGGGTTTATACTATATGCAGTGTATAGACATCCTTGATGAGATAAATACAAAACAATAATGTATATCATAATTATAGGAATAATTATACTTGGAATAATCACATTTATAATAGGATATTTCCAATATAAAAAAGAAAAAAAGCTGGTTGAAAGAGGTGAGATTGAGAATATATCTCAAGTAAACGAGGTAGACCAAGAGTGCTGCGGTGCTCACGAGGTATGCGAAAAAGACTCGCTGCTCTCTGCTGTAAGCAAGCAAATAGAGTATTATGATGACGAAGAGCTTGACAGTTACAGACATACTGCGGCAAACGAATATTCTGAGGAGGCTCTTGAGGAATTTCGAAATGTTTTTTATACACTAAAAGAGGTTGAGGTAGCGGGCTGGGTACGCTCTTTGCAATTAAGGGAGATAGAGCTGCCCGATGAGCTGAAAGATGAGGTACTTCTAATAATCAGTGAGAGAAGAATTGCACCATTAAAGAAAGGAGAACATGATGCTTGACATTTTTGAATATATGTTTTTTCAAAATGCTCTGATAGGTTCGCTTCTTGTAAGTATATGCTGCGGAATATTGGGTACCTACATTGTAACACGCAGATTGGTATTTATAAGCGGAGGCATAACCCATGCATCCTTTGGAGGATTGGGATTGGGATTTTACGCAGGGTGGAATCCTATTCTGACCGCACTTTTTTTTGCTATAGGCTCAGCTTTTGGAGTTCAGTATCTGTCAAAAAATGGAAAAGTTAGAGAAGATTCCGCTATCGGTGTGTTTTGGGCTCTTGGGATGGCTATTGGCATAATCTTTATTTTTATGAGTCCGGGATTTACGCCAAGTCTTACAGAGTATCTTTTTGGGAATATCCTGACAATTAACAGAACAGATTTATGGATTTTTCTTGCTTTCACATGTGTTCTTGTAATATTTTTTTGCATCTACAACAGAGCGATAATTTTTACAGCCTTTGACCCGGAATTTGCCAAAGTTCTAAAAATACCCGTAAAACTTATCGATGGAATAATGCTTTGCTTTATTGCCGTCTCCATTGTTCTTACAATAAGACTTATAGGGATAGTTCTTCTTATGTCTGTCATTACGCTGCCTCAGATGATTGCGGGTATTTTCTATAATGATTTCAGAAAAATTGCTTTAGGGGCAGTTTTTGCATCTGCATTTTGCTGTGTGTCAGGATTAATTATTTCCTATATTCTTAATGTTCCGGCAGGCGCCTGTATTGTCTTTGTTCTTGTAATAGTATATTCTTTAATCTCACTATCAAAAAAGCTTATTTGTAATAATTAGATCAAAAAATATTTTCACAATATATTGAGTTCTACATACCGTCGCTACGGTATTGGTCTATCTTTTACAACAATAATAAATAGACCTCACGCATTTGCCCGACATAAAAATAAACAGGGCCATATCAACCATTTAGCTTACTTGAACACGCATATTTAAGATTGCCTTTTGTAAGCTTTTTGATTACCAATGACAACAGATATTGTTTAAAAAGCTACATTTGCATTATCATACAAACTAATAAAAATACTTATAAAGGAATAAGATGAACTTATTTAACAATAAAAGCATACATTATGCAATGGAGAACGGCTTAATTCTTGCATTGTATTTTCTGATAAAATTTGCATTTACATATTTCTCATTACCATATCCGGCGCTCAATATCATAGCATTGATTCTTTCTTTTGGAATACCATTTGTATTGTACTGGATGGTAAGAAAATTCAGGGATAATGAAAATGAAAGTAAAATAACATTTGGGGAAGGATGGTCTCTTTCTTTATTAATAATGGCATTTGCCTCTTTGCCTGAAGCCTTGGCTATGTATTTTTTCTATCAATATATAGACCCGCAATACATTGCAACCATTGTAAATCAGAGTTCAAAACTTCTTGACACTATGCAACAGAGTGATCCAAGCCAATATATTACCCAATTTAGTGACATGTTTAAGAATAACGATATTCCCTCATCGGCACAAATGGCTGTACAGGGAATATTCAACAACATATTTTTCGGGAGTATATTATCATTAATAGTTGCCTTTTTTGTAAAAAAAGAGAAATAAAATTAAAACCAACCATATCATCTTATGGATATATCAGTTGTAATACCTTTATATAATGAAGAGGAATCTCTTCCCGAATTATCGGCATGGATCGAGAGAGTCATGAATGAAAACCAATTCAGTTATGAGATTATTTTCATAAATGACGGAAGCACCGATAAATCCTGGGAAGTCATAAAATCTTTGAAAGAGAACAATTCAAATATTTCAGGCATAAAGTTCAGGAGAAATTATGGTAAATCACCTGCTCTTTATATGGGATTCTTAAAGGCTCAGGGAGATGTTGTAATTACTATGGATGCAGACCTTCAGGACAGTCCTGATGAAATACCCTCTCTTTACAATATGATAACATCTCAGAATTATGATTTGGTCTCAGGATGGAAGAGAAAAAGATATGATCCTCTTTCAAAAACTATACCGACTAAACTATTTAATGCTACAGCCCGTTATGTATCAGGAATAAAACTTCATGATTTTAACTGCGGACTTAAAGCCTATAAAAAAGATGTTGTAAAAAACATTGAAGTCTATGGCGATATGCACAGATATATTCCTTTTCTTGCCAAGAACTCAGGCTTTAAAAGAATTGGAGAGAAAGAGGTGCATCATCAGGCAAGAAAATATGGAGTAACAAAGTTTGGTCTCGATAGGTTTGTAAACGGATATCTTGATTTAATGACATTGTGGTTCTTATCAAAATTCGGTATAAAGCCAATGCATTTTTTTGGGTTATTGGGCTCTTTAATGTTTTTGCTTGGTTTTATTTCTGTTGTATTGGTAGGCTTTTATAAACTTTATGCAATGAATCATGGCATGTCTTACCGTTTGGTAACCGATTCACCATACTTTTATATAGCATTGACAATGATGATACTTGGCACACAACTTTTTCTTACCGGATTTTTAGGTGAGTTAATTTCGAGAAATTCAACTGAAAGAAACAACTACAATGTGGAAGAAGAGATATAAAAGATCTTTTTTATCATAAAAATAAAGCAAATACTAATATATAATAGGCTATGAAGTTTACTGAATTATGTAATCAACGTTGCTCTGTAAGAGATTTCAAAGATGTTCCTGTAGAGAGGAAAAAACTTGAAGAGGTACTTGAAGCAGCCCGTTTGGCTCCATCGGCTGTAAATTTTCAGCCATGGCAGTTTATTGTTGTCAGAGAAAATGAGAATTGCAAAAAAGTTCAGGAGTGCTATCATCGTGATTGGTTTAAAAGTGCCCCTTGCTATATAATTGTATGTGCCGACCATTCTCAGTCATGGAAAAGAAAGACAGACAATAAAGACTTTGCTGATGTTGACGCCTCAATAGCAGCAGAACATATTTGCCTTAGCGCAGCTTCATTGGGACTTGGCACATGCTGGGTTTGCAATTTTGATCCGGAGACGTTAAAAGAAAATTTCTCACTTCCTTCTGAGATAGAACCTCTGGTAATTATACCTATTGGCTATCCTTCAAATGCAGACTATTGCAAGGAAAGCTCTAAAACAAGAAAATCAATAACAGAAATTGTTAAATGGGAAAAATATTAAAAATAGCTATTCTTTGTTTTGCGGTTTTATCATTATGGTATTCCTGCGGTGATGATGGATGCGTTGAATCCATTGTAGGTTATGGAGTTGGGACTCTTAAAAAAAATACAGGCTCCGAGAACTCTATGCCCTCATCAATTTCTGTTTATGGGATAGGGCAGCAAAAAGATTCTGCAATGATTAAAGGTCTTTCTCCAAGTTCGACAATTGACTTGCTGCTAAATCCAAGTGATACTGTAACAGACTTTAAAGTATTGTTTGTCTTTAGTCAGGATACAATTATTGACACTCTAAGATTTCATTATGAAAACAAAGACTTCTTTATAAATATAGACTGTGGATGTACGGTTTATCATTTTGTAGACTCTATAGAGCATACATCCAATTTTATTAAAACAATTGAAATCATCAACCCTGAAATAACTAATGTCAAAACGAATAATTTCACTATTGGTTATTAATATTTTGAGCCTGTTTTTAGTCACATTGTCTTACTCTCAAACAACAAGAAACAATAATAAGAAGACACTGACAGCTACTCAAAGTAAAAATGAACGCTATTGGGAAGAACAAAATAAAAAACATAAGAAAGCTCCCAAAGATTCTATCGCACATGTGTACCCTTTTTTTAACGGGCTGCGCGTGGGAGTAAACATTCTTAACCCTGCATTAATGGCATTTGGTCAGGATTGGGGTTCTTATGAGGGTGTTGTCGAGGCAAGCATCCACAACAGATTCTTTCCTGAATGGAGCTTTGGAGTCGGGAGTGCCGATAAGACTGCAGACAATGGATCTCGATATATAGGCAATAATGCATTCTTTAATAGATTTGGGGTAAGCTATAATTTTAGATACAACAGCACACTTCCAAATTATTTTGTTTTCAGTGTAAGATATGGAATATCTTCTTACAAGGCAGACATCACCGGACTCTCTTTTTCTGATGATTATTGGGGCAGTATTGATAATATAAATCTCTATAATCAGAAATTTACCAGCCAATGGGTTGAACTCGGTGCGGGAATAAGAGTTCAAGTATTTAAGAATATCTATATGGGGTGGACTGTATATGTAAAGCCATTGATAAAATCGGGCAGTACAGAGAATGCCAATCCATATTATATTCCAGGTTATGGCACTTATGGCAATAAATTCGGTGTAAATTACAACATCTATTATCAATTACCTATTAAAACAAAAAAACCTAAGATAAACACTGCTAAGTCAATAGACATTAAAAAATAGCAATGTAGATATTCTTAAATATTTATTGTTTTAATTATTTGTCTTCTTATAATTACCCTATTTTCTACAATATTTATAATTTATTCTAATGAGAAATAATAGAAAGCCATTAATTGCGGTTATTGTTTTTGCATTAATTTTTATTGCCGGATATTTCTTTCGCAACGGCAAGACCGAGGAGACTCAAAAAACAGGAATATACCAAAGGAATGAGGGAACAGTTTTTGGCACTATATATCATATAAGTTATGAATATGATGAAGATCTCCATGAAGCTATAAAGAAGGAAATGAAGAAGTTTGATTTCTCTTTGTCAATGTTTAACAGTGAATCTGTTATTTCCAAGGTAAACAATAATGATTCAAACGTTGTGCTTGATGAGTGGTTCATAAATGTTTTCAACAAGGGAACGGAAATATCAAAGGCTACTGAGAATGCCTTTGACATGACAGTTGCGCCATTGGTTAATTTATGGGGTTTTGGTTTTAAGAAAAAAGAGAATGTCACCAAAGAGAAAGTAGATTCCATAATGGATTTTGTTGGAATTGACAAGATTAAACTTATTGATAAAAAAATAGTAAAAGACGATCCAAGAGTAATGTTTGATGCATCTGCAATAGCAAAAGGATATGCCTGTGATATTGTGGGAAATCTTTTACAAAGCTATAAGATTAAGAATTTCATGGTTGAAATTGGCGGAGAGGTTGCAGCATTGGGTGTTAATTCTAAAGGAAAGTGCTGGAGAATTGGTATAAATAAACCCGTTGAAGCGGATGGCATTGACAGAAATGAGATTCAGGATGTTATTGAACTTTGCAATAAGGGAATGGCAACTTCGGGCAATTACAGGAATTTCTACTACAAAGATGGGAAAAGAGTTGCTCATACAATTGACCCGCGAACAGGATATCCTGTAGAGCATTCTTTACTGAGTGCTACTGTTATTGCACCTGATTGCATGACAGCAGATGCTTATGCCACATCTTTCATGGTACTTGGACTTGAAAAAAGCCTTGAAATAATAAACAGCAATCCTCAACTTGATGCTTACTTTATTTATACAACACCGAATGACAGCAATGCCGTGGTTATGAGTGACGGATTTAAACAAATATTGCAGTAACCGAAAAAAGCATATACTTTGAATTATTTTCTGTTTATGATAATGCAGATTCTTAAAATTTTGAGAATCTGCATTTTCTTTTATACTTAAAACAACTTTTAAACAACTTATTATAAGGTAAAGCCACCGGATTGATTAATAGGATGAACAGTATGATCGGATGAATAGTAAAATGCTTCAATAGCAATAATATTATTATCTTTTTGAAACCGCACAAAAGCATTTTACATCTTTTTTCTTTACAATGCTTATATTTTATATCATTTTTCTTTGTTGAATAATATTTTTATATACATTTGCCATATAAAAGATAAAATAACAAGAAAAAATATACAATATGTGCGGAATAGTTGGAGTATTTGACATTAAGCAAGATTCTGAATTGCTTAGGCCACAAGTTTTAAAAATGGCAAAAAAGATTAGACACAGAGGTCCGGATTGGTCAGGAATATTTACAAGCAAGAAAGCAATCCTTGCTCATGAGCGTCTTTCAATTGTAGACCCTGAGTCAGGAGGTCAGCCATTGTACAGTAAAGACGGCAAGTTGGTGCTGGCTGTAAATGGCGAGATATACAATCACAGGATTTTCAGAGAATCGTTGAAAAAAGATTATGAATTTCTTACCGGTTCAGACTGTGAGGTAATTTTGGCATTGTATCGTTTTTATGGAAGCGAATTTATTGAGAAGCTCAACGGAATATTTGCTTTTGCTCTTTATGATATTGAGAACGACAGATACTTAATTGCACGTGACCACATGGGAATAATCCCATTATATTATGGTTATGATAAAGATAGAAACTTCTATGTTGCGTCCGAACTTAAAGCCTTGGAAGGCTATTGCACAGAGATAAAAAACTTTCCTCCGGGACATTACCTTGACAGCAAAGAGGGCGAAATAAAAAAATGGTATAAAAGAGAATGGACAGATTATGAAAATGTCAAGGATAACCAAACAAATATACAGGCGCTGAGAGAATCGCTTGAAGCAGCAGTTAAACGTCAGCTAATGTCGGATGTACCTTACGGCGTTTTACTTTCGGGAGGACTTGATTCATCGATAATTTCAGCAATAGCGGGGATGTATGCTTCAAAAAGGATTGAATCAGAAGGAAAGGAAAAGGCTTGGTGGCCAAGACTGCATTCCTTTGCTGTTGGTCTTGAGGGCTCTCCCGATCTTATTGCTGCAAGAAAAGTTGCAGATTATATCGGCACAGTTCATCATGAGGTACACTATACTGTACAAGAAGGAATAGATGCGGTAAGGGATGTAATCTATTATCTGGAAACATATGATGTAACTACCGTTAGGGCATCTACTCCTATGTATCTTCTTGCAAGAGTTATAAAATCTATGGGAATAAAAATGGTTCTCTCAGGAGAGGGTGCGGATGAAATATTCGGTGGTTATTTATATTTTCATAAAGCTCCAAATGCAAAGGCTTTTCATGATGAGACAGTAAGGAAACTTGGCAAACTTTATTTGTATGATTGTCTGAGAGCCAATAAATCTCTTGCAGCATGGGGTGTTGAGGGAAGAGTCCCTTTTCTTGACTATGAATTTCTTGACACTGCGATGAGAATTAATCCAAAAGATAAAATGGCAGGAAATGGGAAAATGGAAAAATGGGTTCTTAGAAAAGCTTTTGAAGATATTATACCAAAAGAGATTGCCTGGCGTCAGAAAGAACAATTTTCTGATGGTGTCGGATACAGTTGGATAGACTCTTTAAAGGCTCTTACAGCTGAAAAGGTATCAGATGAAATGATGGAGCATGCCGCCCAAAGGTTTCCATTAAATCCGCCAATGAATAAGGAAGAATATTATTACAGGACAATATTTGAGGAACATTATCCTTCTCAAACGGCAGCCTCGACCGTTCCTTCTGTTCCATCTGTTGCCTGCAGTACTGCAGAGGCTCTTGCCTGGGACAGTTCCTTTAAAAATTTAAATGACCCTTCAGGACGTGCAGTAAAAAGCGTGCACGAGAAATCTTACTAAATAACCTAACTTTTGCCTCTTCTTTTTCGAAGAGGCATTTTTTATTAGAATAGATTTGAGCATTCCGCACATATAGTTTCAAATCTATACTATACCATTAACCTGACCTTAACTATACTTCTTACTTACTTTCCACTCTTTTTTTTTAAATTTTATAAAATAATCGTGTTTTTAATGTTACGTTTATCTTAGTTATACGTCATTATAACAGAATGGATAAAAAAGAATTCACAAAGAACATTGTGCCGTTGAAGGAAAAGTTGCTTAGAACTGCTTTCTACATAACGCAGGAGAAAGATGATGCAGAAGATATTGTGCAGGAAACTTTCCTTAAGCTTTGGTGTATTCGTGATTCACTTGATAGATACGACAGTATTGAAGCATTATCTGTTCAAATAGCAAAAAACCTTTCATTGGATTTATTACGAAAAAGAAAGCCGACAGAAAATGAAGAGGTACTTTTTTTAGTTGAATCAAAAACTCCTTCACCGTATGAAATGGCTGAAAGGAATGAGGCGATCGAAAAAGTAAGGGAAATGATTGACAAACTACCCTCATTACAGCAGATGATTATTAGAATGAAAGATATTGAAGGATATGAAATTGAAGAGATAGCGGATATTACATGTTCTACAAATGAAGCTGTCAGGACAAATCTATCAAGGGCAAGAAAAAAGATCAGAGATCAGCTTCTTGGATTGAATAAGAGTTTTATATCCAATAAAAATGTAAAGGAGAAAATAATATGAATATAGAGCAACTGTTAGAAAAATATTTTGAGGGCGAGACTTCCTCTCAGGAAGAAAAGTTTCTTAGAGAATATTTTTGCTCATCAAAAGTTGAAGAGAGATTTATTCAATATGCTCCTCTTTTCATGTATTTAAAAGAGGAGATAATCAAGAGTGATGAAAATAATCAACCCGATATTATTGCTTTTGACAATGCAAAAAGTAACAATGTCAGGACTTTCAATTACAAACTTTTTGCATCTATAGCTGCAATTATTGCCGTTTGCTTTATAATGGGTATAAGTTTCTTAAATATTAATTCCTATAAGGGTAAAAGCTACGCAATAATAGATGGGAAATATCACACTGAGAGTGAGATTGTAAAGAATGCCTTTATTGCTTCTATTCAGGATATAGGTGAAAATGACATTGAATTATTCCCGGGTGATGATGTTAATCTTAAAGATATTATTGGAAATGACATTTCAGAAATGAAAGATATGTTTGAATAGCAATCGGAAGTAAAAATATCATTATATAAACAGCATACAGAAAAAAAAATAATATAAGTATAAATATTGAGCAGCTCTTTAAAAATTAATAATATGAGAAAAAAATATTTGACATTGATTTTAACTTTTTTGCTTTTACTCCCTGCTTTAGTTGTCAATGCAGAACAGATGCAAAAGGGTCTGAGAATAAAGGATGTTTTCGAGAAATACGGTAAGAAGAAGAATGTTGTAATGGTGGAACTCTCAAAAGAGTTTATAGAAACCTATGAAATGAGCTTCTACAAAAGTATTGTTATAAAAAATGATCCTGAAGCTCTTGAATATGTTAGGAATTGCCTAAAAAATGATCAAAAAGGAGCAAGAAAAATTAAAGAAATTACTGATGACGGTGGTGTAATATCTGCCTTTTATCAGCTCGCTTCCCAAAAGGATGAGGATAATAAGTTTGTTCTATTTAAGGTAAACAAAAAAATGGTAATTACTCTGGTCTATATTGAGGGAGACTTGGAAAGCGATGATTTGATTACGGTGCTTTTCTCTGGTAAAGATTTGTAATTTATACTTTAGAATCGAGATAACATAAAATTGGTTTTAATTATAAACAAAGAAAAAAATTAAAATACTCAGAAAATATTATGAAATCGCCATAACTCACTAAAGTTAAGATACCCAATAAAAGGTATATAAATGGCGTATTTATACCTTGATGTTAAAAATTTTAAAAAATATATATATGAAAAAGTTATTTACACTATTAGCCCTGATTTTCCCTTTGTCACTTTTAGCTGGGGTTCAAAATGATACGATTATTTCTGTAAATGGTAATGACATAGAAGTAAAAGAGTTAGACAATCAAATAAATGTAAGGGTTTATGACAGCCAGACTTCAGTAGAAAAAGAGATGATTTTCGAGGGACATTATAAAGATGGGAAAAGCTCTGAAAGAAGAAAATATATAAAAAACATTTCTATTCCTGTTATTGATTGGGATAGAAGTTTTGACTCACATTGGGCAGGTTTTGGTATGGGATTAGCAAACATCGCTGATGGATTTGATTTTAATGATATTGATGGTGTTTCTCTTAATGGAGGCACCTCAAGAGAATATAACTTGAATCTATTTGATAAATCGTTTCTTTTATACAGAAACAGACTTGCTTTAGTTACCGGATTTGGATTTAGATGGAGCAGGTATCGTATTACCGGAAATAAATATTTTATAGAAAAAGATGATATGACTTATCTTGAAGATATGACTGAATGGAAACTTAAAAAAAGCAAATTAAATATTACCTACATAACTATTCCTGTACTTTTGGAATGGCAGAAAAAGTTTCATCATAATTCTCCGATTTTCGTTTCAGGAGGTATAGTCGGTCAGATAAGAACCTGCTCTTCATCAAAAATAGAATATAGGAATTTAAACAATAAAAGAGTAAAAGATATTGTTGACAAAGGTTTGAATCTGCTACCTTTAAATATGGATTTTCTTTTACAGGCCGGTTATGGCAGCATTGGTGTTTATGCTCATTATTCCCCTTTCAGTCTCTTTAGATCAGGAAAAGGTCCGGATATTCAACCGGTAGGCATTGGACTTCAAATATATTTCTAAAACGAAGCATTAATAAAAGACTTGAATTCAACCTATAAATGCAATTTTAAGATAAAGTAGTTAAGATCAAAGAAAAAAGAAGGGTAAAACAAGAAATAAATTTCCATTTTACCCTTTAATAAAGTTAAAGCGACTTTCTTTGTAATCAAAAGCTATCCACTATAATGGATGGCTTTTGTTTTTTTATTAATGCTAAAAAAGCAATTTTTTAGTGAGTACCTTTTTAGATTACAATCGTTTTAGGATAAATGGAGTTAAAATATTTTTGCATTTAATTATATATTTTTTGTTTTAATAAAATTAATAGCTAAATTTTGTAGTAAATTATTAATAGCTAATCAATATCGAAAAACAAATTAATGCTATTGAAAAAGGACTCAATATTTATTATTCTAAAAATAATATTAATCGCCACTATATTTTTCACTTCAACCATCATTAAGGCTTCAGTTCATACAAGAAAGATAAGCATTACTGAAAACAACATTTCATTAAAGGAGATTCTTAAATCTATTGAAAGCCAAAGTGAATATATATTCATATATGATTCCAGGACAGTCGATATAAAAAAACGTATTGATGTAAACATCAACAATGAGGATTTTGACAAAGCGCTGGAAATTGTATTTAGCGGTTTAAACATGAATTACCGGATAATAAATAAACAGATTATAATTATAAAGTCTCAGGACAGGAATAAGGATTCCCGTTCCGCAAATGTCATTATCAGAGGTAAGGTAACTGATAAAGAAAACAATGTTTTGTCAGGAGTGAATATTATATCAGAAAACAATCACAAAGAGGGCACAAATACAGACATCGACGGCAAATTTGAACTGAATTCATCAAAAAACTCAAATATAATTTTCTCATATCTCGGACATAAAAGGGTAATATATAAGACGACATCTGACTCGATGCAGTATGTAAACATTAAATTAGAGTCAGAGGTTAGTGAAATGGATGAGCTGAAAGTTGTTGGATACTCAAGCCAGAGAAAAATAAGTATTATCGGAGCAATAACTACTATAGATAAATGCGAATTTGAAAGAGGCGGAATTAGTTCAATATCCAATAATCTTGTTGGACGGATGGCAGGTTTGATAGGTATTCAAAGGAGCGGAGAGCCGGGAAGC
This sequence comes from Bacteroidales bacterium, assembly GCA_030539115.1. GTDB lineage: Bacteria > Bacteroidota > Bacteroidia > Bacteroidales > JAUNSR01 > JAUNSR01. Next base: position 101,977 of record JAUNSR010000008.1, read on the forward strand.
AATGTTTCAGAGTTTTGGATAAGGGGAATTTCCACGTTTGGAGCAAACAGGGATATTTTGGTTCTTATAGATGGAGTTGAACACACCAAAAGTGAATTAAATAATCTATCTCCAGAGGATATAGAAAGCTTTTCAATTCTTAAAGATGCTACTGCAACTGCTGTTTATGGAGCAAAAGGTGGCAATGGAGTAGTCTTAATTAATACAAAACATGGCAAAAACGGGAAAGCCTCAATAAATGCCAGCTTTAAAACTATGATAGAAACTTTGCCACGGCTTCCAAAATATGTTAATGCTTTTGATTATATGAATCTTGCCAATGAGGCGCTTATTGTAAGGGGTGAAAAGGCTAAGTATACAAAAGAGGATATGCTCATTACAAAATATAATCTTGACAATGACTTATATCCGAATGTTGATTGGCAGAAAGAAATACTAAATCAATTCAGTTTCAGCAAAAGAAGCAATGTCAATATTAATGGCGGTAATGAACGGGCAAGATATTATATGAGTGGCTCTTATCAAGATAATGAAGCAATATATAATTACTGTAAGAATAAATATCTAACCAACGTAGAAAAAGAACTATTTTCCTTTAGAAGTAGTATTGATGTAAATCCGACTAAAAATTCAGAAATATCACTGTCTATTTATGCTGATCTCAGCAATTTCAACAAGCCAGGGATAGAATCGACAAATTATATTTGGGAGTCTTTGGCAACTTTAACACCTGTAAGCATTCCTAAGAGATTTTCTAATGGAGAATATCCATCTATAGGAAAAGACAATGAATGCTCTCCATACGTTTTGTTAAATAAATGTGGTTACACTCAAAGTAAAGAGAATATTTCTGAGGCTTTAATTAATTATTCCTATAAATTTCAAGGCACTCTTGAGGGGTTAACTTTTAAAAGTTTTGCCTCAATAGACAATTATAATCTTCATGTTGAAAAGAGAGAAAAATGCCCTGCTTTATACGATGCAATTGGAAGAGACATAAAAACAGGCAAATTGATAACAAAGCTTGTTTATGAAGGAAATGATTGGAATTATCAGACATTGAGTGACAATCAAAGAACAACTTATTTTGAAACAAATATTGAATACAATAGAATAATTAATCTTCTTCATAGGATTAATTTATTGTTTGTTTATAATCAAAGAGAGACCACTTCAACATATAATAATGATGTTATAAATTCTATTCCTAAAAGAGGTCAGGGAATAGCATCAAGGATATCATATTCATATAGGGATATTTACTTTTTGGAGGGTAATTTTGGGTATAACGGATCTGAAAATTTTCCAAAAGGAAATAGGTTTGGATTTTTTCCTTCTTTGGCTCTTGGTTATATTATTTCAAATTATGATTCATTTCAAAATAATCTTCCTTTTATCAATTTATTAAAGTTCAGAGGTTCTTTGGGTTTAGTTGGGAATGACATAATTAGTTCTGATGTAAGATTTCCTTACCTTTCTTATATAGACACTAATGCTCCCGGTTACAGCTTTGGAAATTTCGGACAAAATAGCGGTTCAGGAATTACAGAATCTATTACAGGGACTAAAAATCTTAAATGGGAAAGTTCCTACAAAGTAAACTTTGGAACAGACTTAAATTTATTAAATAGTTTGTCATTAAGTTTCGACGCATTTTTGGATAAGAGGAATAATATATTTATGAAAAGAGTTACCATTCCCGGGACAATTGGAATAGAGAATACTCCTTGGGGAAATGTGGGTAAAATGAGAAGCTGGGGATATGATGGCACTCTATATTACAACAAAATGATAAACAAAGCTTTAGTTGAAATAAGAGGTAATTTCACATTGACCGACAATAAGATTATAGATTATGATGAGATAACTCCAAAATATTATTACCAACAAAAGAAAGGATACAGCAATAACATCAATAGAGGATTAATTGCGCTTGGACTTTTCAAGGATGAGGATGATATAAAAAGCAGTCCGGTGCAATTTGGCAAACTTATGCCCGGAGACATTAAATATCAGGATGTCAACGGTGATGGAGTAATCAATAATGAGGATATCGTACCAATAGGATATTCTGACATACCTCGTTTACAATATGGGATGGCAGCATCTGTTAAATGGAATAATTTTGATTTTAATATTCTATTTGCAGGAAGTGGCAAAGTAAATTGTTTTATGTCTGGAAATGGGTTCTACCCTTTTGAAAATGGAGAAACAGGGAATATTCTTGATATAGTTAACAATCAAAAAAACAGATGGACACCGGAATCTTATTCGGGAGACAAATCTACTGAGAATCCTAATGCCGTATTTCCAAGATTAACTTATGGATATAACGATAACAACAATAGAAACTCAACTTTTTGGCAAAGAAATACTTCCTATATACGATTAAAAAACATAGAGATCGGTTACACCATAAAACCTAATATCCTAAAATCACTTTATTTAAAAAATGGAAGAATATCATTTAATATTGATAATGCCTTTGTTTGGGATAAACTCAAATTATGGGACCCTGAACAAGGAAGCTCTAATGGAGCTGTTTACCCTTTGACAAGAGCATATTCACTATCACTTCAAATTAGTCTTTAATAAATAAACTTAATTTACTATTATGAAGAAAACACTGTTAAATCTTTTACTATTCTCTATCTTCATAATTACATCATGTAATTCTGAGAATGAGAATAATGTTGATGACATTCCCTTCTCTCCTAATAAGCCGGTCGTCATAAGCGATTTTGGACCTAAAGAGGGTGGACTTGGAACAAGAGTTGTTATTTCCGGAGATAATTTCGGTAATGACAAATCTAAAGTCAAAGTTTTTTTTAATGAAAAGGAAGCATTGGTTGTTTCAATGAAATCAAAAGCAATTTATTGCATGGTTCCAAAACAACCCGGGGATTCGTCTGTCATTAAAGTTATGATTGAAGAAAAAATCAAACCAGACAGCACAAAGGTTTATAAAGAGATTGTTTATAACAAAAACAAATTTAAATATCACATTAAGGCTTCGGTGACGACAGTGGCGGGTGTTTTTAATGTAAGTGAATCAAAGGATGGAACTGCACTTGAAGGGACATTTACAAGACCTGTGATGATTGCGGTCGATAGTGTTGGAACGCTTATAGTCAGCGATGATCAAGGAGGGAAAATCAGATTAATTTCAGTTTCTGACAATAAGTTGTCCACAATAAAGTCAGGAGTAAATGAGCCATGGCAATCAGCTTTTAATCTTGATTATTCTGCATGTTTTGTACTTGACAGAAGGGCTTCCTCAAGGCCTCTTATTTTTAGAGCATTTTACAGAAGCACTAATTGGGCTGAAGACACTCCGTTTTATGATCAATATGATGATAAAGGAAACTATATAGTGGGTAATATTGACACCTATGGAATAACAGCCGATGATAAATATGTTTATGTACTAACTCATTCAGGTAAAAGGCTTGTGAGAGTAAATCAGGAAACCCAAAAAGTTGAATTAATTGGTGAAAACTTAAACATGGACTCCTGGGCTCATATAGCATATAACACTGTAAATAAATATATTTATGTGACATCCGAAGCTTGGGGAAGACTTTATAGGTTTGATCCCAATCATACTCCTGAGGGTAGAAACACTCCTTGGATTACACAAGCCGACATTCAACACATTGCAGGTATTGGTATTGGAGCTGCTAAAGAGGGTAATGGTCGGTCTGCTCAGTTTGGAGAGATTGAGGGTATATGTGCAGACCATGAAGGCAATGTATATTTTGCGGACTATTCCAATCATGTTATTTGGAAACTTGATCTTGATTTTAATGCTACAATTCTTGCCGGTGTACCACAACAAAGAGGCTATAAGGATGGTAAGCCAAAAGAAGCTCAATTTAATACTCCTTATGGAGTCGCAGCAACTCCTGATGGAATAGTTTATGTAGCTGATGTGTATAATTATGTTATAAGGTGCATTGCTATTCAATAATTCTTTTATAAAAAACATTATGAGAAATTCTAAAATAATATGTCTGTTATTCTTTATAATTGTTTCTCTTCCAATATTTGCACAAAGCAATGTAACTGTTAAAGGAACTGTAACAGATGAAAATAACGAAACACAGATAGGAGTAAATATTTATCCTATTGACAATAAGGGCAAAGGTGTTACTACTGACTTAGATGGTAATTATGAGATAGCTGTTCCAGCAGGAACAAAACTTATTTTTTCCTACATGGGATTTAAACAACAAGAAATTAAAGTTGGAAGCTCTAAAAAGCAAACTATCAATGTTGTACTTTCTCCTGACTCAAAACAACTTGAGGAGGTCAGTGTTGTTGGATTTAGTACTCAAAGGAAGGTCAGTGTGGTTGGAGCTGTAACAACAGTAAAGAACGCTGAACTTAAAACCGGTGGCGTTAGTTCTGTTTCCAATGCTTTGGCAGGTCGTGTTGCAGGTCTTATTGGTATTCAAAGAAGTGGTGAGCCTGGAAAGGATGTATCTGAGTTCTGGATTAGAGGTATTTCTACTTTCGGAGCCAACAGTAGTGCTCTTATTTTAATTGATGGAGTCGATAGAGGTGCCGCAAGCTTAAATGAACTTGCGCCTGAAGATATTGAAAGCTTTTCTATTTTAAAAGATGCCACAGCCACAGCAGTATATGGTGCAAGAGGTGGTAATGGTGTTGTTCTTATAAAAACAAAAAGAGGTGATGAAAGTAAGATTTCAATCAATGCCAATTTAAAGACTATGATTGAGACCCTACCTCGTCTTCCGAAATACCTTGATGGTTATAATTATGCAAAACTTGCTAATGAGGCAAGAAATGTCAGAGGAGACAAATCTGTATACTCTCCTGAAATATATGACATTATTAAATACAATCTTGATCCTGATTTATATCCAAATATTAATTGGCAGGATGAAATTTTAAAGAAATCAACAACCGGTTTACAAGGTAACATTAATATATCAGGTGGCAGCAAGCTGGCCAAATATTATATGAGTGGTTTTTATAGGACAAATGATGCCATATATAACCAATACGGAATGGATAGATATCACTCAAATGTAAGAAGAAATCAATATAGCTTCAGAAGTAATGTCGATGTTAACGTAACTTCATCAACTTTGGTAAGTTTACTTATGTCGGCAAAACTTGTTGATGAGAATCGTCCCGGTATTGGAACGACAAGTGATATTTGGTCTGCTCAAGCAAACCTTACTCCTCTTACTGTGCCAAAAAAATATTCTAATGGACAGCTTCCAGCCTATGGAACAGGAGATAATACTTCGCCATCGGTTTTATTAAATGAAACAGGTTTTCTTACTAATAGAGAAAATTCAATAGAATCACTTTTGACTATTGAACAGGATTTAAGTATGCTGTTGAAAGGATTAAAACTTACAGGGTCTATTTCATTTGATAATTATAATGATCATCTTACTTCAAGGACTAAAATGCCTGATTTGTATAAGGCAGTTGACAGAAACTGGAATACAGGTGAATTGATGACAATTAAAACAGTTATTGCTCAACCCCTTTCTTTTGGAAGTTCATCTTATGGGACAAGAACTATCTATTTAGAGGGTAAAGCAGAGTATAATACTATTGTAGCTGAAAAGCACAGGGTTGGTTTATTATATCTTTATAATCAAAAGGATTATACAAGAACCGATGCTTCAGGTGTATTATATTCTATTCCAAGGAGAAATCAAGGGATGGCAGGACGTCTAACCTATTCTTACAATGATATTTATTTCTTTGAGGGTAATTTTGGATATAATGGTTCTGAGAACTTTCCAAAAGGACAAAGATACGGATTCTTTCCATCAGCTGCTCTTGGATATGTCCTATCAAACAATGCTTTTATGAAAGAAGCAGCTCCATTTATAAACACTCTTAAGTTTAGATATTCTTACGGGCTTGTTGGTAATGACCAGATAAGCAATAATGTTCGTTTCCCATATTTAACAACAGTGGACACATCGGCAAGTGGTTATACTTTTGGTGATCAAATGCAGAATTATATAGGTGGTGTTGCTGAAGACGTTTTAGGTTCAACAGGTTTAGTTTGGGAAAAAGCTGTTAAACAGAATTTTGGTATTGATCTTACTTTGTTTAATTCCTTCAATTTAACTATTGATGCATTCTTGGATAACAGAAAGAATATTTTCATGCAGCGTGTTACTCTTCCTGCAACAATTGGTGTAGGGACAAAGCCTTGGGGTAATGTAGGTAAAATGAAAAGTTGGGGTGCTGACGGTACTGCTTCATATAATAAGAAGTTCGGAGAGTTTCTTGTTGAAGTTAGAGGAAACTTCACATTAACACGTGATAAGATTCTTGACTATGATGAGGTTGCTCCAAAATATCCATATTTAGGAATGAAAGGTACAAGCAACAATGTTACAAGAGGACTAATCGCACTTGGTCTATTTAAAGATGAGGCTGATGTTAAGAATAGTCCTACTCAATTCGGGAAAGTTTTACCAGGTGATATTAAATACCAAGATGTTAATGGTGATGGTGTCATTAACTCTTATGATATTGTTCCTATTGGCAATTCAAATATTCCTAAACTTCAATATGGTTTTGCAGGTAATGTTACTTGGAAACAATTTGATTTTAATATTTTCTTTAGAGGAGCAAGTCAAGTTGATTACTTTATGGGAGGAACAGGATATTATCCATTTGCAAATGGAGTTCTTGGAAATGTTTTAAGCATAGTTAATGATCAAAAGAATAGATGGACACCTAAAGAATTTTCAGGTGATCCTTCAACAGAGAATCCAAATGCACGTTTTCCTCGTCTTACTTATGGTGAAAATTCCAACAATAATAGGAACTCCACTTTCTGGCTTGCAGATGCAAGTTATTTAAGACTAAAAACAGTAGAGATTGGATATACAATTCCTATGAAAATTACTCAAAAAGCATTTATCAAAAATTGTAGAATATCAATAATAGGTGATAATCTTTGTGTTTGGGATAATGTCAAACTTTGGGATCCTGAACAAGCAAGTAGTAATGGAGCTGCTTATCCGCTTACTCGTTCATATACAGCATCATTACAATTATCTTTCTAAAAAGTATTATTATGAAATCGCCAAAACTCATCAAAAAAGATGAGATACCAAACAAATGGTACATAAATGGCGCATTTGTACCTTAATGAAAAAAAATTAAAAGTATATACAAATGAAAAAATTATATATAAAATGCAGTGCAATCTTTATTTTATTGCTAAGCACTCTTTCATCTTGTGATTTTCTTGATATAGACCCTTATACTGCAGACTTGTTTACTCTTGATACAATTTTCGCAAAAAAAGAATATGCTCAAAGATATCTAAGCAACGTTTATAGCTATCTGAGTGATCACGGGAATTTCTCTTGTTGGGGCTACAATGCAGGGCCTTGGGTATTATTAACTGACGAAGGAATTTCAGGTTATAAAAGGAATAATCACAATTATAATTATTTCTGTAATAATGAAATGACATCAGAAGATATGCAACTCTTTGATCATTGGGATAGTTATTACAGAGGCATAAGAAAAGCAAACACATTTATTAATCGTATCAATGAATGTAAAGAGGTCTCTGAATTACAAAAAAGTGAATGGATTGGTGAGGCAAACTTTGTTAAGGCTAATCTTTATTTCGAATTAATGTTAATGTATGGTCCTGTTCCTATTATGCCAGACAGTCCTATTGACTTTGATACTCCTATTGCAGATATGATGGTTGAAAGAAATACTTGGGATGAATGTAGCGATTATGTTTCAAAACTTCTTGAAACAGCTATTAAAAATCTTCCTGTTACTGTTAGAGACAACTCTGAAGTAGGAAAGCCTACTAAACAATCAGCAATGGCTGTTCTTTCACGCTTAACTCTTTATACTGCCAGCCCTCTTTTCAACGGTCAAAATAATGAATTTTCTAATTTTAAAAACAATAAAGGGACTCCGTATCTTAACCCTGAAAAATCAATAGAAAAATGGGCAATAGCTGCTGCCAATGCAAAAAGGCTTGTTATTGAAAAGCCTAATGATTTATATACAGTTCCAAAAATGGACAATACTCCAATATTTCCGGTACCTGCAGCTGAACAAGCAGCTTTTCCAAATGGTGTAGGAGGAATTGACCCATATCATTCTTATGCTGATATGTTTAATGGAGAGTGTGTGCTTGCATCTTCAAATAAGGAGATTCTTTTCAGCAGACAATCAAGTGAAGTAAATCCATGTATCAAATATCAAGCTCCAATGGTTATTGGTGGATGGAGTGTTTTCTTTATTCCTCAAAGTTTAGTTGATGCATATAGCATGATAGATGGAAAGAGCATTAATAATGCAAGTAACGAATATCCTTATGAAGATGGCTTTACAGACAACGACTCTGTATTTTCAGGCAGCAAAAGCAACAATGGTTTTACTATATTAAGCAATACTCATAAAATGTATGTCAATCGTGAAATGAGGTTTTATGCGACTGTGGCATATAATAACTCTTATTTTCCTTCAACTTCAACACCTCCGGATAAGGTTGACCAACAAGATGGAAAAGTTGCCAAATATTTTAGTGATTCTAAGAGTGGAAGAGATTATGCTTTAACTGTTTCCGGTGGTGAAGCTGAACAATATCCTATGACAGGCTATTTATGTAGAAAGTTTATTCATTATGAAGATTCTTGGTTAAATGGAGGTAGATTAAAAACTAAATATAATATAGTATATAGAATGGCTGAAATATATTTAAATTATGTTGAAGCAATGAATGAACTTGACAAGAGTTATACAATTAATGATGTAACAGTATCAAGAGATGTTTCTGAAATGAAAAGATGTTTCAACTTAATCAGACATAGAGCCGGTCTTCCGGGTATTACTGATGCTGATGTCGCAAGTGTTGAAAAAATGAGAGATTTAATTCTTCATGAAAGAAGAATAGAATTTGCTTGGGAAGGTTTAAGATATCATGATTTAAGAAGAACTAAAAAGGCTGTAATTTATGAGAATGCGCCAATTAATGGATTAAATGTTGGTGAAACTGAGGATAATCCTGATAAATTCTATATTATTACCAGAGTTAAAGAGAGAGATTGGATTTACAAAGTATTTACAAATAGACAAACTTTCTTTCCTATTTCAAAAACAGAAATTGATAAGAATTATAATTTAGATCAATTCCCAGGATTTTAATTCTTAGTAAACTTATTTAAAAGTTAGAATATGAAAAGTTCACATAATATATTTAAATACTTAATAATATTACTGTTATTAGGTGGATGTTCAGAATCGACTATTGATTTTGGAGAACAATATAAGAAAACAATATATATTGTAGATAGCAAAGATATGCTCTATCAAGATGATTTTCATTATGACAAAGACAATTTTATAACAGTTTCTGTTTATTGCGCAAGCTCTGAACCTATAAAGTCTGATACAAAGGTTAAGTTGAAATTATTTCCAAAGGCATTGGATTCTTTAAATTATCTTTTCTCTCTTGGTAATCCTTTGTATGTTGATAAGCAATTATTACCAAGCAGCAATTACAAATTACCTGATTTAAACGTAACAATAAAAGCTAATCAACAATATGGCACATTAAATATACCATTCTATACTGAGGGTTTAAACCCTGACACAAGTTACGCTTTTCCTTTAGCTATTGAATCTAATGACAAAGGCTATGACATTAATAAAGAATTGAGCATTATAATTGTTAATATACACATGGTAAATTCCTATTCAGGTAATTATACCGGAAGTTCAATTGAACTTCCTAATAAAACAATTAAGTCTGTTCAACCTCATACAAAAGCTTTATCTAAAAATCAGATAAGAATTCCTATTCATAATCTCTCTGCTGAGACAAGTGATTTAGAAACTAACTTTATGGTTCTGACAATTGAAGATAGCGACACCAAATCTCATAACGTGAAAATAAGCAATTGGAAAAATTCTAATGTTACAGATTTAGGAGCAAGCACATTTGATAGTAAAAAAATGCTTTTTGATCTTAATTACTCTTTCACTGATGTTGATGGTAATGAATATACTATTCATGAAAATATCAGAAATACAGATGTTGAAATTGATGATGAAGATGAAGAAGATGCTTAATTTTTTAATATAATTTGATTTAATTTGCAAGCAATTGAGATTTTTTAAATCTCAATTGCTTCAAATTAATATCTTAAAAACAATATCATCATGAAAAATAAATTTATAATCCTAACACTTTTAGCTCTAAGCGTTCTTGCAGTAAACGATTGTTTTGCCGCTAAATGGAAAGCTAAACATGTTGTTTTAATTGGGTTAGACGGTTGGTCTTCTGCTTGTCTTGACAGTGTAGATATGCCAAATGTCAGGGAGGCAATGAAAAAGGGTGCTTTTACTCTAAAGAAACGCTCTGTTCTCCCCTCTTCAAGTGCTGTCAATTGGGCTTCAATGTTTATGGGAGCCGGTCCAGAGTTGCACGGTTATACTGAATGGGGATCAAAAACTCCTGAACTTCCTTCAAGAGTTATTGATAATTTTGGCATTTTTCCTAATATCTGGGGACTTGTTAGAAAATATAATAAAGATGCTGAAATTGGATATATCTATGAATGGGATGGCATGAGCTATCTTGTTGACAAAGATGCAATGAATTATATGAAAGAAACAGACAAACAGGAAAAGAACTATTCTCCGGTTACTTCCAAACTTGCCTGTGATTATATTATCAACAAAAAGCCTAATTTCCTTGGCATTATATTTGACAATCCTGATGAAACAGGCCATGCAAAAGGATGGGAGTCTAAAGACTATTATTCAAAAGTTGAAGAACTTGACAAATATATTGGTGAAATAATCAACGCCACTAAGAAAGCGGGGATTTATGATAATACTATTTTTATCATTACTGCTGATCACGGTGGCATAAATATGGGCCATGGTGGGAAAACCATGAAAGAGATGGAAACTCCTTTTATTGTTTTTGGAAAGAATATCAAACAGCTTCCTGATTTTGAAGAAAGTATGATGCAGTTTGATGTTGCTGCCACTATTGCTTATATTTTTAATACTCCTATGCCACAGGTTTGGATTGGAAGACCTATGAAACAAATTTTTAAATAAATTTCATAGTTACAACTCCATTTTGTTGAAACAATTATTAATTCATTTATTATTTTCCGTTTGTGATAGAAGAATCGGATGAAATAGTTTGGAACAAATGTATTGTTGGCGAAAAAGAGGCTTTTAAAGAAATTTATCAAAGATATTTTCCTTTATTATTAAATTATGGCTATAAACTTACAGCCAATAAAGATTTAATTGAGGATACTATTCAGGATCTATTTCTTAAAATGATGCTGAATCATAAAAGCCTCTCGCCATCACTATGTCTTAAAGGATACATTTTGCTATCATTTAGGAACAAACTTTTTGACTCTTTAAAAAGAAGCAGTAATATTCCAATAGATTACAATTTTTCTATTTCTGATTTAGAAATAGAAAATGAAGATGACAACATTGTTGAGAATGAAAATATAAAATTGCTTTTAAAAGCTGTAAAAGAGCTTAACACAAACCAATCTGAAATTTTATATCTGCATTTTGTATGTGGGCTTAAACATCAGGATATTTCGAAAATGCTCAAAATAAATTTACAGTCAAGTAAAAACCTTTTATCACGTTCTTTGATAAAACTAAAGAATTTATATTTCAAGCAAACATGTAAAAAATAGTGACCCGGTGAATAAGATAAATAATAACAATAAAGAATTCTTTGAATCAGCCAACAAGTTAGTTGACATTTTTAATTCTAAAGAAAGTATTCCTTCTGAAGAGATTGATAAGAAATGGGATATGCTTTGCAGAGAGTATACTAAGAAAAAGAATAATGGTAAAAAGAAAATTTTGCTTTATTTTTCATTTGCAGCTTCCATTGTTATACTCTTTTCTTTCCTTTTCTTTTTTCAAAAGAAAGATAATATCAGCAATAAAAATGCAACGGTTCTAAATATTCAAAAAAATGATTCTTTAAGCATTATAATTAAAGATAACAATCAAGTATATAACATTGGCAAGGACTCTAAAATCTCTTATAATAAATCCGGCAATTTTGTTATAGAAAATTATATAACAAAAAAAGAGACCGGCAAATTTAAATTAAAAAGTGATACCTGCTCTATTTTTGTTCCTTTCGGTCAAATTGCAAACATTATGCTTAGTGACAGTTCTGAAGTTACTCTAAATGCCGGAAGCAGCATTATTTTTCCAAAGAATTTTGCTTCAAACAAAAGAGAAGTAACAGTTAATGGAGAAGCTTATTTTAATGTAAGACATAATGAAGAGATTCCATTTTTTGTTACCACTAAAAATTTTTCGGTCAATGTTCTTGGCACAATTTTCAACGTTAATTGCAACGAAACCAATTCTCAGGGAAGTGTGGTTCTTATTAAAGGCTCAGTATTAGTAGAAAGCAATAACTCTAACTTAAAACTCTCACCTTCTGAAAAAGCAGAAATATTTGCCGACAACATTGTAAAAAGCAATGTTGATATCGATGAATATATCTCTTGGAAAGATAAAGTTGTTTTCCTTGACAACAAATCAATTAAAGATGTTTTATACGAACTTTCTCATTATTATAATATTAACATCTCTAATGACAAAAGTATCGACAATTTCTATCTTTCAGGGAAACTTGAATTAAATGATGACTATAAAAAAACGCTTGAAGTTCTTTCTATCACTTTTTCTATTAAATATATGAACAAAAATGGAAATATAATTTTCACCAAAAACAATTGATTAATAATTTTAAATATCTATTTATTCATGATGATATGGTTCTCCATTCATTATTGTAAAAGCTCTGTAAATTTGCTCAATAAAAAACAGTCTTACCATTTGATGAGAGAAAGTCATCTTTGACAGTGATATTTTTTCATTACAAAAGTAGGAATAAAAAATGAGATAACGAAAAGCAACGCAATAGGATTGAGA
>JAUNSR010000040.1 GCA_030539115.1 Bacteroidales bacterium
CTGTATTTCAATAATTTCAAAGAACGATTAGTCCACTTTAACGGGACAGTAATGATTTTAGTATTGAATGAATTTTTTTCCATAAATAATATACTTCCCAATTTAATGATTTAAGATTTTGTTCTAAATTTTACAGTTCGCTATCAAATATAATTATGTACCCATCCGAAATAAGTTACCTTTTATACTTTATAATCAATATAGTATTAGCATTAAACAAATATTTAATTTGAATGATAATAATAGATTAGTAATGAGTCTTAATTCTACAAATATGAGAAAAGGTACCATCCGAAATCGACTCTTTCCATGTCCGTTGAGGAGTCAACGTAAGCTTTTTTCTTTTATGCATGATTTTGTTTTCTTACATAATAAACTTTAGAGTTTAGCTATTTAAGGTTTTTTTAATTTAAATACTTTTTGTGTTTATAGATATATTCCTGCTCATATAAATAATGATTTACATGTTATTATAAAACGGAAATGGATAAATAATTAAAGTTTATTTGTGCTTATGGAATATTGTTATTTATGAAGTATAATCATTAGCGTTGGTAGAATTCGATTACTTAAATTATGTAAAGCAATAAATCAAATGCAAACATAATTGTAATTTTCTAAAAAAAATATTATAAATAATGCATAGACTGTTAAATTAATCTTAACTATTGATTTTAATTTTTAAATGGCTACATTTAATATGTAATTATTTTAGAATTGATGACTTTAAATATTCATATAAAAAGGCAGATATTTCAATTTATTATCATAATATCAATATTAATGATAGTAACTATATTTTTGACTGTTTCATTTTCATTGATGAAATCGATGGAAAAGGAGGAACAATCAAAGATTGAATTATGGGCAGAGGCAACAAGACAATTAGGAAGCAATTTTGAGGACTCTGATTTAGAAAATGAAAAAATAAAAACAAATTACGTTTCGTTATTATTAAAGGTTATACAAAACAATACCTCAATACCAGTTGTAATTGTAGATGATAAGGAACAGTATTTATGGTCGCAAAATTTTAATTTTTCGTCATCAGATTCTACAAAATACATTTTAAATAAAATAAAGAATTTGAAGCAAAAAAATAATGTTATAGAAATTGTAATAGACAATAATACAAAGCAATATCTATATTATGATGATTCCATTTTATTAAAAAGGCTTTCCTATTATCCGTATCTTCAATTAGTCATTCTATTTCTTTTTATATTAATAGCTTTTCTTGCATATTCATCTATTAAAAAGTCAGAGCAAAATAAAGTATGGGTGGGACTTTCTAAAGAAACTGCTCATCAATTAGGAACTCCAATTTCATCATTAATGGCATGGTTGGAGATACTTAAGAGCAACAATATAGATAAAGATACTTTAGCCGAGATGTCTAAAGATATAAATAGATTAAAAACAATAACTGATAGATTTTCAAAAATCGGATCAGATCCACACCTCAAAAAAGAGGATATAACAATTGTTACTCAAGAAGCAGTGAGTTATATGAAAAAGAGAATTGGAAAGAGAATTGTTTTTAATTATCATATTCCCGATGATAGTATTTATTGCAATTTATCAGTTCCATTATATCAGTGGGTAATAGAAAATCTATGCAAAAATTCTGTGGATGCAATGAGTAAAGATGGCAATATTGATATATACATTAAAGAACATGGTAAAAATTCTGTCATAACAATCTGTGACAACGGTAGGGGAATCCCAAAGAAAAATTTTAATACAATCTTTAATCCCGGTTTTACAACTAAGCAAAGAGGCTGGGGATTAGGATTGACTCTTTGTAAAAGAATTATAGAAGAATATCATAAAGGTAGAATTTATGTCAAGGAATCGGAACCAAACACGAAAACTATAATAATAATAGAGATTCCTTTAGCAGAGACTAAGCCTTGGACCAACAATAATCAATTACTATAAAATAGTTATAAACACAATTTAAGAATAATAATAATTGCAACTAACATTGTTGATAAATAAACCATGACAATAAAATATATACATTCCTATTACTTTAATTATCATTTCCAATTCACACAATACTATTTAAATAATATCTTTGCATCCGTGTTTAAGCAAATAAGTAATTTATTGGAATTAAATTAAGTTTTTTATTAATCTTTTTTGTATTCTACATTAAACATAAATAAGTATTTTATGTTTAGTTCAATGAAGTCAGTAATATCTCTTTTAAGAATAACTTTTTGTGGAAATATTTATAAAAAGCTCTAAAAAGAATCATAAAATAATACCAAATATATATACCAGAAGCAGATACTGCAATGATATTGGAAAAACATTGTTTTATGATTGAGCGTTTTATGTATTGTTTTTACGATTATATTTCAAAAAGAAATAAAAAGAGTGGCTTGAATAATTATTTTTTATACCTTTGCACGGAATTAACGTCAACGCACCTTGGGAAAGTTTGATTTATACAAAATACCGTTGAAGACGATGTCTTTAGGAACTCATGAATTTGAATTTCAACTTGACAATGTGTTCTTCAAAAATATCGATGGGACTGAGTTCCAAAAAGGAAATATTAAAGTTCTATTGACTGTTATAAAGACAGCTGCTTCGCACGAGTTTTTATTTAAATTCGATGGAATTATTCAGGTCCCTTGCGACAGATGCTTGGATGAAATGGATCTCCCTATTACAACACAGGGACGTCTGTTTGTGAAATTCGGAAAAGAGTTTTCCGAAGAAAGTGATGAGATAGTAATCATACCTGAAGAGGAGGGTGAAATTAACATTGCCTGGTTCATGTATGAATTCATTGCTCTAGCTATTCCAATCAAACATGTTCATGCTCCAGGAAAGTGCAATAAGACGATGACTTCCAAACTTCGTAGGCATATTACTCATACTTTGGATGAAGAATATGATAGTGACGAGGTTGATTCTTCTGAATTGGATTCTGATATTGAATCAGAGGAACCGGAAGAAGTTCAAACAGACCCGCGATGGGATGAACTTAAGAAATTAATAGATAATAATTAAAATAAAAAAAAATGGCACATCCTAAGAGAAGACAATCAAAAACAAGAACAGCCAAAAGAAGAACTCATGACAAAGCTGTTGCTCCAACAGTAGTAGTATGCCCTAATTGCGGAGGCTGGCATCTTTACCACACAGTTTGTGGCGAATGTGGTTACTATCGTGGCAAATTAGCTATTGAGAAAGAAGCTGCAATCTAATTTGATTAAAACAATTTAGAAATTGTATAAAAAATTAAGCCCTAATGTTTATCTTTAGGGCAATTTTTTTATACATCCTTCAGAAAGCCGTTTTATGCTTATGGAAAAGAAAAATGCTATTATAACCGGAATTGCTTCTTATGTTCCTGATTATATATTAAACAATGAGGAATTGTCAAGAATGGTTGATACTACAGATGAGTGGATTACAACCAGAATTGGAACTAAAGAAAGAAGAATTCTAAAAGGAGAGGGCACAGGCTCGAGTGATCTTGGAGCTCCTGCCGTTAAAGAACTTCTTAGAAAAACAAATACAACTCCAGAGGAGATTGATTTAATGATTTGTTGTACTTCAACACCAGACTATCGTTTCCCATCCACAGCTTCTATTATTTCTGAAAAATGCGGAATAAAAAAAGCATATTCTTTTGATATTCAAGCTGCTTGTTCAGGCTTTTTATTTGCTATGCAAACCGCGGCTGCTTATATACAGGGAGGTTTGGCAAAGAAAATCATTGTTGTTGCTGCTGAAAAGATGTCTTCAATGACAGATTATACAGACCGTTCGACATGTCCCATCTTTGGAGATGCTGCTTCTGCTGTTTTAGTGGAGCCAACTACAGAGAATTTAGGAGTTTTGGATGCTGATCTTCATACAGATGGAGCGGGCTTAACTCATCTTTTGATGAAAGCGGGTGGTTCGGTAAATGTTCCTTCTCATGAAACTGTTGACAGAAGAGAGCATTTCATTTATCAAGAGGGGCGCATTGTTTTCAAATATGCTGTTTCCTATATGTCTGAGGCTGCTTCCCATATAATGGAAAAAAACAATTTGACATTTAATGATGTGGATTGGTTTGTGCCTCATCAAGCAAATCAAAGAATTATTGATGCTGCTGCACACCGTATGGGTATCGATTCATCGAAAGTGATGGTTAATATTCAGAAATATGGCAATACAAGTTCTGCTTCTATTCCCTTGGCTTTGAGCGAATGGGAACCACAGCTGAAAAAAGGAGATACAATTGTAATGGCTGCTTTTGGCGCCGGTTTCACTTGGGGATCGATGTATTTAAAGTGGGCTTATGACACAAAATAATTAAGATTGCTAAAAAATGCAGTCATACTTAAACGCATCCCCAAAAGGATGCGTTTTTTTGTATATCTTTGCGCAAGATATTATGTGTCTTATCAATCAAATCTTTAAAGTTTTAACTTTTAAATGTTGATTGAATTCGGCTTGCAATATCTTTATCTATCATTATAATAGTTAGTGATAACTGTTTTTCATTTGGTCAATAAATTTTTTATAGGACTTAATACATAAATATATATGCACAAAGCCGGATTCGTAAATATTGTTGGAAATCCCAATGTGGGAAAATCAACATTAATGAATTCTTTAGTTGGAGAAAGAATATCCATAATTAATTCTAAAGCTCAAACCACTCGTCATAGAATCATGGGAATTGTAAATACTGATGATATGCAGATTGTATATTCAGATACTCCAGGTGTGCTCGAGCCAAATTACAAGCTTCAGGAGTCGATGCTTGCTTTCTCTCAATCAGCTTTACAAGATGCCGATATACTTTTGTATGTTACAGACAGTGTTGAAACTCCTACCAAGAATCAAAAGTTTATTGACAAGGTTAATTCTCAAAATGCGCCAATACTCTTGTTAATTAATAAAATTGACCTTATCGATCAGCTGAAACTTGAACAATTGGTTAATCAATGGAAAGAGATTCTTCCAAAGGCAGAAATAATTCCGATATCTGCCATGCACAAGTTTAATGTTGAATATCTATTAAAGAGAATAAAAGAGTTGATGCCTGAATCTCCTCCATTCTTTGAAAAAGATGCTCTCACTGATAAGCCTGCACGTTTTTTTGTTACTGAGATTATTAGAGAAAAAATCCTTGAAATTTATGACAAAGAGATTCCTTATGCCTGTGAAGTTGCTGTGGAGCAGTTTAAAGAGTCTCCATCCTTAATTCATATCAATGCAATAATTTTTGTTGAAAGGGATTCTCAAAAAGGTATCATAATTGGTAAGCAAGGCGCTTCTCTAAAGAAAGTAGGAACACTTGCAAGAAAGGAGATTGAAGTCTTTTTTCAGAAAAAGGTTTTCCTTGAAATTCATGTAAAAGTTGAAAAAGACTGGAGAAGCAAGGATAATAAATTAAAAAGTTTCGGCTATAAGCTGGATTAATTTTTTTATTTTAAACAATAGCTTATATTTTTCATTCTATTTGTATAAAGAGAAAATTTTCTTCTTTAAAAAAACATTCTAAAGAAAAATATCAGCTTAGTTGTTTTATTTCTTTTTAAAAAGAATGAGTGATCATTCGAATATTTTACACCTAAAGAAAAATTTATTTTTATATATGGGAAATATAGTTGCAATCGTAGGGCGCCCAAATGTTGGAAAGTCTACTTTGTTTAACCGCCTCACTGAAACAAGGGCTGCAATCGTAAATGATATTGCAGGAACTACCAGAGACCGCCAATATGGAAAAGTTGAGTGGGGTAAAAAGGAATTCTCTTTAATCGATACAGGTGGCTGGGTTGTCAATTCTGATGATATTTTTGAGGAAGAGATAAACAAGCAGGTTTCTGTTGCTATGGAGGAGGCTGATGTTATTCTTTTTGTTGTTGATATTGTAAATGGAACTACCGACCTTGATGATCAGGTAGCTGCAATTCTTAGAAAATCTACGAAGCCGGTGATTGTTGTAGCAAATAAGGCTGATAATTTCGATCTTCATTACAATGCCGCCGAATTCTATACTTTCGGTCTTGGCGATCCATTCCCAATATCATCTTTAAGCGGTTCGGGCACAGGTGATCTTCTTGATAAAATTGTGTCAAATTTCACGAAAGAAGAAGATATGGAGGTCTTGGAAGACCTTCCAAAATTTGCCATTGTAGGACGTCCTAATGCAGGGAAGTCTTCAATTGTAAATGCTTTTATTGGTGAAGACAGATATATAGTGACTGATATTGCAGGCACTACCAGAGATTCTATTTATTCAAAGTATAACAAGTTCGGATTCGATTTCTACCTTGTTGACACTGCCGGAATCAGAAAAAAAGGCAAAGTAGTGGAAGATATTGAATATTATTCAGTGCTTCGTTCTATACGTGCCATTGAAAACTCTGATGTTTGTATTTTGATGGTCGATGCTACAAGAGGTATCGAATCTCAGGATTTAAATATTTATCAGCTTATCCAAAAAAATAAAAAAGGACTTATTGTCTGCATCAACAAATGGGATTTGTTTCAGGATAAGTCAACCAAGGCTATCAAGGAATTTGAAAATGCTATTTATGATCGTTTTGCACCTTTTGTAGACTTCCCAATTATCTTTACTTCAGCTCTTACAAAGCAAAGAATATTTAAAGTGTTGGAAACTGCTGTTGAAGTGTACAATAATCGTAAACGTGTTATCCCTACTGCAAAACTTAACGAGTATATGCTTCAGGTTATTGAAAATTATCCGCCGCCTGCTCACAAAGGAAAATATGTTAAGATTAAATATGTCACTCAATTAAAGGATACTCAAATACCATCTTTTGTGTTTTTCTGTAATCTTCCGCAATGGGTGAAAGATCCATATAAAAGATTCCTTGAGAATAAAATCCGTGCAAATTGGGATTTCTCAGGAACTCCTATAAATATTTTTATGCGAGAAAAGTAATTTTTAAATATTATCATCTATAAATCAACGCTTTGATTTTGTAGCTTTACAATCTGTAACTACCTAATCAAGGCGTTTGTTTTTTATTTAATAATAATATAAAAAATGTTTTTCTATTTATATTAAAATTATGCTTTTATCATTTCAGCCTTGGCTTAATGTAATCAATTGTTGTAGGTTACAGTTTATCGTTTTAATCAATTTTTTATGAGCAAAAAAAAATTCGGACTTCTTCCTCGCGTTATAGTTGCTATTATTGCGGGTGTTTTATTTGGTTTCTTCCTGCCTCAATCGCTTGTAAGAGTATTTGTTACATTTAATTCTCTTTTCGGCGAATTCTTAGGGTTTGTTGTTCCTCTTATTATTGTAGGACTTGTTGTTCCTGCAATTTCAGATTTAGGCAAGGGTGCCGGCAAATTGTTGTTGATAACCGCTTTAATAGCTTATGGTTCGACAGTTTTTTCCGGATTTTTCACATATTTCTCATGCTATTTTTCTCTGCCATTATTAATCTCTGGCGATGGTGGAGCATTAAGTGCCTTTACCAATACTTCAGATCCGGCATTGCAGCCTTTTTTCAATATAAAATTTCCACCTGCAATTGATGTTATGAGTGCACTTTTGCTCTCTTTTCTTTTGGGGCTTGGACTTGCATTTATAAAAGGCGATACCTTAAAGAATGCCATGGGAGATTTTAAATCCATCATAGAGATTTTAATACACAAAGTCATAGTTCCATTATTGCCAATTTACATATTCGGAGTTTTCCTGTCAATGTCCGAAGCGGGCCATGTATTCAATATATTGTCTTTATTTATAAGAGTTATAGCTATTGTTTTTGTTTTACAAATAATATTATTACTGTTCCAATTTACTATAGCAGGATTTATTTCCAAGAAAAATCCGTTTATATTGCTTAAAAATATGCTCCCTGCCTATTTCACTGCTTTAGGAACCTCTTCTTCTGCCGCTACGATTCCGGTAACTCTCGACCAGACAATAAAAAATGGTGTAAAGCAGGACGTGGCAAATTTTGTTATTCCTCTTTGTGCAACCATCCATTTATCCGGAAGCACGATGAAAATTGTAGCCTTCTCAATGTCATTGATAATAATGCAGGGACTTCCTGTCGATTTTGCCGTCTATTCAGGATTTATATTTATGCTTGGATTGACAATGGTTGCTGCGCCGGGAGTTCCCGGTGGAGCTATAGTTGCAGCTTTAGGCTTGTTGCAAAGTATGCTTGGATTTGATGAGAATCTTCAGGCATTAATGGTTGCATTGTATATTGCCGTAGATAGTTTTGGCACTGCTTGCAATGTAACCGGCGACGGTGCAATTGCAGTTGTCATTGATAAAATACAGTCATATAGAAGTAAGAAGCATACAGCTTAAGTAAAATACAATTCTTAGTTCTTTAATATAAAATATATAGGCAGTTTTAGTGTAAATATTAATACTGCCTCTTTTTTATGATAATCTAATAATACCCACTAATGATAAACATCAAATAATTTCCCAAAAGACTATAAGAAAGGACTTGTAATTATTGGAAGCGTAGTCAGTGCAATAATTGAATACAACGCCTGTGTAAACATAACCTCAAATTTGAAAATGCCTCTTTATGCTTTGAATATTCATCTTCCTATTTCGCAATTCATATTCTCTTTAAAATTTAATAATAAGAGATTGAAAAATGTATGGATTAACTATTCAGATATTGCAAATGGTGGGGTAATAGATTATAAAACTACAGAGAAGACATCTTAAAATTGAAACAAAAATCAGATAAAGTCTTCATTCGACTAACACAACAAATACAACTATAAAAAAACTTCTATTTTCTTCATCCGTTATATAAAATGAAGAAAATAGAAGTCCTTTTATTAAATCAATTCTTGTCTATTTTAAACCGATTTTCTGTTTCAAATCTTTTGGCAGAGCATCTTTGTGAAGCATAATGTATATTGTTTTTGCTTTTACATAACTCTCAGACATGTTTAAATATCCACCGAAAGAATTTGAGCCTGCACCCCATGAGTTTTTTGTTATATAGTATTTATTGTCGTTTTGATCTTTGGCAATTCCCACTATATGCATTAAATGATCATCAGTGGTAACAAAAGTTTCATATCCTTGTTGACGTATTTCAGGAGTAACATTAATTTCACCCACCGGAGCCTTAAATTTTAATATTTCACCCCATTTGTCTTCTGTATTCAATTTCTCGAAACGGGCTCTGTCGGTTTGGCTCAAATCTTCGCTCTTTTGTAGATCGGGGTTTATTGCAACGCCATTTCTAAAAGAAAAACCACGCTCGCTTACATCACCATCCCAACAAATTGAATAGCCATTGTTAAGGGCATTATCCATTACAGATATCAATTCATTAAGAGGTACGTTGAACGATCGTTCATGCTCCCAGTTATCTGGAACCACTATCTCCATTTCTTGATAATATGGTTTGTGAGTAAAACTTGTCAGTTCTACATAGTCATCCATGTTTAATTCAAGTGATGCCGCATAGCTCTTTGGTGTATATTCCTTGCCGTTATATGTGAATTTTTCCGGAAGTTCTCCAAGGTAAGTATCAAAAAGATTATTAATCAATTTGTAATATTCATCACTTCTGACCCCATTAGCGATTGCAGTCTTGGCAATAGATTCCATAAAACTCACCATCTCGGTATGGTTGTGCTTTTGTGAGTTATAGCTTATACCTTTATATACTTCTTCCGGAACTATGCCAACTTGTTTAAAAGCATTTGTATAGGTATGAGACAAACTCCCCTGACCTATGTTCCCCTTTCCCTGACGAAGAAAATTATTTTCCAATTGATTTAGGTATTTCTGCCTTACAATAAACATTTCAGACAAATCTGTTTCCTCTTTCCCTTTTCGAAGCAATTCGGATTCAAAAAATGAGGTGGTTGCAAAACACCAGCAAGTACCTGTCGAAGCTTGGTCTTTAACACTGGTCGTTGGAACTTTAATTATCTCAGAAAATTTATATCCTCCCTCTTGTGCAACGGAAAATAATGATGAAATGGAGAATAGAGTTAGAAGAAATTGAAGTTTCATTGTATTAGGTGTAATTAATTTATTTTATACTATATAGTTTTAAAGACATTTGGTACGAATATACGATTAATGTCTTTAATCAATAAAATTTATTTATATAAATAGATACGTATATAAACAAAAAAAGTTGTATCTCCATAATCAGAGGTGCAACCTTTAAATTATAACCTTGCTAAACCGTAAAGGTTTGCAAGGATAATTTTTTTACATTCTAATTTCAGAATCCTGAAATTATGCAGCAATTTTTAAAGAATCATTTTTTAATGAATCAGGAGTGGCTACTGTTTGAAGTGAATCTGTTGGAGCAACTTCAACCGGAGTTGTTGCTACCGGTTCAACTGTTTCTGTAGCTTCTGTAGCTTCTGTGGTTTCAGCCTTTTTTTCTCCTTGACATGCAGTAAATGATACACCCATAAGGATGATTGCTGCGAAAACAACTTTTTTCATTGTTAATTAAATTAATAAACCTGAGTTTTTATATACCTTTTTTATAACACGGAGCAAAAGTAATATCATTCACGTTACATTATCCTAAAAAAGTGAAATATTTTTATTGAAAAATGAAATTTTTTTGTTCGACTTTTTGCAGTTTTGACACAAAGGAAATAGCTGTTTTGCAATTATCTGATTATCACATAAATATGTTTTACAACATATTTTTACCCTTGAGTCGAGAATGGTCAAAAAATGATTTATGGCAAATAGTTTGATAAAATATGAAAATATAAAAAATTATTGTGCAATTTCAGTAATAAGATAGTATTATGCCAAATAACAACATGGCAAGTGTGGGTTGTTATCTATTTTATGACTAAATAATAATATGTGTAATAATCAATTTAGTTTACAATTTTGATACAACTGATTTTTTGAACATATAAATGTGGCGACTGACTCTTTTGGCGAGTCGTAATTAATGGAATTTTTAGCTCTTTTAATAGGGATTTCTTTACAGTCTTCATTGGCTGAAGTGCGGTATAGTTTAATTACTTTATATCCCTTAAACTTAATATTCAATGTCTCATCGATATCAGAACTGTTTAAAACAGAAATTACGAGAGTTTTATTATCAGGAGAGACTGCCGCGAGAGATTGATTGTTGTCGGTGTCGACAATTGTATATCCTTTCTTGAAGAAACGACTAATCTGCATTCTTACATAATAATTTTTTAAGACATTGAATTGATGAGTTTTAAAGTCACCCTGTACAAGACACCAAACATCGCTTCTCTCCTCAATTAGCTGCCAATCAAGCCATGCAATAGGTTTCATAAGTCTCATGTCATCAAAAAGCTTCCGAGTGAATTCGAGATTGTTTTTCAAGCCTCCACTTTTAATGCCCATAGGACCTGTTTCTGATTGCCAAAAAGGAATATCTATATTTTTTGTGAATTTATAAATCTCTTCTCTCTCTTGGTTGCTGCCCGAATATGTATGAGTGTTTAATTGTCCGACCTTTTCAAATGAAAAGTCACTGCTGTTGCTGTAATGATTCATCACTTTAAGAAAGGCTCCCAATGAATTTTCATCCGAAACTGCAATTTTAGAGTTTAACGACGATTGCTTTATCTTATCATAGAGAATATTTATAATTTTCACCTGGGTTTCAGCATCAAAATGGCATCCTTCCTGAGAGCCAAATGCATTCCAATAATCAGATGTAGATTCATTAAAAGGCTCTATAGTCCTAAAATCAATGTTATAATTGTCCTTATAATATTGACATACGTCAACAAGATAGTCACAAAACATTTCATAATATTCAGGTTTAAGATTGTCCTTGTTGGGATTTTCATTTCCTGCTGCGCAACCGCTGTATGTCATCCAATATGGAGGCGTATTTGAAAAAGCCTCAAATATAGCATCGGGGCGCGCCTGCTTGATTTTTATAAGAATTTTTCTTTGAGCCTTGTCAGCATTAAAGTTATAATCAGACTTTTCACTCTCTTTAAACCCCTCCATCTCAGCTCTCTTTCCTTTGCCCTTTACCATGTGACCGTCAATATGTGAAGGGTCATCGCCTCCACCTATATTATATCTGAAAATATTCATATTTGCTCCATCTTCTGATGTAAACAACTTTACTATAGAGTCAATCTTCGATTCTTCCCAGTTGCCGACTTGTGCAGCCCACCAACAAAGCGATGAGCCCCACCCTTCTATCGTTTGATACTGTTTTTTAACGTCAACAATAATATCGGTCTCTTTTTCAAAACAAAATGACAACTGGATATTTGAGAATATAAGAGCTAAAAGTAGTATGGAGTTCTTCATTTATTGGATGGTTTAATAATTTAAAAAAAAATGCATTTTACAAATATGACACAGCGTGTTTTTAGGTTTGTAAAAATAAATTGTTTTGTAACACTTTAAATATCAGTACTGTAAATAGGCTTAAAAAAAATGCTCGGTCACTTTGAGATTTTTACTATCGAAAAATCAATTTTGACCGTCGAAAATCATATTTTGACCGTCGAAAAATCAATTTTCATCAGTCTTTTTTACTTTATATATATGACATATTAAAAAAGCCTTGATTAAAACTGCAAATCAATAATTAAAAATGAATTTTGATAGATAACAATCATCATATTTCAGCTGACAAATCTCAGGTTAAAGATTAGAGTTACAAATAATTACAATCATTTTTGCTGTTTCCTAATCAACATTACATCTTTTTCTATCTCTTTTATTATAGGTTTTGCCTTGTAGGTGCGGTCAAAAAGCAAAGGATAATCTTTCCTGCCATGAATTGGCCAATCGTTTCTCCAACTGTTTTGATCGGCAAATCCCCACATATTTACACGGGTAATAACATCTGCATTGCGGATGAAAATTTTAAAGAAATCGTTCATCCGATTATTCCATTTGATACTTATATCTTCCGGAATACCATTTTTATATGGATTCATTTTCTCCTGATACTCTTCATTTAAAGAAATGTCGGCACCATGCCGAGAGCTTGGAAATGGAATAACAGTCATATCCATCTCGGTAATCATTACTTTGCACCCTGTGGAGGCAAAGGCTAAAATAGACTTTTCAAACTCTTCAAGTTTTGGAAAATCAATGCTCAGATGGCATTGCATACCAATTTCATCAATCTGAATACCCTGCTGTTTTAGTTCATTTACCATTTTTACCACAGCCCGGGCCTTAGCGGGGAAAGACATATTGTAGTCGTTGTAGCAAAGCTTGGCATCTGGGTCAGCTTCATGAGCATATTTGAATGCCAAATTAATATAGTCCTTGCCAAGAATCTGGAAGAAAGGAGAGTTACGATAATCACCATTATCTTCAAAACATTCGTTGGCGACATCCCATCCATTTATTTTGCCTTTATACCGTTTTACTATGGTGTAGATATGCTCACGCATTCTTTCCTTTAAAGTGTCGGCCGAAACATTATTGCCGTTTTCATCAACACAAAACCAAGGAGCCAATTGTGAATGCCAAATCAGACAATGCCCTTGAATGTGATGTTTGTTGTCAATTCCTGTTTTTACAAATTCATCTGCCGCCTTAAAATCATAACGCTCTCGCTCGGGGTGAATGATACTGCTTTTCATACAGTTTTCAGCCACAATTGAATTAAAGTTGGCATTTATGAGTTCCATTTCTACACCATTTGGCTGAGACGTTTGGCTTTGATTAACACTTGTGCCAATCAAAAAATAGTCTTTCAATATATCTTTTATTGGCTTCTCTTTT
The DNA here is from genome assembly GCA_030539115.1 of Bacteroidales bacterium. Taxonomy (GTDB): domain Bacteria; phylum Bacteroidota; class Bacteroidia; order Bacteroidales; family JAUNSR01; genus JAUNSR01. Next base: position 13,721 of record JAUNSR010000040.1, read on the forward strand.
TGAGCTGAGCAACTGCATGCAATAAGAGTAAAAGATGCAGCGATAATCTTAAAATATCTTCCTGCAATTATGCTGTTGTTTATCTTCATGGGTTGTAGATATTTTGTATTTAGAGTTGAATTGCCATAATACACTAAAGTTGAGGCTGACAACTGTAGGTAAATCAATTCAGAAGCAAATTTATTCTGTTATTAAATTAAATAATAAATTTATATATACATTATATAATATGCATACAATTTAATAATTTTAAACTTTACGGAAATTACCTCATCATAATTCATTGAAAATAAGGAGTAAATAGGGAATGTATAAATGGCGCATTTATACCTTAGTGTAATATATAAATGAAAAGAAGAGAGTTTTTTAGAGCATTGGCATTATTTGGAAACACTTGTTTTGTTTAATAGAGGAAAAAAGCCTTTGCAATTGTGATGGCTCATAAAAATTCCGATAAAGTATGGAAAGACTTTCAGATAGGTCGATTTATTCTGGTGAAAGAATCGTTTCTCCGGGGATAATTCCAAAAGAGAGAATGGAAAATGATGCAACAAACAATTTGCTCGGATATGTCGACAAGAACTTTTATGATGGAGGTTATATAGTATTGAATGTCAAAAAGGATGTGATAGATATTCAATCTCCTATATAGGCGCAAATGATGAATCTCTGATATTTAAAAGCGTGATGGAGCTTGAGAGTTAGGGGAGACGATGGCTTAATAAAGCGGTATAATTGATATGTTGCAATTATTATTAGCATAAATAACAAAACTTTAAATAAATTTGGGCAATTAAAACCCTATTAATATTATGTATAAAAAATTAAACTTGTTATCTCTGACCGGAGCAATAGTTTTGAGCGGCTGTACTTTGTCGAACGAAACAATCAATGAAGAACACATAAAAAATGATTTGCGTGCTTCTGCCTATCCTCTTATTTCAGTTGACCCATTTACAAGCGGGTGGTCCTTTACTGATAATCTTTATGATGGTTCTGTAAAACATTGGACAGGAAAGGATTTCCCTCTTATCGGTGCGGCTAAAGTTGACGGTAAGATTTATCGTTTCATGGGAATCGAGGAATTGGAGTTAAATCCAATTATTGTCACATCGGAGCAAGGAAAATGGATTGGTAAATTTGTCGTAAGTGAGCCAAAAGGCGACTGGTTTGGAGCTGCCAATGATTATAAAGACAATGACTGGAATGAGGCAGAAGGTGCCTTTGGTACCAAAGAGAATGAAGTTACGGCAAAAACTCAGTGGAGTGAAGAGTTTATTTGGGTGAGGCGTTATGCAGATATAAATGATATGCCCAATGGAAGAGATGTTTATCTTGAATACTCGCATGATGACGACGTAATTATTTATATAAACGGTAAAGAGGTTGTCAATACCGGAAATGCATGTAAAAAGAATGTATTGATAAAACTTTCTGAAGATGTTGTCGCCTCACTAAAAGAAAAAGACAATGTAATTGCAGCTTATTGCCATAATAGAGGAGGAAATGCTCTTCTTGATTTTGGATTGCTGGTTGAGAAAAATGATAAAAAAATCTTTGACAATAGCGCTGTTCAAACAAGTGTCGATGTTCAGCCAATGCAAACTTACTATACCTTTAATTGCGGTCCTGTTGAATTGGAATTGAAGTTTTCAGCACCTTTATTTATGGATAATCTTGACTTGATGAGTCGTCCGGTCAATTACCTTTCTTATGATGTTAAATCTGATGATGGAAATTTACACGATGTGGAACTTTATTTCGAGGCCTCTCCTCGATGGGCTTTGGATAAACCTTACCAGAAGTCTACAAGTGATAAGTTTAGCAAAAATGGACTCTCATATCTATGCACCGGAAGTGAGGATCAAAATATTCTGTCTAAAAAAGGAGATGATGTTAGAATTGACTGGGGCTATTTCTATATGGCTTCTCCAAATGAAAATATTTTGACAGCGGTAGGTGATGCAAATATGCTTCGTAAAGGTTTCATTGAAGGGAATCTTGCAGATGCAAAGACAGATGGATATGATAAATTGGCATTGGTAGAAAAACTTGGGAAGAATAAAAAAGCATCGGGACATATATTGATTGGCTATGATGACATCTCTTCTATACAATATTTCGGCGATAATCTTCCTCCTTATTGGAATAGAAATGGCAATGAGACGATTTTTACTCAGTTTGAAAAAGCAGAAAAAGAGTATTCTGATTTGATGGCAAAGTGCAGCGAGTTTGATTATACCCTTATGAACAATGCTTCTCAGGTTGGAGGAAAGGATTATGCAGACCTTTGTGCTTTAGCCTATCGACAGGCAATAACTGCTCATAAACTTGTTTTAGCGCCTAATAATGATTTGTTGTTCTTGTCAAAAGAGAATTTCAGCAACGGTTCTATAGGTACTGTGGATATAACATATCCTTCAATGCCGTTGTTCCTTATTTATAATACTGATTTGGTTAAGGGCCTTTTAAATCATATATTCTTTTATAGTGAGAGCGGTAAATGGAATAAGCCTTTTGCGGCGCATGATATAGGAACTTACCCACTTGGAAATGGTCAAACTTATGGAGGTGATATGCCGGTTGAGGAGAGTGGAAATATGATTATAGCAACAGCCGCTGTCTCAGCAATGGATGGGAATGCAGAGTATGCTAAAAAGCATTGGGATGTTCTTACTACTTGGACGGATTATTTGGTTGAAAATGGCCTTGATCCTGAAAACCAATTGTGTACTGACGATTTTGCCGGACATTTTGCTCATAATACAAATCTTTCAATAAAAGCTATCTTGGGAATTGCATCTTATGGATATATGGCAAATATGCTTGATAAAAAGGATGTTGCCGCAGAATATATTAATAAAGCAAAGGAGATGGCAAAAAAATGGAAAGAAATGGCTGATGATGGAGATCATTATCGTTTGACATTTGACCAAGAAAATACTTGGAGTCAGAAATATAATTTGGTTTGGGACAAAATCCTAAAGCTTGGGATATTTCCTGAAGATATAGCCCAAAAGGAGATTCAGTATTATTTGACTAAGCAAAACGTGTATGGCTTGCCACTTGATAATAGAGAAACATATACAAAAACAGATTGGATTATCTGGACAGCTACTTTGGCTGATGATAAAACCGTATTTGAAAAGTTTGTAGCTCCTATTCATAAATTCCAAAATGAAACTACAGATAGAGTTCCGATGTCTGATTGGGTTTATACAGATTCTCCAAAGCAAAGAGGATTTCAGGCGCGTTCTGTTGTCGGAGGGTATTTTATTAAGATGCTTGATGAAACATTGAATAATTAATACAAAAGGCCGGTTATATTTTGAAGTGAACCCCGAAAGTTAGACAAAAAACTTTCGGGGTTTTCTTATGTATAAAAATGAAAAGAGAAAAAACATTCTGATGCAGATCGGCTACGATATATGCATATGATTGAAGATGGTATATCCATTAATTCCATCCATCTTCAATATGGAATAGGCGCAAAGTTATTAAGCACCTTATGGTCAAAATATCAAAAAGAAAAATTATTTGTTCTCATAATCCTCTCTATCTAAGATGCTGCTGTAAAGATATCTTTTAATACTCTTCTTGGGAGTTTTCTCAAACTCTGTAGGGTAAAGTCTGATAGAGGAAACTGTTTCGTATGGAGCAACAGTTTTATTAAGATTTTTTCTATTTTCCTCCATTGCAATAGGAAGGTCTTCATGAGCCAAACCAAAACTATCGGCAGAGCCGTAGTCAGGATAAACCAAGGCAACCAACTTGCCGTTTTTCTCAATAACAAGACTTTCCATAACAAATGGAAGGTTATTCAACTTAGATTCAATCTCTTCGGGGTAGATATTTTGACCACTTGAGCCTAAAATCATAGTTTTACTTCTTCCGCGTATAAAGATTGTGCCGTTTATATCAACAGTGCCCATGTCTCCAGTGTGAAGCCAGCCGTCAGAATCAAGAACACTGTTTGTAGCCTCTTCATTTTTATAGTATCCCATCATTACGTTCTCTCCTTTTACAAGAATTTCACCGGGAATGACCTGAGGCTCGTTGGAGTCGATTTTAACCTCCATGAAACCATTCAATGGCTTGCCGGCAGAACAAGGAATAAATTCGGAATGGTGAGTATAACTAATCAATGGACCACACTCTGTCATTCCATAACCGACAGTGAAAGGGAACTTTATTTTATAAAGGAACTCTTCAACCTCTTTGTTGAGAGGAGCGCCGCCGATAATGATTTGCTCAAATACACCGCCAAAACTTTCAACCATTTTGGCTCTTATTTTTTTGTAAATCTGTTGGTCTAAGATAGGAATGTTAAGAGCCCATCTAAGAGTTCTCTTGTTAAGTTGTGGAAGTATGGTTTTTTTGTAAATCTTCTCGAGCACAAGAGGAACGCTGCATATTAAATGAGGTTTAACCTCTTCAAATGCCTGAAGAATTATTTTAGGAGAAGGAATTTTTCCCAAAAGAGTAATGTGAGTTCCAACAGCTAAAGGAACTAAGTAATCAAAAGCACATCCGTAAGCATGAGCTAAAGGAAGAAAAGAAAGACAGCGGCTTCCTTTGAAATGAAGCTTTTGACGGATTCCAAAAACAGTATTTCCTCCCAAATTGTTGCCTGAAAGCATAACTCCCTTGCTGAATCCTGTAGTCCCTGAAGTATAGTTTATAAGAACGAGTTCGGAATTTGAACAATCAGCATATTTAATATTCTCTTTGGAAAACCCTGTTTCATATTTTTTGTGAAAAATTTTTTCAATGTTTGATACAGCTTCAAAAGGCTTGCTCCCTTTATGCTGACTCAGACTGCGATAGTCGGTCAAAGAAAAAATACCATCAATATTTTCAAGTTCTTCCTCTTCGAGAGTTTCCCATATATTGTCTCCAACAAAAAGAAGCTTTGAATCAGAATGATTCACAATATGATGTATGTCATTTGGATTAAAATCCTGCAGGATAGGCACTATAACAGCGCCATAGGTAATCACACTCATATAGGTCGTAGCCCATTGAATATTGTTTCGGCCGATAAGGGATATTTTATCTCCTTTATTGACACCCATTTGTTCAAAAAGAATATGAAGCTTGGCAATTTCCTGCGCAAAGTCAGAATAGTTTAGCGTAGTCTTGTCCGTATAATCAGTAAAAGCCGGAAGATCCCAGTTTTCTTTAAAACTACTTTCATAAAGTTTGATGAAATTTTCTTGTATCATGCGCACACTTATCTCTATTTTGTGCAAATTTATAAAGTTTAATCTTAAGTGCAACATTAAATACAAACTTCTTACACAAGTCTTAACATCAATTACTCTTTTAAATGATTAACTTTGCAGCTATTTCATGTGCATCCCTACTGTAACTATTGATGTGGGTGCTATTTAATTATTTCCTTATAAAACAGAATGATAGACAATAAAATATTTGAAAATAAAAAAGCTGCTTATTACACATTAGGGTGTAAATTGAATTTTGCCGAAACTTCTGCCATAGGAAAAGTTTTAGCAGATAATGGTATAAGAAAAGCCAGAAATGGAGAAACAGCAGAATTGTGCGTTGTAAATACCTGTTCAGTGACTGACCTTGCCGATAAGAAATGCAGACAGACAATAAGAAAAATAGCAAAAAGAAATCCCGGAGCTTTTATTGTTGTAACAGGTTGTTATGCGCAGCTGAAACCTGAAGAAATAGCAAAGATACCGGATGTTGATCTGGTTCTTGGAGCTGAGCAAAAACTTGATATTCTTAATTATCTTGGCGACTTGTCAAAAGATAAAGACCATGATGGAGCAGTAGTTACTTCAAAAATAAATGATATAAAAACATTTCATCCCTCTTGTTCACAAGGAGACAGAACAAGATATTTTCTTAAAGTACAGGATGGCTGCGATTATTATTGCTCTTACTGCACTATACCTTTTGCGAGGGGAAGAAGCCGTAACGGATCGATAGCAGATTTGGTAAAGCAGGCAGAAGAGGTTGCTTCTTTGGGAGGAAAAGAGATAGTTCTTACCGGAGTTAATATTGGAGACTTTGGTAAAACAACAGGTGAGACATTCTTTGACCTTGTTAAAGCTCTTGATGAAGTTGAGGGGATTGAAAGATACCGTATTTCCTCAATAGAGCCTAATTTGCTTACTGATGAAATTATAGACTTTGTCTCAAAATCAAAAAGATTTGCACCTCATTTTCATATTCCTCTTCAGTCGGGTTGTGATGAAGTGCTCAAGTTGATGAAAAGAAGATATAATACAGAACTTTTTGCATCAAAAGTGGCAAAGATAAAAAGCGTTATGCCACATTGCTTTATTGGAGTCGATGTTATTGTAGGTGTGAGAGGTGAAACAGAAGAGTATTTTGAACAGGCTTGCTCTTTTATTGAAAGTATGGACATCAGTCAACTTCATGTGTTTACATATTCTGAACGCCCTGGAACCATGGCTTTAAAGATTGATTATGTTGTCGATCCAAAAGAAAAGCATAAAAGAAGTCAACGTATTCTTGATATATCAGAGAAGAAACTAAAAGCTTTCTATGAAAAAGAATCTTCAAGAACACATAAGGTGCTTTTTGAACAACCTGCAAAGGGTAAACCAATGCATGGATTTACTGAAAATTATATTAGAGTGGAGGTGCCTTTCCAATCAGAACTTGTTAACCAGACAAGAATAGTTTCGGTTAATGGTTTTAATGAAGATGGCGATGCTCTTGTGGCAAAAATTTTAAATGATTAACAGAAATAACTATATTTAAGAGCCGTTTGATATTCAAAACGGCTCTCATTTATTTAAAATATTTTTATGTCTATAATTAAAACTGTCAATTATTTTCTTTTTGATGTGCTAAAGTGCATCCTTTATATTATAGCATTGTTGCCTCTTGGTGTTCTCTACATTTTAGGCGACATTATTTATTATCCATTATATTATATTGTCAAATATAGAAGGAGGGTAGTTAGAAAAAATTTAATTTCTTCATATCCTGATAAGAGTTTGGAGGAGATTGTTGATTTAGAGAAAAAGTTTTACCATCACTTTTGTAATTATATGATGGAAACTCTAAAGCTTATAAGTATTTCCGATAAGGAGATGAAAAAAAGGTTTGTATATAAAAATCTCGGTGAACTTGAGAATATTGTCAGTGATGGTAAACCTGTTTTTTTAATGATGGGGCATTATGGCAACTGGGAATGGGTGACCTCTTTGACGGTTCAGGTTCCTAAATCTATCTTTATGGCACAAATATACAGTCCTTTAAAGAATGAAGCGGCTGATAGATTTATGTATAAATTAAGAGCCAGATTTCATTCATTGGGAATAGCAAGAAATCAGACTTTAAGAGAAATTTTAAGACTGAAGGCAGAAGGCAAGCAATTGATGGTCGGGTTTATTGCAGATCAGCGTCCGAGCAGAAAGAATCTCCATCTTTGGACAGATTTTCTAAATCATGATACTCCGTGTCTGATTGGAACAGAAAAGATAGCAAGAAAGATTGATGCAAATGTCTTATTCTTAGATGTAAAATGCACTAAAAGAGGATATTATGAGGGGAAATTTAAGGTGATATCATTGGATTCGAAGAATACTCCTGAATTATATATTACAACAAAGTATATGCAGGAACTTGAAACTACGATAAATTTTGCTCCTCAATATTGGTTATGGAGTCATGACAGATGGAAATATAATAAGGAAGATTTGAAACAATAAATTTATTATAAAGATATATTTGTATTTTATTGTTATTGCAAGTGCAATTGTTGTCAAAGCATTTGCGATTGAAAATATTAATGGGAGATGAAAAAGGTTGCTGTTATAATTCTTAATTGGAATGGAGAAGAGTTGTTAAGACAGTATTTACCAAGCGTTTTGGAAAATACACCTCAGGAACTTGCTGAAATAGTTGTGGCAGATAATGGTTCTGAGGATAATTCAGTGGAATTTGTGAAGAGTGAATATCCCATGGTAAAAGTTATGGAAATGGGTGTTAACCATGGTTATGCAGAGGGGTATAATAGAGCAATAGATAAAATACGGAATGAATATGTTGTCCTTTTGAATTCTGATGTTGCCGTTACTGCTGATTGGCTTTCTCCTCTTTTGAATTTGGCTGAAAGCAATCAAAATATTTCTGCTGTTCAGCCCAAAATATTATCATTAAGAAATAAGGCAAAGTTTGAACATGCCGGAGCCTGTGGAGGTTTTATAGATAAATATGGATATACTTTTTGCAGAGGCAGAATTTTTGATTCCACTGAGATAGACAAGGGGCAATATGACTCTGTTATTGATGTCTTTTGGGCAAGCGGTGCATGTCTTTTTGTCAAAAGAGAGGATTATATCAATGCCGGCGGTTTAGACTCCCGCTTTTTTGCTCATATGGAGGAAATAGACCTTTGCTGGAGAATACATCTTATGGGAAAACGCATAATTTGTAATCCTAAAAGTGTTGTTTATCATCTTGGAGGTGCGACATTGGATATGGAGAGTCCTCGAAAGACCTACCTTAATTTCAGAAATAATATCCTTATGCTTTATAAAAACGTGCCATTAAAATATCGTTCTTCATTAATAAGAAAAAGAATGTTTTTGGATGGAATAGCCGCCCTTAATTACTTTATTCATGGAAAAATTGAACTTGTAAAAGCTATTGCCACAGCCCATTCTGATGCAAGAAATATGATTAATGGCTATTATAAGAATAATGTAACGGATGAAAAAATAGATATCCTTAAAGAAATGCCTTATACAAACAATTCTATTGTTTATCAATATTTTATAAAAAAGAAAAAGCTGTTTTCTGAATATAAAAAGTAAACGAATGAAACCGCCATAACTCACTTAAAGATGATATACCCTATAAATGGTAAATAAATGGCGCATTTGTACCTTAGTGTTAAAAATTAAATTATATACAAATGAAACCGCCATAACTCACTTAAAGATGATATACCCTATAAATGGTAAATAAATGGCGCATTTGTACCTTAGTGTAGAAAAATATATTATATATAAATGAAACCGCTATAACTCACCCAAAGTTGAGATACCCAATAAAGAATATGCAAATGAATATTTAGTGTATAAATATAATGTTTAAGCTGACGCTAAATGTTATTTTAAATTTTTCTTAAAACATTAAGTATCATTTTAAAACTATTATAATAAAAGATTATAAATGAATGGTTTTTTCTAAGTAGATTTGTCGTTTCAAAATATAACTGTTTAAGAAGAAATGAGAAAATGGCGTATTGAAGATTCAGCTGAACTATATAATATTAATGGTTGGGGCTTGAATTATTTTAATATCAATGAAAAAGGTAATGTAACTGTTACCCCTCGCCCCGGAGACTTTCCGGTTGATCTTAAAGAATTGATGGATGAACTGCAGGTAAGAGACCTTACTGCACCAGTCTTACTTCGTTTTCCTGATATATTGGATACAAGAATTGAAAAAATATCCAATTGTTTTAAACAAGCTGCAGAAGAATATGGCTATAAGGGACAGAATTTTATTATTTATCCCATAAAGGTCAATCAGATGAAGCCTGTTGTCGATGAAATTGTTGGTCATGGCAAGAAGTTTAATATTGGACTTGAGGCAGGCTCTAAGCCTGAACTTCATGCAGTGCTTGCATCTAATATAGATTCTGATTCATTAATTATCTGTAATGGCTATAAGGACGAAAATTATATAGAGTTAGCTCTTCTTGCTCAGAAAATGGGACGTAAAATCTTTATAGTTGTTGAGAAAATTAATGAATTAAAAACGATAGCTTCTCTTTCCAAACGGTTGAATCTTACTCCAAATATAGGCATAAGAATAAAACTTGCAAGTTCAGGAAGCGGGAAATGGGAAGAAAGTGGAGGCGATGTAAGTAAGTTCGGACTTAATTCAAGTGAGCTGCTTGACGCATTGGATTTCCTTGAAAAGAATGAAATGAAAGACTCTTTAAGGCTTATTCATTTCCATATAGGCAGTCAGGTTACAAAAATTCGACATATAAAGAATGCTCTTCGTGAAGCGGCACAGTTTTATATCCAATTAAGAAAACTTGGATTCAATGTTGAATTTACCGATATTGGAGGTGGATTAGGTGTTGATTATGACGGGACGAGAAGCTCTTTAAGCGAAAGCAGTATGAATTATACAATTCAGGAGTATGTTAATGACTCTGTTGCTGCTTTTGTTGAAGCTTGCGATAAAAATGAAGTTCCTCATCCAAATGTAATTACTGAGAGTGGCCGTTCTTTAACTGCTCATCATTCTGTTTTGGTATTTGAAGTTCTTGAAACAGCTAAACTTCCAGAATGGGAGACTAAAGATGAAATTTCTGAAAAAGATCATGAACTTGTAAGAGAGTTATATGAGAATTATGAAAATATGTCTCAGGCAAGACTTCTTGAAACATGGCATGATGCTCTTCAAATAAGAGAGGAAGCTCTTGATTTGTTTAGTCTTGGAATGCTTGATTTAAAGACACGTGCTCAGGTTGAAAGACTTTTTTGGTCGGTTGCAAGAGAAATATTGAAAATGACAGAGGATATGAAGCATGTTCCCGAAGAACTAAGAAAAATTCAAAAAATGCTTCCTGATAAATATTTTTGTAATTTCTCTTTGTTTCAGTCTTTGCCTGATTCTTGGGCTATAGATCAGATTTTTCCTGTTATTCCTATTCATAGGCTTAATGAAAAACCAAGTCGTACTGCCACTATTCAGGATATGACTTGTGATTCTGATGGCAAAATAGATAATTTTATTGCAACACAAAATAATCCTTATAATTTGCCTGTCCATCAACTAAAGGATCATGAGCCTTACTTTATTGGAGTCTTTTTGGTTGGTGCTTATCAGGAAATTTTAGGTGATTTGCATAATCTGTTTGGTGATACAAATGCTGTACATATTTCTGTTTATCCTGATAGATATGAAATTGATCAGGTTTATGATGGAGAAACAGTTGCAGATGTACTTGATTATGTTGATTACAATCCTCGTAAACTTGTAAGAAATGTTGAAGGTTGGGTAACACGATCAATGAAAGCAGGAAAGATAACTCCTGAAGAGGGCAGAGAGTTTTTATCAAATTACCGTTCCGGTCTTTATGGTTATACTTATCTTGAGAGAGATTGAAAAATATCTGCTTAAGTTGCAAATAAATTTATATACAATGATTTAATGAGCTATATTTAATATTTTTTTATAAAATAAAGGTGTCTTAATTAAAATTTTAAGGCACCTTTGTTTTTTCTGTCAAATAAAAATACAGACTAAATTGGCTTAAAGAGAATTGCTTGCAATTGTTTGCTGCAGATGTTTCAATAATTAACAATATTGTGAGCAATCTGTTTATCTATATTTTATTTACTGTTTCTGTTCTCGTAAAGCGATAGCAATTATATTTTATAAAGAAATAGGATCTCCCGGAGTTTTTTCATTAGGATTATAAACAGCCACACCAACTTTTGAATCAGCGCAGCCATAGTACAGATACCATTTATTTTTAAAAAATACCAGACCTTCTATAAATACCGTTCCGTCTTTGTATTGACCGCTTTTTTCAAATGAAGCTATGGGACGAAAGAATGGTACGTCAAGTTGAGCTATAACCTTGTAAGGATCATTGATGTCAAAAAGAATTTGTCCTGCACTATATGTGCCTGCATTAAACCTTTTGTCTCTTTTTTCATCTTTTTTATTCTTACCATTATATAATAAAAGAATTCCTTTGTCTGTCATTATAGCCGGAGGACCACATTCGGTTAAGGCAGAATCAAAATAATAATCTCTTGGCTTAACGACTTTCAATAGATTATTGTCTTTGTCTAATATCGGAGTCCAGTTAATTAAATCTTCTGATATTGCAGGGTTAATAAAATGCTCCCCCCAATACATAAAGTATTTCCCATTAACTTTTTCAATAACTAATTTATCATCTTTTAATTTTGTAACAATAGAAGCAGATTTGCAGGCCATATCTTTAAAACGTCCATCATAAGCTTTTTGAAAAGCTGGCCCATGTTTCTCCCAGCTAATCAGATCTTTTGAAGTAGCCACACAAAGACGAGGAACATCCCTATTCCATGCAGTATACATCATTACATAGATACCATCTTCAGTTAACGCAATTCTTGGATCTTCACATCCTCCATTCCATTCAAATTCTTTTACATTGTCTTCAGATGGAAAAAGTACAGGATTGTTTCTCTTTTCCATTGTAATGCCATCATAAGAGGAGGCAAGTCCGATTCTTGATGTTCTTTTGCCTATTCCTTGGGCAGAATTGTCTTCAGCTCTGAAAAGAACAAAGATTTTATCTCCAAAAACAGTGGCAGCAGGGTTAAAAGTGTCGCTTTCCTGCCAACCAATTGAATCTTTTCTCATTGGACAGTAGAATTTTATTGTTGAATCAGGTGTTATTACAGGGTTTTTATCCTTAATTCTATTAAATCCGCCTAAAGCCCAATCGGGAAGAATGTTTTCAGACAGCTTTATATCATTATTGACGGCTGCATCTCCACTTTCTTTGTTTTTGGTTGAAGTGCAACTATATAAAATGAGAAATGAAAATAAAAGTGTTTTAAAAAAATGTGATAAATTCATGATGGTATTCTTTGAGTTTATAATTACAATAGTTCGTTAATAAATTCGATAAAAAAATAAATGAGCTAAGCAGCAATA
>JAUNSR010000009.1 GCA_030539115.1 Bacteroidales bacterium
CCAACGACCCCGAGATTACAAATCACGTGCTCTGGCCAACTGAGCTAAAGAGGCAGGTGGGTAAGCTAACCACATCGCGCCGCTACAACCTTCTACCCTTGCTGCGGTCAGGCCCTGGGGGATTTGAAAGGAGCATGCCGTGTAGCACTTACCCGGGCACAAAAGTAGATATTATTTCTTTATCTGCAATACCCATTATTCTAAAAAAATCTTTAATCACCCTCATACATCTGTAAATAAAGATTTTATAAACTATTTTTTTTTGAATATTTTTTCCCCTGTCTGCATTTTTTTATCTCTGACAGGAATTTATACTGCCTAAACCTCAATTTTTTATCTTTTTGCAAAATATTATATCATAAATTATATCAAAAAAAATTTTTAATTGGCAGTCTTTCTATTGCTCCCATCAAAACTTCATTTTTCATTGTCAATGTTTTTATTTAACCGTAATATTTAAAATAAAAAACTAAAGTGTTTTACATAGTATACTAGAATATTAATTTTAAACGACTTAAGTATTTTAAAAATAATAACAATCAAAATTTAAAAAATGACAATCAAAATAAATATTAGTTAGGAGAAGATGTTTTTACAGAGATAAGTATTTTATATTCACAACGTTAATAAACAATCAATAGTTTAAATAAAAAAAGAGTCTAAATCCAACCTCAATTGAATTTAGACTCTTTTTTGAATGTCAATGACATAAAAATTTAAACTTCAAAAAAATATTGTTGATTAATTATCAAAATTTCTGCTTACAAAAGGAATACAAAGATAAAGAGCAGTGTGCCAATATTCCGAAGTGTGTCCACCATCTCTGACTCTGAACTGATATGGAATAGCCGCCTTTTTCATTGCTCTTGTAAAGTCAACATTATTGTCAAGCAGAAAGTCATCATCGCCGCAGTCAATAAACCAGCTGACAGTTCTAAGATTGTTTTTAGTATTGTCATCAGCATTTTCAACAAACTTTATACAATCATTTGCAAGCACCGAGCGATACAAATGCATAGTAATCTCATTTTCATCGCCACTGGCAGTAAGGTTGTTTAATGAAACCAATGCACTCATTGCATATGCAGCACAAAACATATCGCTGTGTTTTTGAGCATAAACGACGGTACCTCCACCACCCATTGAGAGGCCGGCAACAGCCCGATTGTTTTTATCCGATTTTACTCTATAATTGTTTTCGATAAATGGAATGAATTCATCAAAAAAGAAAGTTTCATATTCCCAGCCGGGCATATTAAAATAGCCGTTCCATTGATTTTTGCTTAAATCGCCACCCGCATTTGGAGTAACAATTATCATCTCCTTTGCATCGCCCGACTCCATAAGACGATCGGCAACCTCCTTAAGTCTCATATTGTTTTGCCATGTTTTATTTGTCTCGGTCATTCCATGAAGAAGGTATAAAACAGGATATCTTCTCTCAGAATCTGTCTGATAGCTTTTAGGAAGATATATTGTGTAATCTCTATCGGCATTAAGGACCTTGCTATTTAGTGTCTTAGTATCTATTTTGCTCTGCGAGAAAGCATTCTGAGCAAAAAGAATTGATGAAACAAAAACAGCGATTACTGTAAACAATAATTTATTCATGATTTTTATTCATTTACCAATAAAAGATTTGCAATTCTAAAGATCTGAAGAATCCGGCATAAATTTTTTCATAAGGATGTCAAAAACAGGAGGGTCTTTTTCTTTCATCATTTTCAATACTGCCTTTCCAACATAACTATCTTTGGTAACATACTCAGGATCAAAAAGCTCTTTAATCACATCGGTTTTAGAATTAAAGAGAATTGTTTTATTTAAATTGTCATTAAGGATATAGCTTACTATAGAATTAGGCACATTAAGCTTTTCCAAAGAGAAAACGCCTTTATCTGTTTCAATAGACTCAACCATATATTTATAATCTGTAGAATCACCCTTCCAAATAGAAAAATAGTCCTTAAAATTTAACGGCACATCAACATATTCCCCAAGAGACCGGTCTAAAGTTATATTCATAAATTGCACATCATCCCAGGCATTGTCATAAGGAGCAAAAAACAGTTTGAAAGAGATCTTTTTAATATTGGCAGCTCTGCTTGAATTTGCTCTAAAGCCGATTCTCAGCTCAGTAATATAATTATTACTCTTTTCATTTTTTTTCTCCTGTTTACCGAGATAGGAGATGTTTACAGTGTTTAGCACAGAATTGTCAATTTCATTTTTCCAATAGTCAATAGCAGAATCAGCTTTTTGCTCAATACCTGCATATTTATTGTTCCATTTAATTTCGGACTCATAAGCATAGTTTTCTGTCTCCAATGAATCGCCGCACCAAACATTACAAAATCTTTTGTAAGTGATAGGCTCTAATTTTTGATAAGAGACGGAATCTGTTTCTTTAATTTCAGCCACTATATTTTGGAGCATCTCATATAAGAATTTAAACTCATGATGTTTTTTGGAAATAGTCTCCTGTTCTGACTTTGAGAGAGTGTCAATTACCGATTTGTCTATTGGATCGGAACAACTTACAATTAGAACCGACATTAAAAGGATTAAAATGTGCTTCATAATTTTAGGTATTATATTTTAAAAATTAAGGACAAATTTTTCAAAAATAATAATTGAAAAATTTGTCCTTAAAATTACTTATTTATATTATAAATAAGAACATTAACTATGTTTAAAACAAAAAGTTATTTTAAACAATTTTTTTTCTAATAGCCAAAAAGCTCCTCCAAAGTCACCTTTTTGATATCGCCTACAGATTTAAGATAATTCATATCCAAATCTTTCTCATTGCCAATGATACAATATTTGTAAGAGGCAGGTTTTACATATTGATCAAAAAAGCCCTGAAGCTGGAAGAAATCGATATTAGGGACAGTCTCGAACAATGTCTTGTTGATATCATAGTCAAGGCCATATTTTTTTGCATTATAATAGCTCCAAATAACGTTTTCCTTGGTGATGCGCTGAGTTCTTATATTATTGAGAAGACTAAGTTTGCTTACCTCAAAAAATTCAGGAGACTGAGGGAACTCGCTTAAAAGCTTCTGGAAGTGATCGATTGCTGTTGGAAGCTTATCGGTCTGAGTACCAATAAATGATGTATTCATATAATACATTCCCTTTTTTGAAGGCTGACGATAAGCAGAAGAAACAGTGTACGCCAAGCCTCTTGCCTCTCTTAATTCCTGAAAAGCGATATCACCAAAATAGCCGTTGTACAAAGATACAACAGGAGTCATCTCAGGATTATATTGTGCTCCTTTTGATACCATATAAAGATTGGTTTGTTTTGAGTTGTAGTCAAACAAAATCACCTGATTTTTATCTGTTCCCTGCTGTTCAAATTCAACGGCAGCAGGAGCATCCATAAGTTCGGTATTTGGATTATGATATGTATTGACAGCTGCAATAACACTGTCCTGCATAGCCGGTCCATAATACCAAACAGAATGTTTGTAGTGATTTGCATTATGGATAATATTGAGCAGTTCATCAGAAGTAAGTTTAAGCAGCTCAGGATTGCTCAACACATAGGTTGTAGGAGAATTAGCTCCCCACATGCCGTAGTTAAGCATCATTTTGCTTATCTGATCAAAATCCATTTTGGAATCACCTCTTGCCTTTATATAGTCGGATATAAGGTTGTTAAATGCATTTTCATTTGGAGTGGCATTGTTAAACAAGTCCTCCATAAGCTGCATTGCAGGGTTCATATTTTCAGCCAATCCGCTTAGAGTAACAAAAGTCTTTTCAGACTGAGTGTTAATATTATAGGCACATGCCAACTTGAACATCTCCTCTTTAAACTTTTGAGAATCCATCTTATCTGTTCCAAGATAATTCATATAATCAAAAGCAAAAGGAAGTCGTTTGTCATTGTTTTGTCCCATATCAAAGACATAGATTAAACTAAAGATCTTGTTCTCATCATTCTTTTTATAAATAACAGGTATATTATTTTCAGCCTTAGCCTGAGACAACTCTTTTTGATAGTCAACAAAAACAGGCTCAATAGGAGTGACCCGGTTGCTTTCAATCTGCTTGAAGAAATCACTTTTAGAGTCTCTGTCAAGGTTTACAGGTGTAATCTGAGGTTTAGGGAACGGAGGAATTTTGAAATTCGGATCTCTATGTTTATAAACTACCACATAATTGTCGTTAAACATCTTGTTTGCATAATCGACAATCTCTTCTTTGGTAGTGGCATAAAGTTTGTCAAACGACTCTCTATACTGAGCCCAAGTCATTTGGTTGGTAAACACATCTATCATTTGGGTAGCTCTTGCCCTATTGCTTGTAACCGACTCCATATGAGCAAGCTTTAAATTATTAATTGAAGCTGTAAGAAGCCAATCGCCGAAGTTTCCGTTTTTAATGGAATCAATCTGAGCAACCAAAATATCTTTTACCTCCTCAAGGGACTGCCCCTCTTTAGGATTTCCTATAAGAATAAGTGTTGAATAGTCAGCTTGGTCGAGAACAAATGAGCCGGAGAAAAGAGTTTGCTGTTTTTGATTTACATTAAGGTCAAACAAGCCCGCAGTTCCGTTGTAGAGCATATATCCCAACAGCTCATTTCTTCTATCCAAATCGTTCTTAGCACCAGGCAAACGGTATCCCATATAAACCATATCAGACTCCATTCCATTTACATTTTTCACTATAGGTGCAGTAATAGGAGTTTCCGGATTAGTCTTAAATTCAGGAATATCCTTGCTTTGCATATCACCGAAATATTTCTTTATAACAACTATTGCGCTGTCAGGGTTGAAATCTCCGGCAAGACATACAGCCATATTATTAGGCACATAGTATGTTTTATAGAAATTCTTTATGTTTGTAATAGATGGGCTCTTAAGGTCCTTGTCTGTTCCAAGAGTAGATTGGGTTCCATAAGTATGGAAAGGATACAAAGCATACATAAGTGTATCAATAACGCGGCTTTGATCGGAGTTTAAAGAGCGGTTCTTTTCCTCATATACTGTTTCAAGCTCTGTATGGAAAATTCTTATAATAGGGTCTTTAAAGCGGTCAGCCTCAATTATTGCCCAATTTTCAAGTTCATTTGAAGGGATGTTTTCAACAAATACAGTCTGGTCGGGACTTGTCCATGCATTGCTTCCCTGAGAACCAATCAAAGCCATAAGCCTGTCATATTCATTTGAGATTGCATACTTGGAGGCAACATTTGACACGCTGTCAATCTGTCTGTAAATCTGAACTCTTTGAATAGAATCTTCAGTTTGTCTATAAAGCTCAAACAAGGCCTCTATCTCATTCAACAAGGGTTCCTCTTTTGAAAAATCCTTAGAGCCTACGCTTTTGGTGCCTTTAAACATAAGATGTTCAAAATAATGAGCCAAACCGGTAGATGTTGCAGGATCATTCTTGCTTCCGGCTCTAACACCGATAAAGGTTTGAATGCGGGGAGCATCTTTATAAACGGACATATACACTTTAAGTCCATTATCCAAAGTGTAAAGCCTTACGTCCATAGGGTCATTCTTGACAGACTCGAAACTGTCGGCGGCAGGTGTACACATAGTTAAGGAGAGCAAAAGGCTCGCCATCATTCCATAAAGGAATACTCGAAAAAACTTTTTCATTGCAATGTGTTTGTTAATGTTATATATATAATTGCATATCAAATCAAAAAGATAATATATGGTATTGCTTTTTTTAGTGATTTTCTTTTTTCAACAAATGATGAAATATCAATCAGTTATTAACAATTGGCTGTTATTGATTAAATATCTGCTTTGAGGATTAACTCACTACA
This sequence comes from Bacteroidales bacterium, assembly GCA_030539115.1. Taxonomy (GTDB): domain Bacteria; phylum Bacteroidota; class Bacteroidia; order Bacteroidales; family JAUNSR01; genus JAUNSR01. The sequence goes on from JAUNSR010000009.1 coordinate 5,801, forward strand.
GTATTTCATTTTTTGCTATTTCTCCACCCAAGAGTATTGAGGCTACAACAATAATCAATATTCCTACGATAAAGTACAACCAACGCGCACCACTTCTACCAAACCATTTTACAAAGATTGATGCATTTGACGACTCAAAGAACCAATTCCAATTAAGCATGGCAGCGGCAACTGAAAAGCCACCGATTAAAAAGAATATTCCGGATGTTAATAAATTGACATTTAGCATTTAGTTATAGGTATTTGTTATATTGCTTAAAACAAATTCAAGTTTTTAAGTAAACAATTACTCATCTATTTTGTTTTTGACAATCGTTTTGTGCAATTACCAATAGATACAATACTCTTGTTTAAAACAGTAGAGGAATTAAAGGTTGAAACTTCAACCTTTAATTCCTCTTCAAAACATATATCTTAATCTTTATTCATAGTTAATGTTCTGCTTCCATCTTGATTCTCTTTTATGGTAACATGAACAGTATCACCAGGGAGAAGTTCTTCGATTTTTTCTGGCCATTCAATAAAGCAAAGGGCGCCGCTGTAGAAATAATCTTCATATCCAAAATCAAAAGCCTCTTCAGGTTTATTGATTCTATAAAAATCGAAGTGATAGATAAGTTCTGCACTTTCAGAGCGATACTCATTAACAATTGCAAAAGTTGGAGAATTAATAACATCCTCAACTCCAAGCTCCTCACAAACAGCTTTTATAAAAGTAGTCTTACCGGCTCCCATTTCGCCATGAAAGGCAAAAACTGTATCCTGATCAATCTCTTTAATAAACTCTTTTGCAGCATCTCTTATTGTATCTAAACTTGTAATGTTAATTGTCTTCATTTAAAAAATTATTTATTGTGCAAAGTTAATAGTGTTAATTAAAGAATATGCTCGGAAAACAATAAATATGTATAGTATAATATATTAGTGCTATATTTTTTAACAAAAAAGGGATAATTACGATATCATAAATTATGATTTAAATAGAAAATGCAGGGGAAATATTTAACAATTGCACCATCTATTTTCTTTTTGGAGTAAGAATAACAAAAGGGATGAGCATCTCCTCCATAGAGATACCGCCATGTTGAAAAGTATCTCTGAAATAGGATGCATAATAATTGTAGTTATTTGGATAAGCAAAGAAATCCTTATTTGTTGCAAAGACATATTTTGTAGATATATTAAGAGCTGGCAAACCAATGCTTTGCGGATTTTTTATTTCATAAACCTGCTTTGGATTGTAGTTTAAGTTCTTACCGCACTTATATCTCAAATTTGTATTTGTTTCTTTGTCACCTACAACTTTGACAGGATTCTCCACTCTAATGGTTCCATGGTCGGTTGTGATAATAACCTTGACATCATTTTGTGCAAGTTTTTTTATTAAAGAGATGGTTGAGGTGTGTTCAAGCCAAGTCTTTGTCAATGCTCGGTAAGCAGACTCGCTTGGTGCAAGTTCTCGTATCATTTTAGACTCTGTACGGGCATGAGAGAGCATATCAATAAAATTCAGCACAAATATATTGATATCATTCTTATCAATTGAGGAGATATTCTGAAGTATCTTATCAGCATAAGATGAGTCATTAATTTTATTATAAGAGAAAGAATATCTTTTCCTATACCTGTCAAAAATCGTCTGAATAAGAGGCGATTCATTTATGTTTTTGCCTTCATCTTCATCCTCATCGACCCACAGTTCAGGAAACATTTTCGAGATTTTGTCGGGCATAAGGCCTGAAAAAATTGCGTTCCTTGAATATTGGGTTGCTGTAGGAAGTATACTGCAATACATCTCCTCTTCAATACTGAAATATTGGTCAATAATCGGCATTATAGTTTTCCATTGATCAAACCTGAAATTGTCAATTACAATCATGCACACCTTTTCACCCGAATCAAGAATGGGAAATATTTTTTTAACAAACAGTTCATTGCTAAATAAGGGATGATTGTCGTCAGACATCCATTTTTCATAATTTCTTTTAATGAATTTTGAAAAAGCGGCATTAGCTTCAGACTTTTGCATTCTAAGCATCTCCTCAAGACCGGCATCAACTCTATCGAATTCAATTTCCCAATAAACTATCTTTTTGTAAATCTCGCACCAGTCCTCAAAACTCGACGCATCATTAATCAAAGAGCTTATTTTACCAAAATCCTGTTGAAAGCCGGAGATGTTTGTTTCAGAAATAATTTCATTAATATGTACATTTTTCTTTATAGAAAGGAAAATCTGATTTGGATTTACAGGCTTTATAAGATAGTCGGCAATCTTTGCGCCAATAGCCTGATTCATGATATTTTCCTCTTCGCTTTTGGTAATCATAACAACAGGAACCGATGGCGAAATTTCCTTAATTTTTTGGAGCGTTTCAAGTCCGCTTATACCCGGCATATTTTCATCCAAGATAACAAGGTCATACGATGAATCCTCAACTTGATCTATAGCATCATATCCGTTGTTAACCGTATCAAGTTCATAACCTTTATTTTCAAGAAAGATAATATGAGGTTTTAATAATTCTATCTCATCGTCAGCCCATAAAATTCGCTCTTTTCTCATCTCTTAGTTATTATCGTTGTTATTATCATCATTGCTGTCATCATTCTCCTCCAAAGATTCCTGACTGCTTTGTTCAAGGAAACTAAAATAATCATCAAAGCTCTTCCCTTGAAGCAAGACTCTAAAATTGTCTTCAGAAATCATTACAGGAGTAACTGCAGAGGGCAGCTCAAGACCACCAATCATAGAGATTCTAAACCTATAGTCGCTAAGCTTGTCAAAGTTTTCAAATCCCTTTATCACGAGAAGAGTAAGATCTTTGAATGTCAATGTCTCAAGGTCAAAGTCTTGAATTAAATAGTTTGTGAAATTATATTTTGCAATATTAAACAACAACTGATTTACATTCACTGAATCACTTTGGAAAGCAAGCAACAAAACATGAGGCTTGTTCTGCTCAATTTTAAATGTGTTAATGTTTACAACTTTACCCGAATCGAGCTTGTAGTTAATAACCTCAGTCTGCCACACCATACTCATTCTCGAATTATTACCTTGGGAGAGAGTGCGTCCACTGTTAATATTGTCAACCATACTTTGAGCAAGCGGTGAAACGGCATCCTTAGCATAAGCAACTGTGATTTTCTGAAGTATGTCTTTAAACATCTCATTATTCTTATCAGAAGCATATGCCATTGCATCTAAAAACATAAACTTAGGCATAAGTTTGCTCATTGGCCAATTTTGATTTACATATTCTGCATTCTTATGTACTACATCAGTATTGCCTGAAAGATAAGCTTCATAAGTCGCCTCATAAAGATTTTCCTGCTTTTCAGACATCTCTTTCATATTCTTAATATAATCAGGATTTGAGAGAGCATTTGAATAGTTTGATTCCGGGAATCCTGAAATAATATAGTTTCTATAGATCTCCGCATTTGCAATATCATTAAGACGCATATACATAAGATAGATGTCATAATATACATCAGCTTTATATTTGTTTATTGGATATCTTGAATCCAATTGGCTAAAGGTCTTTATTGCCAAAGGCAAATTCTCAAGCTCCTGATAGAAAATCATCCCCATATTATATAAGGCATCGCAGATAATATCGTTGCATTTTTGTTTTGCCTCTTCAGTAAGAGGAATCTGACTTAAGTAGAAATCAGGATTTTTTGTATCGTTCTCATTAATACTGTCATTCTGAATTGAAGCATCTAAATTCTCATCCTCATTCTGAGGTCCATTATGCACTTCACTTTCAGTATTAACAGCAATATTGGTTTTATTTTTTCTTCTCCAGTTGTCTTCCAGCTTTCTATTGCCCCATTTTTTTTGGAAATCATTTTTACCCGCCTCAACAAGACTTTTATTATAAAAATACCATGAATTATCATTTGACACTGCAATATTTTGTTTTATAACTCCATTGTTTGCCTGTGTGTTAATATTTAGAGGATTTATGGAGAAGTTTTGATTAGCATCATTTTGAGTCTGCTCATTTCGAGCTGCGATTTCCTTTTCTTTGTTTTCTTTTTCCTCAAGAGCGATAACATTCTTGACAATATCATCAGCAATTTTTCTTCTCTCATCATCAGAAAGAGTAGAAAGATTTAGAAGGGAATCCTGAAGCTCAACAGCCTCAGAATAAGTTTTTAATTTATCAAGTATCGAGGAAAGATTATCAACTCTTTTATAGTCTTTATGTTCTTTTGGAAGCAGCCCGGCAGCAACAGCATATCCTTTTTGGGCAAGAGAATACTTTTCTTTGGCAAAGCTTAAATCGCCAAGTTTAATGCCTGCAACAGCCTTTTCCATTCCGGAATTTTTACTCTTTTCAACAGCCACAGAATATGAAGAGACAGCATTTAAGGTATCTTTTTGCTTTAGATACATGTTCCCTATTGCGCAATACACTTGATCAAGATATTCTTCATTTCTTGGATCTTTTAGCATCTTATTAAGTTTGGCTTGAATATTCTTCATTTGAGATTCAGGCATCACCTCTGTCTGAGCTATTGAAGCGTTGAAGAAAGTTCTGTAAGTTGGATTGGATTTAATGATTTTGTTGTAGCATTTGTATGCTTTATCAGGCTCATTTATCTGAGTATATAACTGAGCGAGCAAGAACATCATTCGTTGCTTTTGGACCCCTTTTTCTGAAAGGCTTACTGCTGATTCAAGCTCGGGAACAGCGTTAGAAAAATCGCCTTTTTTTATATAATAGAGAGTCTTTGTTTGTTCAAACAATGGTTTAATCTCCTTGGTTATACTCTTTGTGTCAATTTTTGACAATGTATTCTCTGCTTCATAAAGCCATCCAAGTTCACAGTAACACCGAGCCATCCAAATATAACTCTCAGTTACAGTTTGAGGTAACCATGAAAAATGACGTGTAATATAAAGAAAGGTTGCTGAACTATTAATAAAATCGCCTTTAAAAAACTGTGATTTACCCATAAGCATCCATGCGTTATGGATAAAGGGATTATATTCATCCCTCTTTAAAAAGTTTTTATAATCGGCAGACATTGATTTACGAGGGTCTCTAATCGGACGTTTTGAAATACTTCTTAGTTTAATTGCTTTCTGACTTTTCTCGATTGCTCTGTCAAAACCTGAATTGGGAACAACTTTTTCTTTGTTGGCAAAAGAGCTTACTGGATGAATATAAAGCATTTCTGAATAATTGTCCTGATAATTATTCTCCATATTATTAAGAGCCTCTTTGTAGGCTTCACTTCCATTAAAATATACATTATATCTTGTTGTGAATGCTTTATACTGTCTTGTTAATGCCGTATTTTTTTTTGAAGAACATGAGTTTAAAACTACAATAGGAAACAATACTAAAATAACTTCCAGCACTAAGAAAAAACCTTTATAATATTTTAGTCTCTTTTCTTTCAACAAATTATCCCTTTAATGCAATGATCAATAATACTTATTATACACAAAGATAATGCAAGCCGAATTCAATAAACATTTTAAAAGTGAAACTTTTTAAAATGTATTGATGAGGCACAGCTTAGCTTATTCAAAGATAATGCAAGCCGAATTCAATAGACATTTTAAAAGTGAAACTTTTTAAAATGTGATTGATGAGGCGTAGCTTAGCTTATTCAAAGATAATGCAAGCCGAATTCAATAAACATTTTAAAAGTGAAACTTTTTAAAATGTATTGATGAGGCACAGCTTAGCTTATTCAAAGATAATGCAAGCCGAATTCAATAGACATTTTAAAAGTGAAACTTTTTAAAATGTGATTGATGAGGCGTAGCTTAGCTTATTCAAAAATATAATAATTAAACTGCTGTATAACTTAAATCCATTCTTATTTAACGTTTAAAATGCCTATTTATTTATTGCTTATATTTTTTTAATATTTAGTATTACATCAAGTTATTCATACAAAACAGCTGTAGCTCAATAAAGAACTGCTGTTAATCTAAATTCTCAATATTAAGATTAAAACCACTTTTTTTTCAGACAGCAATAATTTGAATGTTATAACGTTAATATAATACAGTTTATATCTTTTGTATAATCTGTATTATTTTTTTTTCGAATGCTTTTTATCAATGTTTTCATTTTTGGACGAATTAAGGCATTTTCTTATAAAGTTATAGATTTACGGCAAGTTTTATCCTTTACTTTACAATGCAATAAGCAGATATTTTTGTTAAAACAATTCCAACCTATTGTAGAATGAGCATATTAAGAAACATATTATTAAAAGTTATCATACTTTCAAATTTCTTTTTCATAATAGGGTGTCTAAATGAAGATTTCACCAATAACCCCAACGACAAGCTTATTTTTTCAACCGATACAATAAACTTTGGGACTGTTTTTTCAAACACGAGTTCTACTACTAAAAAACTTATGGTTTATAACAAAAACGACAAGGCGATAAAAATTGACAATATCTCTATTCTTAATGGAAATAATACAGGATTTAGAATAAACGTCGACGGGATAAAAGGCGAGACTTTCAATGATGTTGAGATTTCCTCAAGAGATTCATTGTTTGTTTTTATAGAGATGACCCCAAAGGAGAACCTTTCCGACAATGCTGTCAATATTACTGATATCATCTCTTTCAGCTGTAATAATTCCATTTATAATATTAGGCTTAATGCTTACTCTCAGGATATTGTAATGATGAAAGGCGTAAGGATTGATGAACACTCTGTAATAGTATCTCGTAAGCCTATTCTTATTTACGATTCTTTATACATTGCAAAGGATGTTGAATTGGAGATTTCCGCAGGAACGAAATTATTTATGCATGATAAAGCGGCAATTATTGTTGACGGCACTCTTTATTGTAATGGCACAATTGATAATCCTATAATTATTTGTGGAGAGAGAAGTGATTCTCTTCTTTCAGGAATATCTTATTCAGATTTGCCCGGACAATGGAAAGGCATTGTCTTTAATGAAAGCAGTAACAATAATGTTTTTATCTGCACCAACATAAAAGGTATGAGCAATGGTATTGAACTCTATTCAATCAATCCGGAAAAACGAAAAATTCAGATTATAAATTCTCAAATAGGCATCAGTTATTCCAACCTTATCACTGCTGTAAACTCAAAAATTGATGCCTACAACAGTGTCTTCTATTGTGCTCAATCTTCAATTTTGAATATTATTGGAGGATATTTAAATTTTGTTCATTGCACTATTGCCAATAATTATTCCTTTGGCAGTATCAAAAACTCAGTTGTATATATTTCAGATTATATCGACAAGGGCGATAAGATAGATAATTATAGTGTTGAATTGGCTCAGTTTTCAAATTCTATCATTTGGGGAAAACGCGAAAATGAAATATTGATAAACTCTTTTTCCTCTGAGAATAAGATTTCCAATTATCAATTCGCATACTCTCTTTTAAAAACTCCACAAACCACCGACTCTCATTTTCCAAACAATATTTATAATGAGAATCCTCTTTTCGAGAAAACCACAAGCGACTATTCTTTTGACTTTAGACTTTCTTCTGATTCTCCTGCCATTGGCAAAGCCTGGAATTTCGGCAATCAGGATTGTAAATATGATATCTTTGGCAATCTTAGGGATATGTTTTATGATATTGGCGCTTATCAATATCATAAATAAAAAAATCCGCATTTCATTTTCACCATTCAATAATAAGGACAATCTATTTATTTACACAAAAAATAGATCGGCTTTTTATTTATGTTTTTTCAAAATAAAACTTTATATAAATCAAATCGCTATTTTTGCCAACATAAGTGAATGTTTATACAGTAATAACATTTTATTATCTTTTGGTAAATAAAGCTTGACGACCAATTCTTAAATAATAGTTATCACACTGCTTATTTTTTTTAAACCACAAGAAAGACAAAACATTAAAAATCTATGAAAAGCAATCTTTTTATCTTCTTTATCTCTATTTTACTATGCGTTGTCCAAAGCTCTTTTTCTCAACCCAATTCCGATGACTATAAAAGGGGATTATCCGTTTATAGAAATTATTCCGGTAAAATCCTCAACACTGTAAATGATGGAAAATGGATAGAAAATGGAAATTTCTTCTTCTATCGTACCAAAACTTCCGATGGAAATAAATATTTTAAGGTTAGTGCCGTTGATGGCGTAAAAACTGAAGTTACTAATAAGGATGAAATTGAAAAATTCACCAAAATAGATGAGCGAGGTTATTCTAATCGATATTGGGCTGAAGAGGATGATGAACTTAATGGTCATCCGATTCTCTCTCCCGACAGTACGAAAGAAGCATTTATAAAAAATTACAATCTTTATATTAAAGACCTTAAAGGCAATTCAGAACATCAATTAACTTTTGATGGATCAAATGGAGAATATTATTCCTGCTATATACAATGGAGTCCTGATTCTGAAAATATTGCTCTTACAAAAATCAGACCTGCAGAAAAGCAATATTTTTATATGATAGAATCCTCTCCAAATGATCAATTACAACCAAAACTTCACAAAAGAGAATATCGAAAACCGGGAGCAGCTCTTCCATTCAAACATCCATATATCGTTAATGTATCTTCCGGTAACATTTTAAAATCGTCAACAGAGTTATTTCCTAATCCTTTTTCAATAGATTATCTTAGATGGAATAAAGATGGCTCGGCAATAACTTTTAGATACAATCAACGTGGTCATCAAGTTTATAGATATCTTGAAATGAATGCTGTTGATGGCAGTGTTAGAACATTGGCTGAAGATGTTTCACCAACGTTTATTGTCTATACAAGGATATATCAGCAAGATATAAATGATGGAAAACAATTTATCTGGAGCAGTGAACGGGATAATTACAATCATCTTTATTTATACGATACTCAAAAAGGAAAACCTATCCGTCAAATCACAAAAGGTGAGTGGTATGTCCGTTCTGTTGAGGATATTGATGAGAAAAACAACAATCTTTTATTCTCTGCCAATGGCATAAGCAAAAATGAAGACCCTTATAACATCAAGTATTATAGAATAAATTTTGATGGCAAAAACATGAAATGCCTTACTCCTGAAGAGGGTAATCATCACATTGTACTTTCGCCCGACAAAAAGGTTTTTATTGACACTTATTCCACTGTAAATGTCGCTCCCAAGACAGTCTTAAGAGATGCTTCGGAGGGAAAAATCATTTCTCTGATTGAAAGTGCAGATATAACTCCTCTTAAAAATATTGGATGGAAAGAGACTGAACCTTTTGTTGCCAAAGGAAGAGACGGCAAAACAGATATTTGGGGAATTATTATCAGACCTTCAAACTTTGACCCCAATAAAAAATATCCGGTCCTCGAATATATTTATGCCGGTCCGGGTCATCATTATGTGCCTAAAGACTTTGTTGATGTTAATTATTTTATGCATCCAATGACTGAACTTGGATTCATTGTTGTTCAGATTGATGGAATGGGCACCTCCTATCGTTCAAAAAGTTTTGAGGATGTTACCTACAAAAATCTTTATGATGCAGGTCTTAAAGACAGAATGTTGTGGATAAAAGCCGCCGCTGAAAAATATCCTTATATGGATATCTCAAGAGTTGGTATTTATGGAGGTTCTGCAGGAGGACAGAATGCTATGGCAGCAACACTTCAATATCCTGATTTTTATAAAGCAGCCTACAGCGGGTGTGGCTGTCATGATAATAGGATGGATAAAATTTGGTGGAATGAACAATGGATGGGTTATCCTATAGATTCTCAATATGTAAAATGTTCAAACGTGGAAAATGCCAAAAATCTGAAAACACCTTTAATGCTTATGGTTGGTGAACTGGATGACAATGTAGACCCCTCTTCAACCATGCAGGTTGTAAACGCACTTATAAAAGCCGATAAGGATTTTGAACTGCTTTTTGTGCCCGGTGTCAATCATCAACTTGGGAATGGGTGGGCTGAACACAAAAGAATGGATTTCTTTGTAAGGAATTTATATAATATTATTCCTCCTAAATGGAATGAATAAATAAAAAAAAAGGTTCCAAAAAACATCTGCAAATTTTTTGGAACCTTTTTTAGTATTCGAGACGAAACACTGTTTGTTAGTGACTCAATATTCTGTGTTCACAAACAAATACCACTTTTTCGTGATATAGCATTATTTCTTAATCAAAGGGCTTTATTTATTCGTGACGAAGCATTCTTTCTTTTGCCATCTTTTCGAACTCAGTATCCTTCCTTCCATAGTTTGAATAAGGATGTATAGAAATTCCGCCTCTTGCGGTAAACAAACCGGTAACTTCTATATATTTCGGATCCATAAGTTTGATTAAATCTTTCATTATTATATTAACGCAATCCTCATGAAATGCGCCATGATTTCTAAATGAAAAAAGATAAAGCTTTAGACTTTTACTTTCAACCATCTTAACATCAGGAATATAACTAATTACTATAGTTGCAAAATCAGGTTGCCCGGTAATTGGGCAAAGACTTGTAAATTCGGGACAATTAAACTTTACCCAATAATCATTGTCTTGATGTTTATTAATAAATGCTTCAAGCACCTCAGGGGCATAGTCCTGTTTATATTCAGTTTTCTTGCCCAAAAGGGTAAGTGAATCTTCCGGTTTATTCATAAAATAAATTATTTATACTTCTTGTATTTTTAATACATTGTAAGAGATATTCTCATCATACACATCACTTCCATCAACTTTCTTTACAAATTTAACCACCTTGTAAGTAACAGGAAGTATAATTATTTCATAAATAGTTTTCAGTGATGCCTGAGAAACGATAAGAACAAGAAGGTCTTCAAAAGGTATAACTCCAAAAAATGCTATTGGAAAGAAAATAATTGAGTCTGCCGACTCGCCGATCATAGTTGAAGCTATAGCTCTGATTCCAAACCCTTTGCCATGCGAGGCTATTTTCATCTTGCTCATTACATAAGCATTTAAAAACGACCCTACAAGAAATGCTATAAAGCTTGCTATGGAGATTCTCAATGTAGCTCCAAAAACTGTGGCAAACGCTTCTTGATGTTCATAGTATGGAGCAGAGGGCAGCGCAATGGCAAGTTGAGCAATTATCACTGCAAAAAAGTTCATCAAAAATCCGGTCCAAATTACCAACCTTGCTTTTCTAAATCCCCACACCTCCGCGATGCAATCGTTCAAGATATAAGCTACCGGGAAAATAATTAATCCTCCTGTTGCCTGAACAGGGCCAATTTGGATAAGCTTACTCTCTAAAAAATTTGCTAAAATAAGGCATACGCAGAAAAGTATGCCCGATACCATAAATGGTACACTGACCTGTTTTTTCATAAATCTTGTTTTTTACGTGGTTTACCAAGCACACGTTGTTAATACTATTGTCATTCTGCTTTCCAAAAGCAAAATAATCGATATAACTGTAAAGAGTGAAATAAAATTCTTGCAGATATCTCATTACCGGGGTAAAAGTATTACAATTATTTTTGATTTTCTCTCTTTATATGCTCTATTTATCATTGTTTGAGTTTTATTTTATTCTTTAAAGAACTTTTAAATGCATCATTTCACTTATTTTATTTATCAATATTTATTATAATATATAACTTCTCAATTTCCAGAACTTGATATTGTTGATAGTGCTATACTTCTATATTCGACGCCCCTCATATTGCACAATTTCACCGATTATGTGCCAATATTTGCACATAAGTATTATATTTGTGCCGATTTTTAATTATTAAAACATAAACATGAAGAAATTAACAGCTTTTTCTTTGGCATTGGTACTTAGCGGTTCTGCATTTGCTGAGGGATATCAAGTAAATTTATTAAGTGCCAAACAGTCTGCAATGGGACATGTAGGCACAGGAATGAAGTTAGGAGCGGAAAGCATGCATTTCAATCCTGCCGGCATGGCATTTATGGATAAAACTGCCGATTTTTCTGTTGGTGGCTCTGCTGTGTTTGCAAAAGCTTCATATAAATTCAATGATTACAAGGCATATTCAGACAATGATGCAAGCACTCCACTTTATGCATACGCCGGATTTAGAATTTATGACAATCTAAAAGGAGGTTTTTCTCTGACAACTCCTTATGGAAGCGGAATGAATTGGGGGAAAGAATGGGCAGGTTCAGCTCTTGTACAAGATATAACAATGAAAAGCTTCTCTTTTCAGCCAACTCTTTCTTGGAAAATCACAGACAATTTAAGTATCGGAGCAGGTGTAATGATAATGACCGGAGATTTTTCTTTAAGTCGCGCTCTTCTTCCTGCCGGTTCTCTAAGTCCTCTTCAAGCATATATTCCCCTTATGCCGGAAGCTGCAGCCAATCAAGTAAAAGATTTTCTTAATACATACGGAGATGTAAACATCTTGTCGGCTACCTTGAAAGGCAATTCAAAAATTAAAGCAGGTTTTAATATTGGAGTAATGTATGACATAACAGACAATCTTACTTTAGGACTTTCCTACCGTTCAAAAGTAAAGATGAAAGTTAATGCAGGAACTGCTGATTTAACTTATGCAAATGAGACTGCATTTAAGTCTCTTCTTGCAACTCTAAATCCGATTCTACAACTGGCAGGAACATCTCCAATAGCTATTCCGCCTCTTGATGAAGGAACTTTCTCTGCTGAACTTCCTCTTCCATCAAATCTTTCTTTAGGAGTAAGTTATCGTCCAATTGACAAATTGGAACTTGCTTTTGATGCTCAGCTTGTCGGATGGAGCGCTTATCAAGTCTTAGATGTTCAGTTCAGTGAAAATGTACTGAATGGATACAGCATAAAAGCATCTAAAAACTATAAAAATTCTATGTCGTACAGATTAGGCGCTAAATACAATCTTACAAGTCGTTTTGATCTTAGAGCAGGTATTTATTTGGATCAATCTCCTGTAAAGGATGATTATTATAATCCCGAGACTCCCGGAATGAATAAAATAGGAACTTCATTAGGTTTTAGCTTCTCTCCTTTCAACGGATTCTCAATTGATTTCTCAGCTTTATATACTACCGGACTTGGAAGATACGGTTCTTATACATATACAGATGTTATTACAAAACAGGATAAAGTTTTTGAGGGAGATTATGGAACAAAAGCTTTCTCTCCAACGCTTGGTGTATCTTATTCTTTCTAAGAAGAATTGTTTCGTACTATAACTATAAATCCGTTTTCGCAATATAATTTATTATTGAGTGAAAACGGATTTCTTTTTAGTGCAAATAATCAATTAATTAGTTTTCCTACATATATTTTCTGTCATTATATTTCAAATATAAACTTAATCGGGATATAAATAAATATCGCAAACGATAGGCAAATGATCGCTGTAACCATTTTCATATTTATATCCGTAATAGCTTCTTAAAGGGCGCACCCCTAAATGCTTTAAATCTTTTGTTAGTAGAAAAGGTTCGTTTATCTCTTTTACATTTGTAACAAATGGATAAATTCTCTTTGAAAGAAGAATCGAATTTGAAAAAAATTGATCCAAAAAGCCCCATTCACCGTTGTATTTATAAGTTCCTCTATTCCATTGAACAATTGGAAGCATTAAATTATATAATCCAATATTCACCTTATTTTTCAATAAAAGAGAATACATCTTATTAACATCATTATTATAATTATCAACAACATTTTTAAAGTTATCAACAATATCTTTCATATTATTCACATATTGATTATCCACCAAATCGACATCAAGCAAATCATCAGGAGGTGTCTGCAGATAGGATAAATTATTAGAAGTTGGATAGTCATTAAAATCACCCATAACAATAACAAGCGGTTTTGTTCTATAGTTATTAACATTGTTGATAACTTCCAGAAGTTTTAAATGAGCTGTTTTTCGTGCCATTCTTGTTTCTATTTCTCCACCGCTTCTTGATGGAAAATGACAAACAAAAACATCAAGTGTATCATTGGTTGGTAAAACACCTGTTACATGAAGAATATTTCTTGTTGGTTTATACCTATCACCCAAAAGAATCTCATGTTCTTTAGCATCAATCGGCTTAAATAGATTTCTTTTATATAGAAGAGCAACATTTATACCTCTATTATCTGGAGAATCGGTAATTACATACCTATAATTTAAAAACCTCAAATGTGTAAGCCTCATTAAATCACATAATACACTGTCATTCTCCACTTCACAAAGTCCGACTAAAGCAGGAATATCACCTTCACCGGCAGCCACAATAACTTTTGAAAGGTTAATAAGTTTTTGCCGGTATTTAAAAAAATTCCATTTTCTTGGGGCATTATAAAGGAAGTCCTCATCATTCTTTGAGGGATTGTCTTTACAGTCAAAAAGGTTTTCTGTATTATAAAACATTATCCTCAATTTATCTTGAGAATAAGAATTTGGATTTGAGAGAAAAATAATAACGACTATAAGCGTCCAAATCTTATTGAGCTTCATTATCTTTTTTATTGTTTAAGTGATAACGCTCTGCGCAATTTCAAGTTCAGTGAATAATTAAATTAGCAAAATAAAAAAGCAAACTAATATCCATATATATAATGTAGCAGAATAAAAAATCTTAGCTTTGTTTGAAAGATAAGTAGCATTATCAACTTAAATAAAAACTTAAATTGAAAGTTCTATTACAAAACCATAATAAAGAAAATATTGATCCCATATGTTTAACAATTAAATTATTACTAAATGAAAAACAAAGCTTGCTTTCTTGCACTAACAATCTTTTCTATATTTCTTTTTAGTTGTCAGAATGAAAAGAAGCCTGACAAAGTATTAAGACATGTAGTTATGTTCGGCTTTAAGCCCGAAGTTACTCCTGAGCAGGTAAAAGAAATAGAAGATGCTTTTGGGAAACTGCCTGATCAAATAAAAGAGATTAAAGATTATGAATGGGGCGTAGACTGCAGTCCCGAGGGTTTACAAAAAGGTCTTTCTCATTGTTTTTTTGTAACATTCTTTTCTGATGCAGATAGGGATACTTATCTAACCCATCCTGCCCATAAGGCTTTTGGCAAAATAATAAATGGTAAAGTTGAAGCAGTCACAGTAGTTGATTATTGGACTAAATGATAAGCCAAGCATTGCCATCTGCAAATAAGAAAGAGAAAGAGAGAATCTAAACAATAGTTTATTCCCTCTTTCTCCTTTTCTATATATGCAGATAGGTTAGCAAACCATCTCCACACGATTTAAATTTTATATCCGTATTGAGCAACAGGTCCTAATTCCTCTTCAATTCTTAACAACTGATTATATTTTGCCATACGGTCAGACCTGCTTAAAGAGCCTGTCTTTATTTGACCGGCATTTGCAGCCACTGCGATATCAGCAATTGTTGCATCTTCTGTTTCACCCGAACGGTGAGAAATTATTGCTGTATATCCCGCACGCAAAGCCATTTCTATAGCGTGAAGAGTTTCTGTAAGAGTACCTATTTGATTAACTTTAATAAGTATTGAATTTGCACAACCCATTTTTATTCCCTTCTCCAAATACTTAACATTAGTAACAAACAAGTCATCACCAACCAGCTGACAGCGTTTTCCTATCTTATCTGTAAGATGTTTCCATCCCTCCCAGTCATCTTCAGCCATACCATCCTCTATGGAATCTATTGGATATTTTGTTATCAATTCGTTAAGATAATCAACTTGCTGAGCAGATGTAAGTTTCTGACCTTTATCACCCTCAAAAATTGAATAATCATATACACCATTTTTATAGAATTCAGAACTTGCACAATCCAAACCAATCATAACCTGCTTACCAGGTTCATAACCTGCATTTTCAATTGCCTGAATAATTGATTCAAGAGCATCTTCTGTTCCCTTAAGTGCAGGTGCAAAACCTCCCTCATCGCCTACTGCTGTGCTAAGACCTCTGTCATGAAGAACTTTTTTCAACGAATGAAACACCTCAGCCCCCATTCTCAGAGCCTCTTTAAAATTCGGGGCTCCTACGGGTCTTATCATAAACTCCTGAAATGCTATGGGAGCATCAGAGTGTGAACCTCCATTAATAATATTCATCATCGGAACAGGAAGAACATAAGTATTGGCTCCTCCAATATAACGATAAAGAGGAATATCAAGATAAATTGCTGCAGCCTTTGCACAAGCCAATGACACACCTAAAATTGCATTTGCACCAAGTTTGGATTTAGTCGGAGTGCCATCCAATTCAATTAAAACTCTGTCTATTTCTGATTGCTCCAAAATGCTCATTCCAAACAAAGCGGGAGCAATTATTTCATTAACATTAGCTACAGCATTTAAAACTCCTTTGCCATTATATCTTGATTTGTCATTATCTCTAAGTTCTATCGCTTCATTTGCTCCCGTAGAGGCGCCTGAAGGGACGGCAGCCCTTCCTATTACACCGGAATCAAGCACTACATCGACCTCAACCGTAGGATTGCCTCTGGAATCCAAAATTTCCCTTCCTATAACTTTTACAATTTCCATAACACATATATTAATAAGTGGATAAAAAGATATTTACTTTAAATAAAGAGAATCTTTAAGACCATTGTTATACATCCTTTATCAAAAGTTTTGATAGTGTAAAATAAATATATGATGACAACTATTATCCAAATCTTTTATTAAAAGATATAAACACTCACCCATCACAGAATCAATACAGATATTGACAATGTTTATAACTCTCTGTTTTAGTTCTCTTTATTTGAAACAAACAATTTCGCCCTTGTGTTTGTTTAATACTTTGTTTTTAATTACTGTTTTAAAGCATTCTGTTAACACACAAAACAAACTATACACTAACAGTCCAAATAAAAAAATTCCTATTATCATACTTATGTTTAAGCATAATGACAGGAATTTGATTTATCTTTTTATATAAGGGAATAATTACAAAAAAGGTTGTTCTAAAAATATCGTCCTAAGTTAAAAAACACACCAACTTTTTTATCACTTGATGACCAATCCACAAGCAATGAAATTGGACCAATCATTGTTTGATAAGAATATTCCAATCCTACCCCCCAAAGACTGTCTTCATTTAATATATCTCTTAAATCATTGCTTTGACGTGCATAATTCCCTTTTGCAGAAACAAAATGATTGGTTGCCAAACGATATCTGACATCAAGACGGGCTATTGCCAAAGTGTTTTTATAATATTCAATATATCTTGTTCCAATAAATGGCAATTGCTGTGGTAAATATTTACCCTGTATGCTTCCTCCTGCAACATTAAATTTTATTGGTGCAATATTGTCTCCAATTAAAACACGTCCCGCAAGCATTGGTATAAATGTAAGTCTTGGAGAAGAGGACAATGCCTTCATATATATTGCCGAAACAGAAGAAAAAGGCGCCTTGTCCTTATATTTTATGCCGTTATCAGTATTTAACTCGTATTCAAGTTTTATATAATCGCCAGAAGTAGGACAATAAAATTGATCAAAGGAATCAAAATACAATTGTAGATAATAACTTATCAATTCATAATTCTTATCCATCTCAAATGGAAGCGCAGAAGAACCTAAAAGAGCCTTATTTTCATAATGATCATATCTGGCTCCTAAAAGAGACCGGAAATTTCTTAAATAGAAATTAGTAAAGAATACATCAACCGAATTTTGCAGAAACTTAAAATTGTAAATTCTCTTTCCAGCCGAATAAATACTGTTATCCAAATCATGAATCTTATAAGCCAAACCAAGTCTTCTTTTATATGGATTACCCAAAGATGCCTCCACTCTTCCCCAAGGAGAAGTTCCAAGTTTACCGGAAATCTCAGTTGTAAAATTTGGAGTATTCAGTGGAGCAAGTTTTGTTGCTATATAAATCGCAGCCTGATCTTCTGAATCGAACCTAAATCCAAAGCTTAAAGAATTAAGAGGCTTTTCAACAACATTTATTACAAGATCCTTATTAACCCTATAAGTAACGTTAGAGAAAGCTCCGGTCCCCAAAACTCTTTCTATGGCAATACCAAGCTGATCTTTATGAATCACAGAATGCGGCTTGACATTCAAGCTGCTTAAGAGCATTTTGGGGTCTACATGTTCAAGGCCCTCAATAAATATGCTGTCAATATAAACAGAATCACTTTCAGTAATTTTTTTCTTAGTATATGACACATTGTAATTATCATCGATGCCGATAAGCTCTTTTAGTTTAACTATCTCATTCCAATGAGCCCTTGCCGCATTTTCACCTCTTAAGATTAGGGTATCCACAGCCTCAGATGTAAAACTTGCCGAAGTATATGGCTCTATAAGAGGATGAATATATAAATCCGGAGTTTTTCTGTTTTCCTCATACTTCTTTTGCCCCATAAAAGTTGTCAGCTGATCAATTATTGCCATCACACTGCCAAGTTCATCAGCATTTTTTGCCTTTCCCGAAGAGACGTCAATGCCTATAATGACCTCAGCCCCCATCTTCTTAACAACATCCACCGGGAAATTATTTATCACACCGCCATCAATAAGCAGCATGCTGTCTAATTCAACAGGAACAAAAACTCCCGGTATTGACATACTCGAACGAATTGCAGTTGCAAGTTCTCCCTTATTCATAACAACCTCTTTTCCATTGACCATGTTATATGAAACACAGCTAAATGGTATTGGCAGCTTTAGAAAATCTATTGAGTCATGATAGCCCAATGTCATATCCATAAGCATGTTATAAACATTTCTCCCTTTTACAACTCCTGAAAGAGCAGGCATTTTCTTATTGTTAGATAACGGAATAGTAATAACATATTTATCCGACTGGATACGCTCGTAGAGCTTCTTGTTTTTCCTTTGTATCTGATCGCTTAAAAGGAAAGTCCAATCCTGAGATCTAATTATAGAATCAAGTTCCATACTTTTATATCCGGTTGCGTAAAGACCGCCGACAATAGACCCCATGCTTGTTCCTGCAATATAATCAATGGGAATGCCTGCCTCTTCAAGGACTTTAAGCGCACCCACATGAGCCACACCTTTAGCACCGCCTCCACTTAGCACGACTCCCACTTTTTTTCTATGAGTATTCTGTAATTGTTGATTTTCTGTAACGTCACTCTCTTTAGGAGAATTTATTTCAATTGCATAAGAGATGGATACATCTAAAAGAAACACAAACAATATGCAAACAGTCTTATATAAAAGTCTATTAGATAAACTACAAAAAAAGGTATTGTAAACAAGCATAATAATCAGGATGTTAGATTGAGTCGGTAAAAGTATAAAAAACAAAAAAGACTGCGTCTTTAAAGAGCAGTCTTTTTCACTATTTTATTGGTCCATAAATCGTATCCAAAAGAAAATTTTATCAATGATAAAATATCTTATAAGGCGAGCCGAATTATTTAGCCTCCCAACCAAGAGCACTTGCACCAAGAACGGCAGCATCGCTTTCTTTAAGTTCAGAGAATAAAACTTTAATTTTGCCTTTCCATATATTTAGAAGGCTTCTTTCCATTGAATTAACAATAGGATTCATAATAAGATCTCCTGCACGGGAAAGACCTCCAAAAAGGATTATTGCTTCAGGAGCTGAGAATGCGACAAAATCAGCAAAAGCTTCACCTAAGATAGACCCTGTAAATTCAAAAATTTCTTGAGCAAGTTTATCTCCGGCTACTGCAGCCTCATAAACATCCTTAGATGTAATTTCATTTGCAGGAATCTGACGAAGAAGACTTGCATCTTTGCGTATTTCCAAAAATTCACGTGCTGTGCGGGCTACACCTGTAGCAGAAGCATAAGCCTCTAAACAACCGGTACGTCCGCAACCGCAGGTACGGCCGTTTTGTTTACGTACAATTACGTGACCTAATTCACCTGCAAAGCCATCATGTCCATAAACCAACTGACCATTGATAACGATTCCGCTGCCAACGCCTGTTCCTAAGGTAATCATGATGAAATCTTTCATTCCACGAGCTGCTCCATAAGTCATCTCACCAATTGCTGCTGCATTCGCATCATTAGTAAGATTAACAGGAATGCCTATTTTCTTTGTTACAAGTTCTGCCAAAGGAATAACTCCTTTCCAAGGAAGATTTGGAGCAAACTCAATATTACCTGTGTAATAATTTCCGTTTGGAGCACCAATACCTATACCTTTAATCTTATCAACACCGCCAACTTCATCAATTAAAGACTGAAGGCCCTTGCAAAGCTCGTCGATGTATTCGTTAACATCAAGATATTTTTGTGTTTTAATAGAATTAGAAGCAACAACGCTTCCACGGGCATCAACAATTCCAAAAACTGTATTAGTTCCGCCAATGTCGATACCTACTGCATACGGTTTGTTTGTGGTTAACATATGATTGATTTTTGTTTAATTCAGTTCGGACAAAGTTAAGAGAATATTCCATTTAACCATGATATAACCGTGAAAAAAGAATCTTAGAATATTTAATTTCAACACTTTTTTTCACTTTGGCTTAAAATAAAGATTTTTCAGTGTTTTGTTAAGACTTAAAACAACAACGGCCTCCAACAAAACAGCGCTGTTTTTATTGAAGACCGTATCGAAATATTATAAATCTTAAAAGAGGATGACGACAACTTATCTCAACCTTAATATGTCGCCTTCCTGTGGAATATAATCCTCTTTTTTATTATTCATTTTATAAAGGTTCTTTACCTTGATTCCATGCAACTGTGATATTGTGTGCATCGACTCTCCAACATCAACAGTATGGAACCTGTCCGCATCCTTTGGGACTTTGCTGTTCTTTGATTCAAGATATACCACATCACCCTTTGTAAGTGGATATGATTTTGGAATTTCATTATACTTACGCAATTTTCTTGTACTGAATCCAAGTTCATTTGAAATCAAATCAAAGGTATCATATTGATTTGCGATTATATATAAAAGACCGTTTGAAACATATACATTGTGAGGCTTATACCATGCCGGGAAACTCTTGTCTGAGGATGGACGAACAAATTTCACATTATCGTACTGATAGAGTTCATAATCCTCAATAATCTTTATAAGCTTGTTTGCATAGGCCCGGTCTGTGGCATAGCCGCACCTTTGAAGTCCCTTTGCCCAATTCTTATAATCGGTTGAGCTAAGTCTGAACAGTGAAGCATACCTGTCTCTTCCTACTAAAAAAAGAGAATGATCTTCATAAGAATCATGGGCATCGCTATACTTTCTAAAGCACTCATTCAAGGCATCATCATTATGAAAGATCTTTTTACCGCTCCACTCGTGGCATTTAATTCCAAAATGGTTGTTCGCCTCCTGTGCCAATCTGCCTGTGCCTGCCCCAGACTCCAATAAGCCCTGAGCAAGAGTGATACTAGCAGGAATCTTATATTTTTTTTGCTGCTCTATGGCAACACTCTTATATTTATGTATATATTTCTCATAATTATTGCTTCTTTGCTGTCCATAGGATTGAACAATTGATAAAATTAACAACACAGGCAACAAGCCAAATTTTCTAAAGTGTTCTGAATGCATAATAGATAACTCTCTTAATTAAAGATTATTCGAAAGAAAAAATGTAATTATTTGCTCAAAAAAAGCTCTCTTCCTAAAATAAAATTAAATGTTTAGCTTTGGGAATATATAAATAGGAATATCTGACTAATTTTAACACCAAAGCATAATAAAAAAATAAATCTATGAAAGAACTTAATATTAACACAAAGATAAAGGTTTGTCAATATGATGAACTAACTCAGGAACAAAAATTACTTGTAGACCAAGCTAAAGAGGCTACTTTTAGATCTTACGCCCCATATTCAAATTTTTTTGTCGGAGCTGCCGCTTTGCTTGAAAATGGGGAAGTCGTCACAGGCAGCAACCAGGAAAATGCAGCTTATCCTTCCGGTTTGTGCGCTGAAAGAGTCACTCTTTTCTATGCAAACAGCAAATATCCTGATCAGCCGGTCACGGCTTTGGCTATTGCCGCCAGAACCAACGGAGATTTCATAAATGAGTGTGCCGCTCCCTGCGGTGCCTGCCGTCAGGTTATTCTTGAGACTGAATACAGAGGGAAACAGCCTCTTCAACTTATCCTTTTTGGAAAAGGACAGATATATATTATTGATTCCATCAAAGAGCTTCTTCCTTTATATTTTGATAAAGACAGCCTTGGATAGAATAAAGCTTTAGGATAAGCCCAAAAGATGCATATTTATGCTATATGACAGATAATCGGGATTTAAATTTTATAAATATCCTACTTATCCTAATATACAGATATACATACTTTAAAGATTATAATCAACTAAGGGAAGTGCATTACATTCAAAAATCGTAACTGCCACTTCCCTTAATTGTTTATATACTTTAAATCATAAAATAAATATTTTATCAAGAAAGCTCAAGATTAAACTTTTCTTTAAGAAAAAGAATGTCCGGATTCCGGTTTACCATAAATTCATATTTTTCCTTCTGACTGTAAACCTTTTTTGAAGTTTTTTTGTCACTTACGTGAAGATTCATTGTAAGATTGGAATTGCTCAGATTTTTTCTAAGAAAATATAAAATATCAGAGCCCTTTTCATTAATTCTGGAGACCTGCTCCGGGTTTTCAACAATAACATCAAAACTTGTAGCAGATGTCAACGTAGGATGACAAGACAACATTGTGTTTACCAAAATCACCTCTTTAGGAATGCTTTTAGTAAAGTCAACCCACTTTTCAACAAGCCTTTCTTCGCTTACAGTGGCATTCATCTGATCCAAATGATGGGAATTGTCAACCTCTATGCTCTCCTCCTTCTTTATTCCTTTTTTTATTGATATGCTTTTTATTCCCCCCACATTTCTTGTCGAAGCAATTTTCGCCGGAGAGGGTGCGGGAGGCACCACTATATTATGAATCTGCGATTGATTTGATTCATTATTTTGTTTAACACCATCTTTTGCATTTGAGGAAGTTTCAGGCTGCTCTTTCACATTATTTTTGACGACAACATTACCATTCTGATAGCCTGAAGAAGCATTATTTTGTGGATTTTGGTTCTGATTCTGATTATGAGAATATGATGCTCCATTTTGAGACGCACCGGCTCCTTGAGCAGAAACGCCTGATGATCCATTGCTTTGTGCCGAAATATTTTTCAACGAATTTTCCTGCCCATTGTCGGAAAAAGAATCCTTTGGCATCATCAATTTGCATATCTTAATAAGAGCTATCTCTACAAGCAAACGTTTATTTTTACTTGTTCTATAGTTCATATCGCATTCATTGCTTATCTCAAGTGCCTTGTAAAGAAAACGGACATCACATTTTTTTGCAGTATCGGAATATTTTGAAGCAATATCACCCGCAACCTCCAAAAGTGAGATAGTCGACGGGTCTTTACTCACCATGACCTCTCTCAAATGAGAGCTTAATCCGTTGATAAAATGCTGAGGATCGAATCCTTTGAGAATGATATCATTTAAAATCAAAAGCGCTTTGGAAACGTTACCCTCCAAAAATGCCTCTGTAATCCTGAAATAATATTCATAATCCAAGATGTTTAGATTGTCTATAACGCCATGATATGTTACTGCTCCATTTGTAAAACTTACAACCTGATCAAAAATAGAAAGGGCATCACGCATTCCTCCATCAGCCTTTTGAGCAATGACATTTAAAGCCTGTGGCTCAAATGATATATTCTCTTTTGATGCCACATAGGCAAGATGGTCAACTGTGTCTTTAACAGTGATACGGTTGAAGTCATATATTTGGCATCTTGAAAGTATGGTTGGTAGAAGTTTATGCTTTTCTGTTGTGGCAAGAATAAAAATAGCATGCAAAGGTGGCTCTTCAAGAGTTTTTAGAAATGCATTGAAAGCACTTGTTGACAACATGTGAACCTCATCAATTATAAATACCTTGTATTTGCCAATTTGAGGAGGGACCTGTACCTGAGATATAAGCTCTCTTATATCATCCACACTATTGTTTGATGCCGCGTCAAGCTCATGGATGTTGTACGAGCGTTGTTCATTGAAAGCTTTACATGATTCACATTCATTGCATGGCTCTCCATTGGCTGTTGGATTAAGACAGTTGATTGTCTTTGCAAAAATACGCGCACAAGTTGTTTTACCTACTCCTCTTGGACCCGAAAAAAGATAAGCATGAGCAAGCTTGTTGTTTGCTATTGCATTCTTGAGGGTTTGTGTAAGTGATTTCTGACCTACAACTGTTTCAAAAGTAGAGGGACGATATTTTCTCGCAGAAACTATATAATTTTCCATCTTAATGTGAGTCTTGTAATTGAGTGTGATAGAATTGCTCGTATGACAAATATAATAATTAATATTTTACCACATGAAATCATCCGGTAATAAAGAAACACAAAAGATAAGTTGCAATTTATAAACTTGTATAATAATAAATTTATTCCGGGGTTTAAATTTATATATACATGAGTTATGCTAATCAATCACATTTCTATTTTCCCCGACAAAATTTTATTTTTTACCAATCAAAATGTCAATATAGTCTAATATTTATTAGCTGAAACTCAAATATTTTATTAATTCAACGTTAATATTTTATTCTAAACACTTAAGTATTTAATAATTTCAGACAATCAAAAAAAGAAAATCACCAATGAAAAAAAATTTTTGGCCGATTAAATCATAGAACGGACTCTTTGCAACAGAAACTAAGGTGAGCTATAAACTAAAAAAAGGAGAGTTGCCTGAATAGAAACTCTCCCTTTTTATTTGTGTAAGATGCTGCAATAACGATTAATCATCGGGATTGTTATAAAAAGCAATCATCTTTGCAGCAATAAGAATTTTAAATTTGAAGAGATCCGTGGCATATTATTATTTAATGCCGCGATAGTTAGTGCAGATACCAAAAGTGTACCTATCATAAACCACTTCATTAAATCCGGCATTTCTAAAAATAGAAGCCATCTGCTCACCCTGAGGGACAGCCTTGACAGACTTGTTCAGATAGTCATAGGCTGATTTGTCTTTAGAGACAACTTTCCCAAGTGCGGGGATGACAGTAGAGGAATAGAAACTATAAAGCTGTTTCATTGGGAAATTAACAGGAGTGGAAAGCTCCAGCACCAAAAGGACGCCACCGGGGCGAAGCACTCTGTACATCTCGGCAAATCCCCTCTCAAGGCTTTCAAAATTCCTCACTCCAAAGCCTACCGTAACAGCATCAAAGCTGTTGTCGTCGAATTTCAGATTAAGGCAATCCTGGCATTCCAAAAATATGGTGTCTTCCATTGAGCAGTTTCTGATTTTCTTTCTTCCAACTTCGAGCATTCCCTCAGAAAGGTCTATACCGATAATTTTTTCAGGCGAAAGCTTTCTGTTTTCAAGAATTGCCATATCGGCAGTACCGGTTGCAACGTCGAGAATAATCTTTGGAGAGAAAGTCTTAAGGGATTTCATTGCATAGCGTCTCCACAATCTATCAATACCCATAGACAAAGTAATATTAAGACTGTCGTAGCTGTGAGCGATGGAATCGAACATTCGCTTTACCTGAGTACCCTTTGAGTCTTTGCCCTCATAAGGCAAAATATTTTCCGCTTTATATTTCCTTGTCATTATTATTTATAACTGTTTAAAAAATCAGTTACATTTTTCTCTATACGTGCAGCCACATTGTTTACATCAGCTTTAACAAATTTCTCACCAAGAATATGTTCGTAAAGTTCGATGTAACGTTCGGAAACACTATTGCAATATTCCTCAGACATGAAAGGTATTTTCTGACCCTCTTTGCCTTGGAATCCATTTTCAATAAGCCATTGGCGTACAAACTCTTTAGACAACTGCTTTTGAGCCTCTCCCTTGGCAAGTCTCTCTTCATAACCCTGAGCATAGAAATATCTTGAAGAATCGGGAGTATGAATCTCATCCATAAGAATAATTTTTCCATCTGCCTTACCAAATTCATATTTGGTATCAACAAGAATAAGATCCTTTTTAGCAGCCATCTCGCAGCCTCTTTGATAAAGAGCAAGAGTGTATTTTTCAAGTTGCTCATAATCCTCCTTTGAAACAATACCCTGAGCAATAATTTCCTCACGGGAAATATCCTCGTCATGACCTGCATCAGCTTTTGTTGTAGGAGTGATAATTGGATTAGGGAACTTCTGATTCTCAACCATACCCTCAGGCATAACCTCACCGCAGATAGTTCTTTTTCCTTCGCTGTATTCCCTCCAGGCATGACCGGTCAAATATCCACGTACAACCATCTCTACTTTAAACGGTTCGCAACGGACACCCAAAGTGACCATAGGATCCGGAGATGCGATTTTCCAATTAGGGATAATATCGGAAGTAGCATCAAGAAAACTTTCTGCAATCTGATTAAGCACCTGTCCTTTGTAAGGTATACCCTCTGGAAGGATATAATCAAAAGCAGAAATACGGTCGGTAGCAACCATTACCAACAATTGGTCGTCGATATTGTAAACGTCACGCACTTTACCGTGATAAACTCCTTTCTGACCCGGAAAATTGTAGTCAGTTCTTGTTAAAGCATTTTTCATTTCTCTAATATTATGAAATTATTGAGTAATAATATTTTCTCTTTCCTTTTTTCTTTGAGCATCAAACTTGTCATAAGCCTCGACAATGCGCTGAACAAGCTTATGTCGCACTATATCTTTTTTTGTAAATTCGACACTGCCTATACCATCAACATTTTTAAGAATTTTTGTTGCCTGAACAAGGCCCGAAGTGACAGATGCCGGAAGGTCAATTTGCGTCATATCTCCTGTAATGATCATTTTGGAGCTTAAGCCCAAACGCGTAAGAAACATCTTTATCTGATGGGTGGTAGTATTTTGCGCCTCATCAAGGATTATAACGGCATCATTAAGAGTACGTCCTCTCATATAGGCAAGTGGAGCAATTTGGATAACGTTTGTCTCCATAAGTTCTTTCAGCTTTGCCGCTGGAATCATATCCTGCAGTGCATCATAAAGGGGCTGCAAATACGGGTCAAGCTTATCCTTCATCTCGCCGGGGAGAAAGCCAAGCTTTTCGCCTGCTTCGACAGCGGGACGGCTGAGAATAATCTTCTTAACCTGACGGCTTTTAAGCGCCTTGACAGCAAGAGCTATCGCAACATATGTCTTACCTGAACCGGCAGGTCCAAGGGCAAATAGCAGGTCGTTTTCAAAAAAAAGATTTACAAGTTTTTGTTGATTGGGGGTTCTGGCACTGATAGGTTTGCCATTAACTCCATGTATGATTAAGTTGTCAGGCTTTGTCTCAACAGGTTGGTCACCCTTGACAATGTCAATTATGACCTCCTCGTTCATCACATTGAATTCCTCACAATATTTTTCAAGCTTTCTTATCACCTCTTCAAACTGCGCGCTCTCATTTTCATCACCAATCACCTTAAGTACATGGCCACGGGCAACAAATCTAAGCTTGGGATATAAAGCTTTAAGCAATTGAATATTGCTGTTATTTACTCCATAGAATACTACGGGATCAACATTTTCTAAAATGATTACTCTTTCTATCATTCAGAATATTTTGTTATAAAAACTCTCGAAAGAGATTTACTTTGTTTCTGCAAAGTTAATCAATGAAAGCATATTTATTAAGGTAAATAATAAAAGAAATAAAAATAAAAAGAAATTTTCATAAACACCACAGATTGAATATGTCATTAAAAAATCACTTTACAATTATAGAATCCTTAAGATTGGTTGAGTAACAACCTGAGAGATGTTCATTTTTTAAATACCATGCACGTGAGAATCCCTGTGAAAGAAGACGTAGCTTTTCTCTTCCCTTGGAATCGTTATATTGATCTATGGCAAGCATAAGTTTATTGTGCTTGCTTCTGTCAACATTATCAAAAAGAGAACCTTGAACTTCTCCCTGAGAGACTATTCTCGAGACCATCACTCCTGCTTTTTTAAAAGCATAACCCGGCTGATATATTTTTTTTAAAAGTTCAAGGGCATACTTTACAATCTCAATTGACGAATTGGTGGCGACAGGCATCTCCATTATCGCTGAATTGTAGTATTGAGGCAGGTCACTTCTAAATGGATTGGTGTAAATAAACACCATAATCTCACAGGCGCATCCTTTCTGCTTTCTTAATTTATAGGCACACTTTACCGCAAAATTTGCAATGGCTTCAGAAAGAGGGACAAAGTCGTAAATGTATTCTCCAAATGTACGGGATGTAACTATTGATTTCTTTTTCTCTGAAATGGTTGAGTCTTTAATGCATGGATTGCCATTTAATTCCTCCCAAACACTAAGGCCTGTAATTCCCATTCTTGACTTAACCCATTTTGAATCTTTTCTTGAGAAATCAAGAGCAGTATTCACACCATAAGAGTTTAGCATTGCGGCATAGCGACGGCCAATTCCCCATACATCTCCAACGGGAGTTTGATGGAGAGCGGTAATAATTTTATCCTGTGTATCAAGGAAAAACACGCCTTCGGTTTCTTTATTTTTTTTGGCAACCTTGCTTGCCAATTTGGCAAGAGTTTTTGTTGGCGCTATGCCAACACTGACAGGCACACCGGTCCATTTAAGAACTGTGGAGCGAATATGCGAGCCATACTCAATCAAACAACTGTCGTCGATATTTTCAATTGGAAGAAATGACTCATCAACAGAATACACCTCGGTGTTTGGAGAGAAACCTTTAAGAATACTCATTATTCGCCTTGACATATCTCCGTAAAGAGTATAATTGGAGGAAAAGACTTGAATGTTTTTCTTTTCTATGATATTCTTAAGTTTATATGCCGGCTCACCCATTGGAATACCCAAGGCTTTTGCCTCTTCTGAGCGTGAGATAACACAACCATCATTGTTGGATAGCACAATAACGGGCACATTCTCCAAAGAAGGATTGAAAGATCTTTCGCAGGAAACATAAAAATTGTTGCAGTCAATTAACGCAATCATTACGACAATGAGATTAAAGAGTAAATATTACCTTTTCTTTATTATATAAGTTACTACACCCCATATTTTAAAATTGTTTTCAGAGGTTATATGAATGGCAGGATAATTGACGTTGGCAGGCTGAAGCCAGACCTCGTTGCCCTCGAGTCTGAGCTTCTTCAATGTAAATTCACCATCAATAAAACTCACCACTATCCTGCCGTCCCTTGGAGTTAGAGAGCGGTCTACGACAAGAATGTCGCCATCTTCAATTCCCTCATCAATCATGGAATTACCTGAGACCCTTGCACAGAAAGTTGAGGCGGGATGGTCGATAAGCTCTTTATTCAAATCGATGGAATTTTCCATATAATCCTGACATGGACTTGGAAAGCCCGCAGAAACACCACCCTCAATAAAGTCAAGTTTTATCACCTCTTTTTGTTCAAGAGTATATAATGTCAATTCTTTTTCTTTTAGCATAATAAGATTGAGATATTTGAATTAGCCTTGCTTGACAAAGCAATAATAAACAATAAAAAAAATAAAACAAATGATTGAAGCTGTGATATTAAATGCGTTTGCCTTTTAATGTTTTTTTATCATACTTATTAATTTGTTTTTACAAAAAAACGCAAGCCGAATGCAATAAACATTTTAAAGCAGCAGCTTTAAATATGTGATTGATAAGGCGAAGCTTAGCTTATACAAAGATAAAACCGAGTGTCAATATTCGGCATCTAAATATTTATTATTAACTACTTATTTGATATAGAAAGAAAATAAAGCGTCAATTGCAAAAAAACAAGAAAAATATGCAAAGACTTTTTTTTGAAAGGTATGTATTTATATCTTCGTTATCAAAATCATTTGGTTTAATATATTAACCTATTGTCAACACAACGAGATGATAATAAAGCAAAACAGATACAAGAATCTTTCAGAACTGTTTAAGGAGCTTTTTCCATATAAAGTACAAAAGATATCAATAAATGCGGGCTTTACCTGCCCAAACCGGGACGGGAAGAAAGGTTTTGGCGGTTGCACTTATTGCAATAACCAGACATTCAGCCCGGAGTATTGCCATACAGATGAGAGCATAAGCAGTCAAATAGAAAAGGGTATAAAATTTTTCAGCAGGAAATATCACGAAATGAAATACCTTGCCTATTTTCAGGCATATACAAATACTTATGAAGAGCTATCTGTTTTAAAAGGAAAATATGAAGAGGCGTTGGCTTATCCAAATGTTGTTGGCTTGATTGTCGGAACACGTCCTGATTGTATGCCAAATTCTTTGCTCGACTATCTTGAGGAACTTTCAAAAAACCATTTTGTAATGGTGGAATATGGCGTAGAATCGACCTGCGATGAGACTCTAAACTATATAAACAGAGGCCATAATTTTGAATGCTCCTGCGATGCAATAAGAAGAACTGCTCAAAGAGGCATTATAACGGGAGCTCATATGATTTTAGGACTTCCCGGCGAGGATAGAGACATGATTATTTCTCATGCCGAGAATCTATCGCGACTTCCAATCACTACTTTAAAGCTTCATCAGCTTCAACTTATAAAACAGACCAAGATGGCAAGACAATATAAAGAATCGCCTGAGAAATTTCATATCTATAGGGCTGAGGAATATATAGATCTTGCAATAGACTTTATTGAACATCTGCGCCCTGACATAGTAATTGAACGGTTTATTTCACAATCTCCAAAAGAGCTGCTTATTGCTCCCGATTGGGGGCTGAAAAATTTTGAGTTCACTGCACTTCTTGATAAAAGGATTGAACAAAGAGATAGTTTTCAAGGTAAAAAATATATTTCTGACAAACATAGGGCTGAGGATTAAAACAATAGCATGAATGAATTTTATGATTTATGAATGTTTGAAAGAAAAGATAATTAATTTAAAATCACTATATTTG
Organism: Bacteroidales bacterium; assembly: GCA_030539115.1. Taxonomy (GTDB): domain Bacteria; phylum Bacteroidota; class Bacteroidia; order Bacteroidales; family JAUNSR01; genus JAUNSR01. The sequence continues at coordinate 36,563 of JAUNSR010000009.1, forward strand.
CTATATACATATATTTAAGAGTTCGGAAAGTCTGTATTTACTCATTGACTAAAACGTCTGTCATTAAGATTTAAGACATCTATTCATCCGACAAAGATGTTTTTTATTGTCCAGAAGCAATAAATGCTTTCTGTCCTGATATAAAGATAAGCCCGGTAAAGTTTCTTTACAGGGATATAACAACAACTGAAAAAGGCTGTCTCAAATTAAAAAGAGACAGCCTTAATTTTTTATATCTTTGAATAAGCTAAGCTTCGCCTCATCAAACGCTTTTTAAAAGCTGTCGCTTTCAAAAGCTTATTGAGTTCGGCTTGCATTATCTTTGAATAAGATAAGCTTTGCCTTATCAATTACAATTTGAAAGTTTGCTCTTTAAATTGTTTATTGAGTTCGGCTTGCATTATCTTTGAATAAGATAAGCTTCGCCTTATCAATTACAATTTGAAAGTTTGCTCTTTAAATTGTTTATTGAGTTCGGCTTGCATTATCTTTGATATCAGCCAACAAAATATCTTGTTAATACTTTGGAGCGGCATTCATTTTTACCACTTCGGTCTTTGGAAGTGTATTGTTTCTTATTTCTGTTTGTTTTATAAGCTCATGTGCAAGATCTATAAAAGCTCTTCCTGTCACAGAGTCCTCATTAAGGGCAACAGGCTTGCCGTCATCTCCGCCCTCGCAAATGCTTTGCACAATAGGAATCTGGCCAAGGAAAGGAATATCCATCTCTTTTGAAAGAGCTTTGGCTCCCTCTTTGCCAAAAATGTAGTATTTGTTGTTTGGAAGCTCGGCAGGTGTGAAATATGCCATATTTTCAACAAGACCCAGAACGGGAACGTTTACCTTGTCATTCTTAAACATATCTATACCCTTTCTTGCATCAGCAAGAGCAACCTGCTGAGGAGTGCTCACAACGACAGCTCCTGTAAGAGCCAATGTTTGTACAACGGTAAGATGTATATCGCTTGTTCCAGGAGGCAAATCTATCAAGAAATAATCCAATTCCCCCCAATTGGCGTCAGCAATTAATTGCTTAAGGGCACTGCTTGCCATTCCGCCTCTCCAGACTGTAGCATTGTTGGGGTCAACAAAAAAGCCGACAGAAAGCACCCTCACTCCGTAGTTTTCAGCAGGAATAATGAGGTCTCTTCCATCAATGTTTTCAAGATAAGGACGGGCATCTTCAAGGTTAAACATTTTAGGCATTGAGGGTCCGAATACATCAGCATCCAAAAGGCCTACCTTGTATCCCATTTTTGCAAGAGCCACCGCTAAATTTGCAGAAACAGTGGATTTACCAACCCCTCCTTTACCGGAAGAGATGGCAATGATATTTTTAACCTGAGGAAGCAGTTTGGCAACTTCAGGTCTTGCCAATTGTTTTGCCTTAACAGATATGTTTCCTTTGATTTCCACCGGTTCACCTACAAAAGTTGTAATGGCAGCCTCGGCAGCCTTTACTACAGATTTAATAAATGGATCATTTGGTTTATCAAAAATCAGTGTAAGAGACACCTTATTGCCATCAATATGAATATCTTCATCCACCATTCCCGCCTCGACAAGGTTTTTTCCCGAGCCTGGATAACGCACCTGAGAAAGTGCATCTTTAATTAACTTTGGATATAAAGCCATAGTAAAATATTTTTTGAGCAAAAGTGATTAATCTATGGATTATTTGCCCATGGCATTACCACTTCTTTTGCTTCTGTTGAAACTTCTATATGAGTCAAGCTCAATTTCCACATCGGGTTCAATAAACTGATCTCTTTGCTGCGGCTGAAACTTAATATATTTGATGTTTATTCCTCTCTCTATCCATTGTTGTTCATAATAAGTCCGGATAGACAAAAGCATATCGTCATTAATGTCAGAATGATAAAGATCTTCTGTTTTAAAAATCACCGGAAAATTATTTGTCTTTACCATTTCAGTGGTATAGGTGAAAAGAAAATTGGAATCGCACTTTAAATGCACCAAACCATCAGAATTTAAAATTTCAAGATAAAGCTGCATGAAGCGAGTAGAGGTCAATCGCTTTGTAACCTTCTTCATTTGGGGATCAGGAAAGGTTATCCATATCTCTGATATCTCGCCTTTATCAAAGAAATTGTCAATCAACTCGATATTGGTGCGAAGGAATGCAACATTCTTCATTCCATTCTCAAAAGATTCTTTTGCGCCTGTCCACATCCTTGCGCCTTTGATGTCAACACCTATAAAATTTTTATTTGGATACATCTTTGCCAATCCAACAGCATATTCTCCCTTGCCACAACCAAGCTCAAGGACAATAGGGTTATCGTTTTTAAAAAAGTCTTTTCCCCATTTACCCTTCATATCAAAACCACTCTCTTTTAAAGTGCCGAAAGGAAATTGAAAAACGTGGGGATAACCATTCATGTCATCAAACTTCTGCAATTTATTCTTACCCATAAAGGCTGTATTTATTTTAAAAATGATTTTATTTGTCTCTACGGCTCATTCATTATATATCTATAAATCATTTCTGAAGAGCAATAATTTTAAATCTCAATTTTTAAATATTCAAAAACTAAAAAATAAAATGGTCTTTAATTTAAGACAACAAAATATCTATTAAAATTGAGTGATACAAAGATAATTATTTCTATTCAATAACAATTACAACGCAGCACGGCTCAAAACAATAAAGAGACCCATTGCGTTGCTATAGTAAAGGAAGATAAAATTTAAGAGAAAAAATTTATATCAGTTTTGAAGAAACCAGTTTCTAAAATCCTTCCATAATCCTGGATTTTGTCTGGCAGCGGCGACATCGGGGTTATTATGTGTTGGTTGAACCTCGGTATTATGAATCTTTTCCTTTTGCTTTAAAAACTCATCAAAGACCTCCTCCGGGTTTTCATTGGCGAAAATTATCCTTCCAAAAAGCGGGAATATATCTCTTGAAATGCTCCAAAGCCTAAAAATAATCTCTGCCCAGTGTTCATCCTTAAGAAGCGTCTCAAAAGTGGTGACCATAATCTTATATACCACCTGATTTGTCTGAGAAATAATTATACTGCCATAATTAAGAGACTCATTAAATGAATTTAGAAGCTCTAAGGCTGTTTCTTTCCTCTCATTTGTGACGAACATATTTAGAAAGCTGAAAAAGCCAATCCTTTTTTCATGCTCAAAATCGACAACAATTTCTATTGTGCCAACCTCTATACTATAGCTGAACCTAACCAATTTTGCAGCTTCATTGTTGTCAAAGCGTATCTCGTTATTTTTGAGATAATCAATAAAAAGCTTGTAGTTACCTTCCATATTAACATCATTACCTATAGATATAACAATATGAAAAAGGGCGCGTTCAAAACGCACCCTTAAATAAAGCTATCTTATTGCAAGAAGGTCTAATTATTGAGTTTATAAATAAATTTTCAGAAATGATATTATTTGCCTTGTTCCAAATTAAAAGAATCATGCCGGTCGGGAGTTATTTCCAATCGTACTTTTGCATTGATTCGTGCATTCAAAATGTATATTCCTAAAGCAGCCAACAGCGATGATAGAGCAAGTACGAATGTTAAGTTTAAATATCCGCCTGAAACCTGTACTAAAGTTTGACTTTCCAATTGAGGATACTCATACATTAAGTAAACAGATGAGAAATTATTTAGAAAATGAACAAATATAGGAGCCCATAATGATTTTGTCTTATAATATAACCAGCCAAGAAGAAGACCAATTATAAAGGCTGTCAGAGATTGCGCGGGATTAAAATGGATAAAACCAAATATTAACGAAGATACAACAATAGACTTCCAAACTGAATGAGTTTTAAGTAGGGTCTTCAAAACAATACCCCTAAAAATCATTTCTTCCATTATCGGTGCCAAAATCACTGCTCCTATAACTCCAAACACATCAAGGAATATGTCCATTTCTATGACATTAGGCAACTGGCAAACCTGTGAAATAAAAGTTTCGATAATTATTGAACCGAATGTAACTATTGTAACAAGAAAGATATTTGGAATATTGAAAAATGTAAAGAACTCATTTCTCTTCAACGGGATTAGCTTCCACATTACAAGATAAAGGATTGTTATCAAATCGGCAACAACAATAGCAGATAAAGAAACTTTCAAAAGTGCGTCTTTGGAAAGAGTCTCAATATCCCTATTGTTGACAATAATATATATTATCATCATCACAAGGGCAACCGAAATCTGAATTGTTAAATATGTAAGAAGTACTTTTATTATCTTTTTCATGAATTGATTATAAACATTATGTTTTTTTCAATATCAAAGATAATGCAAGCCGAATTCAATAAACAATTGAAAGTACAAACTTTCAAATTGTAATTGATGAGGCGAAGCTTATCTTATTCAAAGATAATGCAAGCCGAACTCAATAAGCATTTTTAAAGTGAAACTTAAAAAAATGCTATTGATGAGGCGAAGCTTATCTTATTCAAATATAATGCAAGCCGAACTCAATAAGCATTTTTAAAGTGAAACTTAAAAAAATGCTATTGATGAGGCGAAGCTTATCTTATTCAAATATAATAATATTTCAACTAATCAAGTAGGTTAAAACAAAATCATTGGTTGTTTGATAGTTTATTTTGAATTTCATATTATCCAAGGTTCTCTTTTCGGAAGCATTTATAATCCCATTGGATTCAGTTAAAAAAGGACTGAGAAGTAACATTTCATCAAAGAACACATCTGTACAACCCAAGGCCTTAAACAATGTTTCTTTGGCTGACCAGCAAATACAACAATAAAGAGATGGATTTTTTTCATCCATTGCCTTTATTTCGGCTTCGCTGAGGAATTTATCTTTAATTCTAAAGGCTCTGTCACCCAATTGCTCTATATCTATGCCGATCGACTCGCTCTTTGAAATAATTACTGTGGCAAAACCTTTAGTATGCGATATTGAAATATTATAGTCAAAGTCTTTAAAAAAAGGTTTCCCTTGTGAATGGTAATCAATTTGTGGCAAAAAACCGAGCATTGATTTAATTAATGCCCTGACAGATAAAAACTCTTTTCTCCTTGAAAGGCTTGTAAAGGAGTTTAATTTATCCTTATCAATCTTTTCTTCGGAAAGGATATTCATAAGGGAGGATTCCTCCTCTTCAATTTTCCATATTCCTATTGTAGAGTTATCTTTCTCAAATTTATTTATCAAAGGCATATTCTTATTGTTTAATTTAAATGGAGTTTTAATAAAAAAAAGCAGCGATTGATTTGCCGCTAAATATAAATATTCTTTTTCGTTTTGATAGTATGAATATCTGCTGTGTGAAAACAGTGAATAATTTATATAACCGTATTATTCATAAGATATGATTGAAAAAAAACATGCTTATAAGGCAGTATGGCTTTATAAAACTATAATACTCGTTGAGATTATTACACCAAAACCGATAGATTCTACAACTTTACTTTGTATAGTCAGGTTATTCACCGGATGGAACAATTGTAAATCTGATTTTTTGAATTCTTCTTTTATCCATTGATAAAATTGTCAATCTGAAATTTTTATATGTCAAAACTTCATTGGATTTTGGGAAATCACCTTTAATCTCCAAAATAAGCCCTGCAAGAGTTTCACAAACCTCTCCTTTATTTTCAAAGGCTTCATCATCAAGATCGGTCTCCTTGTAAAAATCATTTAAAGGAGTTCTTCCCTCAAATATCCATGTGTTATCGCTTAACTTTTGGAAATACAATTCATCATCATCATACTCATCGCTGATCTCGCCGATAATCTCCTCAAGGACATCTTCTAGTGTGATAAGCCCGGAAGTTCCGCCAAATTCGTCAACAACAATTGCAACATGGATTTTCTTTGATCTGAAATCCTCAAGCAAATCATCAATTTTCTTAGTTTCAGGCACGAAATATGCTGGACGTATAAGAGTTTGCCAGTCAAAATTGTCAGGGCGATCAAGATATGGAAGAAGGTCTTTAATATATAAAATGCCTTTTATGTGATCTTCAGTATTTTCAAAAACAGGGATTCGCGAATAATTGGTATCTACAACAAGCTTCATCACACTTTCATAATCTGCAGTTATCTCAACGGCAGTCATCTCAACCCTGGAGGTCATTGCTTCAAGTGCAGTCTTGTCACCAAATTTGATAATCTCTTCAAGCATATTTTTTTCCTCCTTAATCTCGTGAGATGTCAGAGCAAGAGCCTGAGAAAGATCATCCATTGAAATATTTTCATTCTTTGAAGAAAACCTTTTGTTTATAACATCGGTGGTAATGACCAAAAGTGAAGCCAAAGGATAGAAAAACTTTTGAAGTGTACTCAAAACAGAGGCTGAAAATCTTGCAAACTTAAGGGCATTGGAAGAAGCATAAATTTTCGGCATGATCTCGCCAAACAAAAGCAGCAAAAAGGTAAGTATTACTGTCTGAAATATAAAGGAAATTACAGCAGGAATCTCTAAAAATATGGCATTCATGAAGAATGTACATAAAATGACAACTGCAACATTTACAAAATTGTTGGCTATAAGTATTGTTGCAAGTAAAAATTGAGATCTGCTTAATAAATCATTTATTATTTGGTCGGAAGGGTGTTCTTTCTCATCCAATCGGCTCCTATCAAGAGGCGATAGTGAGAAAAAAGCAATCTCTGAGGCTGAAATGAAGCCGGAAGCACATAATAACAATAATGCAAGAATTATTGCAATTATTGCACTTAACGATGGAGTTTGTAATTGAATTGCTGTTAATAAGGGCTGAGATAAATGATCCGGGTCCAAAGATTTTTGTATTAGTTAAACAATAGTTGTATGTGATATTTATAAAAAACATCACATACAGAAGAGTCAAGACAATGAATGTTTCAACTCTTCCGAAAGTAATCATACTTCTTTAGCGCAAATATAATAATTATGTATTAGAAAGGCAGAGAGTCAGAGTCATTATTTTCAGAAAAGGGAGTGGCAGCTCGTGACTGCTGCTCTGACAAAGTTTGATTTTTATTGTTGTTTTGCATCTCGTCAGCCCCAGAAACCATATTTGACTGAGTCTGAGCATAATTCTGGTTAACCTGAGAATTTGTTTGATAGGTCTGAGCATTGTTTTGCTGAGTCTGAGAGCCATTAGACTTATTTTGAGCATAATTTTGATTTGATTCAGAGCGAGAGCCCAATAGCTGAAGATTATCTGCATAAATTTCAGTTACGTAATGTTTCACTCCTTGTGCATCGTCCCAACTTCTTGAACGAATTTTTCCCTCGATATATAATTGAGTGCCTTTCTTTACATATTTTTCAACGATTTCCGCCAAGCCTCTCCAAGCAATAATGTTATGCCATTCAGTACGTTCCGGAATTTGTACACCGGCTTGAGTCTTATACCCTCTTTCTGTTGTGGCTAAAGTGAAGGAAGCGACAGCTATTCCGCCCTCTAAATACCTTACTTCTGGCTCTTTTCCAACATTGCCAATAAGAATAACTTTATTAACAGACATGATTTATAACTTTTAAAAGTTTAAGAATACCAAATTTAATAAAAAAACGAATAGTATTCAAATTGTATAACGCATGATTAACTAATCAGGTTCTTTTTTTAAAAATATAAATAGTCATTTTAACAAATCTCCGTAAATTAAAAAGCAAAAAGATACAGACATTCTCTTTATAAAAACAAGCTGGAAACCCTTAAATCACTTCATTGATAATATTCATTTTCCATATATAATAATGTATGTGTCCTTTTCTAAAACTGTATGATTAACCAAGTTATTATCCAGCTTCATATATAATAGTGTAAGATATAAGCCGCTAAAGCCATGTCGTCTTAAATAATTTTTGACACCTTATATATAATAGTGGAGATGTCCTCCTCGAAAATTATCATTCCACATGTCAATATTTAAATTCTAATACCATTTCAACTATCTAACAGGCAGAGGATTTCATCCTGACAATGACGAAGAAACAAAAAGTTATTCAAACAAAAAACACATATATGTAATATGACGTTATACTTTTGACATTATCTCAAGCGAGAGGTTAATTTAAGAAGTTAGTACATTGCCGGAATAATAGACAAAACCTAAGAAGAAATGGATGCTTTTATACCATCAAAAAAAAATATATAACAAAAAAAAAAATTTAAGTATTATAAAATGTTTGAGAGCGATTTGAAATAAAATGTTAATTAGCTAAGAATGAATAGGCAAAGAATATCTAAACCAAAAAAAAATGCGATATTTGCATTTTGAAAGCAAAAATGGCTGTTTAATGAAAAATAATGAAGCTCAATATTTTCTGATAAGAATAAAAGCTATATATTTGCAAGCCAAAAAATTAAAACATTTTATAAGTATAAATCATCATAAATCTTAACAAAGATGACAAAAGCAGACATTGTAAACGAGATTGCAAAGAATTCAGGGATTGACAAAGCTACAGTACTTGAAAGTGTAGAACAGTTTATGAACTGTGTTAAAAGCTCGTTAGCAAAAGGGGAAAACGTTTATTTAAGAGGATTTGGTAGCTTTATCGTTAAGGAAAGAGCTCAAAAAACAGCAAGAAACATCTCTAAAAATACAACAATTATCATTCCTGCACACAACATTCCTGCATTCAAGCCTGCCAAGACTTTTATGCAAGAAGTAAAATAATTAATTTATAGTATTAACTAATTAAAACGCATACATCATGCCAAGCGGAAAAAAACGTAAACGCCACAAAATGAGTACGCACAAGCGTAAAAAAAGACTAAGAAAAAATAGACATAAAAAACACTAATAGTGTTTTAGCTCTATTTTAGGCTCAAGAACAAACTTAGGAAGTTTACTGATTAAGTTTGTTCTTTGTGTATTATACCATTTATTGTTATCCACAAAAGGACAGACATCCGTTACAATTAACCTTTGTTGTATTACAAATGATCTTTGTTATGTGATTGTTTATCTCCTTCCGAGAAAAATGTTATTTGAAAGCCGCAAGGTGGAAGATTGATCATTATTCTTAAATTAAAAAAATAAAAGAAAGTGACAAGCGAACTTGTAGTAGATGTACAACCAAAAGAGATCGCAATCGCTGTCTTGGAAGACAAACGACTTGTTGAGTTTCAAAAAGAAGCTCGCAATATCTCTTTTTCTGTTGGGGATATCTACCTGGGTAAAGTAAAAAAACTGATGCCCGGATTGAATGCAGCATTTGTGGATGTAGGATACGAAAAGGATGCTTTCCTTCATTATCTGGACTTAGGACCACAGTTCAGTTCAGAAGCTAAGTTTGTAAAGCAACAATTATCAGACAGGAAAAAGACGCTTTCAATTTCCAAAGCGACAATTTTGCCCGATATTGAAAAAGACGGCACCATCTCCGACCTTCTTAAAGCGGGCCAAGAGATATTGGTGCAAATTACCAAGGAGCCTATCTCCTCTAAAGGGCCACGACTAACAACAGAAATCTCTTTTGCAGGTCGATACTTGGTTCTTATTCCTTTCTCCGACAAGGTGTCTATTTCTCAAAAGATTAAATCCAATGAGGAAAAAGCGAGACTAAAGCAATTGCTTCAAAGCATCAAACCTAAAAACTTTGGAGTTATTGTCAGGACCTCTGCTGAGGGTAAAAGAGTGGCAGAGCTTGACAACGAATTGAAAACTTTAGTTCAGTGCTGGGAAGACAGCCTTACAAAACTATTAAAGGCAAAAACGCCATCATTAGTTTTCGAAGAAACGGGTAGAACTGTTGCTCTTTTGAGAGATATTTTCAATCCCTCCTTTCAGGATATTTGGGTCAATGATGATGAAACATTCCATCAGATAAAGAATTATGTTACTCTTATTGCTCCAGAACGTGCCGATATTGTAAAGCTCTATAAAGGAGAGCTTCCGATATTTGACAACTTTGCCATTACTAAACAGGTAAAATCCTCTTTTGGAAAGACCGTTTCTTTCAAAAGCGGTGCCTACCTTATTATTGAGCACACCGAAGCTCTTCATGTAATTGACGTAAACAGCGGCAACCGTTCAAAATCAAATTCCGGTCAGGAGAACAATGCAATCGATGTAAACCTCGCAGCGGCAGAAGAGATTGCCCGTCAGCTCAGACTAAGGGACATGGGAGGAATTATAGTCATCGACTATATCGATATGCAAGAGACCGAGAACAGGCAAAAGCTATTTGATAAGATGAGAGAATTGATGTCTCTCGACAGGGCTAAACACAATATTCTGCCACTAAGCAAGTTTGGACTTATGCAGATAACAAGACAAAGAGTTCGTCCGGCGATGGATGTAGAAACCACCGAGGAATGTCCTGTTTGTTTTGGCAAAAAAACAATTCAGCCCTCTATTTTATTTCCTGACCGTCTTGAGGATAAAATAGATTATATGGTAAACAAACTTAAAATGAATGATTTCACCTTGCACGTACACCCATTCGTTGCAGCTTTCATCAAAAAAGGTATTTTATCCCAATATTTGAAATGGAAATTCAAATATGGTTTTAAATTCAAACTTATCCCGGACCAATCTTTAGCGATGGTAGAATATAGATTCTACGACAAAGAAAAAATCGAGATAGATTTAAAAGAAGAGATTGAGATTAAATAAACTATATTCTCAAATTTCTCTTGAAAGAATTTTTAAAAGAGCTTTTGGCTCTCATCAAAAAGACTTAGAACAACGATTCAACAATCCTGATTCTAAGTCTTTTTATTTTCTACTGAATGAAAATCTATCAAGCATAAGAAAAAAGACCGGCTAAAAGATATAAATCATTTTAGTCGGTCTTTATATTGATATAATTTCAACAAATATTATTCAGCTTTACCTGCGCTGCCAAGAACAGCTTCGATTTTGTGTTTGTAAAGTTTTTTCATATTGTCACGAGCAGGGCCTAAGTATTTACGAGGGTCGAATTCTGCAGGTTTTGTAGCGAAAACTTCACGAATAGCAGCTGTCATAGCAAGACGGCTGTCTGAATCGATATTGATTTTGCAAACTGCTGATTTTGCAGCTTTACGCAATTCGTCTTCAGGAATACCGATTGCATCTTTCAATGCACCACCGAATTTGTTTATTGTTGCAACCTCTTCTTGTGGAACTGAAGAAGAACCATGAAGAACGATAGGGAAACCTGGAAGTTCTTTCATTACACCATCAAGAACGTTAAATGCCAATGGCGGTGGAACTAATATACCATCAGCATTGCGTGTGCATTGTTCAGGTTTGAATTTGTTAGCTCCATGAGAAGTACCGATTGAGATAGCCAATGAATCGCATCCTGTTTTTGTTACAAAATCAACAACTTCATCAGGTTCTGTATATGTGTGATGTTCTGCACATACATCATCTTCAACACCAGCCAATACGCCAAGTTCACCCTCTACAGTTACGTCAAATTGGTGAGCATACTCAACAACTTTCTTTGTAAGAGCTACGTTTTCATCATAAGGAAGGTGAGATCCGTCGATCATTACTGAAGAGAATCCCATATCGATACATGATTTACATGTTTCGAAAGAATCACCGTGGTCAAGGTGAAGAACAATCTGCGGTTTTTCCCAACCAAGTTCCTTTGCATATTCAACTGCACCTTCAGCCATATAACGAAGCAATGTCTGATTAGCATATTGACGTGCACCTTTGGAAACCTGAAGAATCACAGGAGATTTTGTTTCAGCCGCAGCCTGAATAATAGCCTGAAGCTGCTCCATATTATTAAAGTTAAATGCAGGAATAGCGTAACCACCTGCAATTGCTTTAGCAAACATCTCTTTTGTGTTTACCAAACCAAGGTCTTTGTAATTAATCATTGTGTAAAGTTTTTACATTAATAATAAAACTTCGGCAAAGATAGTATTTTACTGAAAATTAATTTTATTAACAGCTACTTTTTCAAATTGTTATTTGACTTCTTTAACAAGAAGTTTTTAAATATCATTATTTATGTCTCATTTTTTTAACAAAATCAAAACTTCAACAATAAAAAATCCATTTCTCGAAAAACTTTAAAAGTTTTACAGAATTTTCATTTTTTCATTCATAAGATATAATGATACAACAATGCTAATTCATTTCATGCCACCGCTTTTTTAATCAATAAAAAATCTCTCCTCCCCTAAAATCACCCCGCAAGTCCAGCACAAAAAAATAAAACATTTTTTTCAGCTGTACTGATTTGCGTTTAATATACAATACATTAATAGATTATGTATTTTTGTTAAAAATATTTCAACACCCCATGACATATTATTAATCAAACTAATTTAATGACTATTCTTTTTCAAAAAACAAAGCAAATATTTTTCTAATTAAAAAGTTATCAATACATTTGCAGTCCGAAAGTATTACACTCTACCAAGCGTTATCGAAAAAATAATTATTAAAGAATATATAGCAATGAAACAAGGACTTCATCCTGAAAACTATCGTCCGGTAGTATTTAAAGACATGTCTAACGATGATATGTTTATTACCCGTTCTACTATCAACACTCGTGAAACAGTTGATATCGACGGTGTTACATACCCATTAGTAAAACTTGAAATCACAAGTTCTTCTCATCCTTTCTACACTGGTAAATCTAAATTGGTAGATACAGCAGGACGTGTTGATAAGTTCATGAGCCGTTACGCTAACAGAAAAAAATAATTCTGTCGGACAATGATATTTAAAGCTTCCATCTGATGATGGGAGCTTTTTTATTTTATAACACTCCATATTTTTTATTTTTAGGACAAAGAGTTTCTTCAAAATAAATATTTTGTCTTTCTTTTGCTTTACAAACCTTAATCTCATAACACTTTTCCTAACCTAAAAGCTGCGATATCATTCACAAAAGCCTCTAAACTTAGCAAGCTGTAGATTTGTTTTGATATTAAGCCCATCAATTGGGCTATTTTGATTAATAAGCCTGTTTTTTTCACCAAACATTTTAATAAAACATTATAGTATTTTACATATTTTATTTAAGTATTTATTTACAAATACATAAATATTTTTATCAAACAACTAAAGTTATTTTATTTTTTATTTGGAAAAAATAAAAAAATCATCAATGAGAATAATTAAACTATTGAGTTATAATTTTTTGCTTGATGACATTTCAAAAAAGACAATAAAAATTAAACTTGCTATATTTGTATTTGTTTTGAAAAGAGTTTCTAAACACAACTCACTTTCTTGGACACACCAATTAAGTGGAATGAATATCAAATAAATCATAAGCCTTATGAACATAATACTTTTTGATGGTCAAATCCGAGACCAACTTCTGCCGCTTTCATTTACGCGTCCGATTGCAGAGTTTAGATTTGGCATTTTAACAATAAAAGAAAAATGGGAAAGAGTATTGCCTGGCAATTATTCCGTTCTGACACAAAAATATTTAGAGAAGAAATACCCGCTTATAATAGAGGATGACAACATATTTATTGCCGGAAATGTAACTCCATCGTTAATGCTAAGCGCAGAAATTGAGCTTTTGAACAAAGGACAGGTTTTGATGGACAAAGACCGAGTTATTGCTTTCAGAGGGACCATCGACCAATTTAACAGCTCCTCTTTTTTCACCTCAACTCAGACACAATCAAAGATTCTCTCTTTTGACAGGCTGTACGACCTTTTTCTTTTAAATGAAACTGCAATAGAAGATGATTTTCGTCTCATTACTGAAGGCAGACAAAGTGAGCCAATTTCTGAAAGTGTAAGAATTATTGGTGAAAAGTATTTTGAAGATGGCACTCCCAAGATTTTTATAGAGAAAGGGGCAAAAATAGAATGTGCCATATTAAATCTTTCCAATGGTCCGGTTTATATTGGTCAAGGTGCCGAAGTTCAGGAAGGAAGCGTCATCAGAGCTCCCTTTGCAATGTGCGAACATTCGGTGGCAAACATGAACACAAAAATTTATGGTGCAACAACTCTTGGCCCATACTGCAAGGTTGGCGGCGAATTGAACAACGTAATAATGTTTGGATATTCCAATAAAGCTCATGAGGGTTTTCTTGGCAATGCCGTTGTTGGTGAATGGTGCAATATCGGAGCGGGCACGAACGCTTCAAATCTAAAAAACGACTACAGCGAGATAAAGCTTTGGAGTTACCCTCAAGGGAAATTTCTTAAGACAGGGCTGCAATTTTGCGGCTTAATTATGGGTGATCATTCCAAGACGGGCATTAACTCTATGATCAATACTGCCACAATATTGGGAGTAGGAGTAAATATTCACGGGAGCGGATTTCCACGCAATTTTGTTCCCTCGTTCAGTGAAGGAGGCGCATCCGGTTTTTCGGATGTCAATTTGGTGAAATTCTTTCAAACAGCTTCAAAAATGATGGAAAGAAGAGGCATGATATTAACCAATAATGACAGAGAAATATTTGAATATATTAACCGCGAGGCTGAAAATTACAAATAGAGTTTTTATATAACGACATATCCAATTTGACATTAAAATAAATTGGGTTATTGTCTGAACAATATTTTAAAAAAAATGAGTGATGCGGAAATATATCTTCATTAGGATAAGATTTCTGCATCACTCATTTTCTTGTAACACAATTCTACAAATTCCGTCAAAAAATAGTATAAGTTATTTAATCGGTAACCTTAAAACCATAAGCATCGCTCGACATTCTCATTAAAAGTTGATATGAGTTCTTGAAATATGAAAGTATTCCAACAACATTTCCTGTGCCGGAAGGTAAAGTATCATTGGCAAAAGTACTGTAACTGCTGTTATAAACCGCCAACTTATTGCCTTCACTGTCAAAAATATACCTTGTTGTATTTTTACCTGAATTGGTATACAGCCATACACCACCATTTTGGAAATATACATCCTTAAAGACAAACAATTGACTTTGATAGGTCATCAAGGCTGGAAACGTTGTTGGCAAAGAGGCGATATCACCAACTATTGTATCAATTGGATAAGCCGGAAGTCCGTTTAGCTGAGTTTTCTCGGCAAACAAAGTCGAGAGCATAAAAGTTATGCCGGTTCCATCATCAGTTTCATACCCTAATTGCTGAAGATTATTGTAAAGTCCCACATATAAACCTGTGCAATTGATAACTATTTGCTGGCCTATTCTGTAGGTTGAATTAATATCAGTGCTGTTTATGCCAATAGTTATGGCTGCTGTTGAATCCTGAATCATGAGGTTTTTATAAATATTCCCTTCAACATCGTTTCCAATGACTACGCCTTCAATAATATAGTTCTCACCATTTGGCTTTACCCCCACCTGCTCAAGAGCATCAGGGAAGGCCTGTTTAAGCTCAAGTATAGTTGTGTTTGCAGTGATTGTTGCTTTAGGAATATCAAGTGGAGGAATATCAAAGTCCCGGGCACAGCCAAAAGCAAAGATTAAAGAGATAAAAAATAACAGCTTAAATATTTTTGATTTCATAATAATTATAGTTAGTAAAAAATGAGACAATGTTTTAGAATTTAACACCCACGCTTACAAATACATTAATACCTTGTCCATAATAATATTTATTAGGATACTTATTAACATTGTAGTCAGTATAGTCAAAGCGGCCCTGTTCATAGCCACCTGTTTGAAGATTTCTATAATTAAGAATATTGTTAAGCCCGACATTTACATTAAGTGAGCGTTTTCTGTCAAGATATACCAATTTTCCAACCGAGGCATTAAGTAACCATCCTCCATTAAGCTTTTGTTGACAGGTTATCTCCTTTGCTTTTTTAATATAGTTGTTTTCCATTTCCTGCTGAGTGTTTCCTGTAAGTTCAAAACCCATGGCAGACTCTGTTCTTCTGGAAGGAGAAAGAGAAACATAAGCCATATCAAAAGCGCTCACATTAACATCAAAAAACCATAGCTTTGGAGCAGCCCATTTAAGTCCTAAATTAAAAACCTGCTGAGGAGTGCCGGCAACATAAAAATTCTTTAGATATGCAGTCTGAGAATCATCGGGCAAACTACCATTTTCATAATTAGTAATGGCTTCAGGTTGGTTTACATACCGGTATCTTGCCACTGTTCCGACAAAGGATGCTGTCAATGCAGGGGTCATCTTGTAGGCTATGCCCAACTCAATGCCCTGATATCTTTTTCTTACACCTGTAAGAATGTAGTTAACCAATGTCTGATAGGTGTTATGAAAAAATGAGGAGACCTCTGTTTGGTCATAAAAGTTTGTTGCAAAGGCGGTGATTCTTCCTTTCAATTTTTGATATGCAAAACGATAGGTAATGTCGGCAGAGATAATTTTCTGATTTTTCAAGTTGGGAACAGGCGTATCTTTAATTCTTGGAGAAATGTAGGCATTTGCAAAATGAGGAGCTACAGTTTCATACAATGCATTTATTGTAAAATAGTTTCTGCCGTCAAGTTTGTAAGTAGCGCCTGCTTTAACACCAAAATTCAAGTAACGCTTCATCTCACTTTTGCCGAATGAATTGTCGGGGGCTCTTTCATTTCTCATCTTACCGTCTCTTTGAAACTGAGTATAAGAAAGCTCTCCTGAATAGTATGCATCCCAATGAGGAAGATTAAAATTATTTTGCAGCCAGAGGTTTGAATTTAGATAGTTGATATCATAATTGTAGCCAAACTTATCTCCCTTTTTAGCCCTGAAGTTTGGATTGTTAAGGTTGTTTTGAAGAATATCAGGATTGTTTGGGAAATCCTGTTCAGCATATTGGTCAATATCCAACCAGTACTCACCACCTAACAAATCGTCAATTTTCTTAAAGAAACTGGCATTAGTATATTTAAAGCCAGCTCCTGCCTGCAAAGTAATGTAATCACTCAATCTTTTGTTAAGGTTGGTGTTAAACATATAATTTATTTGGTTGCTGTATCTGTTTTCCAATATATATGTCGAACCTAAATTCTTTCCTCGATTTTCGTTCTCCCAGTTATTTAAATAATTGACCTGATACATTTTATCCCAGTCTATTTGACGAAATGAAAGGTCATTTTCCCATAGGCTGGTGAGCAACTCTTGAGCATAAGGATCTGCAGTACCAAAAAGACCTGAATAATAACTCGGCAGATATCGGTAATAATCAGGACGAGGATCGGCAGCATTATACCAATTAAGTGCAGAGGATGAATAATTAGTCATTTTAAATGCAGCTCCTGTGCGTAAAGTGGTTGAAATATCAGGTTTCCACTCCCAATTGAGAATAAATGATGGGTCATACGATTCGACAACTCTTGAATTACGTTTCTTGCCATTTTGATACCCCCAATTTGGATTGTAAAGATTGTTGGAGGTCAGATTGTAAACCTCTTCATAGGTGGCTGAAGCTTGCCCTCTCTGAGTAGGTGCACCAAATGTTGTCATCATTATGGTATTTTTATCATTTAGAATCTTCTCTGCAGTAATGAAATATCCCCAAGAGCGGTAGAAAGTCCCCGGAACAACGCCTTCATCGGCAAAACGACCAATGGCAGAGAAAGCGAAACTCCAGCCATCGGGTCTAACGCCGGTTGCATAGGTAAACATGCCCCTCCATTTGTAGTTTCGGTTTGTAAAAGCAATATTTGCCCTTGAGCCGGGTGAAAACATAGAGGCTTTGGTAGAGATATTGACAGCACCACCTATATCGCCAAAGGTGAAACTGGCAAAATCAATGCCGTTGACTACATTTTTATTTCTAAAAGCATTGTTCATTCCCCCCAACATGGAATAATTAAAGTATCCTCTTGCAGGGTCATCAAAATTAATTCCATTAATATAGGTTGATGAGAAATCAGAATCGTAGCCTCTAATCCTAAATCTGGTTGCCCCAAAAGCATAGCTGGCTGTGCTTAGATAAACATCATAGGAAGCTCCCGAAAGATTACCGATAGATTGCGAACTGCCAGATTCATCATCAAGCTGAGACTCATCAAAGGTTATTATACCCTCTTCATCATTAAAATATGGGTCGATTATAGGGTGGAGACGAATTGTCCCAATATTTGCAATAACACCCTCGGCAACATCCACTTCCATACTTAAAGTTTGATAGCCTAAAGAAACAATTTCTATCGTTGTTTTGCCCACAGGAATAGTGGAAATTCTAAAATCGCCATCTTGGGAGCTTGTTACAGAAATTGCCTCACCTAAAACAGAAACCTGAGCGCTTATCACTCCCACTCCGGTTTCCGAGTTAACTATTAAACCTTTTATTCCTCCTATTTTTTGCGAGAAAGCAATAAATGAAAATAGGGAAAAAGAGATTGTCAACAATATACTTTTTTTCATGTGCGAACATTTATTAAGCCATTCATGTCATTATCTCCAATCATTGTTTTTTTATATTTTTTATTTTTAATGTTTAGTCATTTTGACAATTATGACATAATTATTCTTGAACTAATTATTAAGCAAAAAGGTTTCATTATTAAGAACTGAGTAATCAATTCAGCCGTTTTTTATATTTATATTATTAATTGAGTTTATTGGTACTTCATAAATTTGAACAATCAAATGACAAAGACAGTTTTATTTTTAATCTCTTTTATAGCTCTTTGTTTTCTCTGTTACTCACAAGAAAAAAAAGTTAATGTATATGGTGTTGCATTTTATAACCTTGAAAACCTCTTTGATACAATAAATAATAATGGGAATTATGATTTGGAGTTTTCACCACAAGGCGACAAGCAATGGAATGGGGCCAAATATAACAGCAAACTAAAAAACATGGCTTCGGTATTTAAAGAGATGGCGGGAAAATTTATTCCTCAGGGACCTGCTGTATATGGGGTTGTAGAGCTTGAAAACCGTTCCGTTCTCGAGGACCTTGTAAACCAAAAAAGTATAAAGGAGTGGCATCTCCAAATTGTGCACTATGATTCGCCCGACAAAAGAGGTGTGGATGTTGCATTGATATACAATCCAAGATTATTTAAGGTACTGTCTTCAGCAACCCACAATTTATATCTTTCTAAGAATCCGAATTTTAGAACAAGGGATCAATTGGTTGTTACAGGTCTTTTGGGAGGTGCAAAAGTCAGTGTGATTGTCAATCATTGGCCATCAAGACTTGGAGGAGAAAGTTCATCAAGCTATCTTCGGGAAGCAGCAGCCTCACTTACCAAACATATAGCCGATTCATTGTTTAGAGATGACCCAAACGGAGGGATTATAATTATGGGAGACTTTAACGATGACCCCACAAATAAGAGTTTAAAGGAGGTTCTCGGGGGCAGAAAAGAGATATCACAAACAGAAAAGAGCGATTTTTACAACACAGTATGGCCAATATTTGACAGAGGAATAGGTTCTCTTGCCTACAATGGAAGCTGGAATATGTTTGATCAGATTCTTATTTCAAACAATCTTCTTGGCAAGGATGAAAATGACCCATTAAAATTTTGGAAAGCAGAAGTATTTAACAAGCCTTTCTTAACCACTGAGGAGGGTGAATATAAAGGTTATCCAAAACGCACTTTCTCATCAGGGGTATTTATAAATGGATATAGCGACCACTATCCTGTATTGATTTATCTCACTAAAAGGGCTGATTAATAAAACTAAGTGCGGTTTTAGACGTAAATATGTTTTTAGAGAGTATTAAACATCCTATTTAATGCTCTTTTTTTCTTTTTTTAAACTTTTATAAAATACAGAACATGAAAAAAATCAATTAAAAGAGATTCTTTTTCTATCTTTAAAGAGAGGTTTCAAGCATTAGTCTCCAACTTATTTAGATTAATAAATGGCTTATCAAAAAGCTATATTATTGAGATCTCATTTTTAGAACGAAATATCATTTAAAATCTAATACAATGAAACATCAGATAATACTTCTTGGAAGAGATCTAACTTCTGTATATCATGGAATAAAAGAATTAAAACCTGATTATATTCATCTTATTGAGACTGATGAGACAAAAGATATTTATAAGCCGCTTTTAAATTTATTGCCCAAAAATATTCTTTGCAAAGTCTATCATACCGACCCATACGACTGTAAAAATATTATTCGCATTTGTAAAGATATTCATAGAGAATTTGAAGGAGTTTTCTCTTATAATCTTTCTGAAGGGACAAAACCGATGGCTTTTGCTGCCTGCAGAGTTGCGATTGAATATCATGCCTATCCGTTTTATCTAACTCAGCTTGGAGACAGTGTAAGAATGGATACCTATGAGATTACTCCTCTAAACTGCATTTTAAACAATAAAGAGATTCTTGCTCTCAGCGGAAATAACATTTCACAATATCAAGATGCAAAGGAACTTAAAGATGAAGACATCAGAGCATCGAGAAAGATCAAGAATTTTATAGAAAACTATCCTGATGTTTACACTCGATTGAGGAAGTTTTTTGGGATATACTGCAAATCCGAACTTGCCTGTCTGCCAAGTTCTCAAACGCTGGGCGATGATATCCGTTTTAAACAAAAAGATGGGACAATCCATGTTATGCAGCAAAACAGGACTCTTCTTAGACTAAACCAGCCAAATGCTACATTTCTATTGTTTGATGGAAGATGGTGGGAAACCCTGGTTGCTCAGCAAGTAAGGAATTGGAGCCGACTTCAGCCGAAATCTCCTGAAGTGTGGCAAAGCGTTATTTTCCAGTCTCCGGGAGAGAATCAAATGAAAAATGAGGTTGATGTACTTTTAAACAACAAGCAAAAGGTAATATTCATTGAATGTAAGTCAGGGATGGTTGGTTCAAACGATATTTACAAGATAGATGCCGTTCGTCAAACTTATGGCGGTAATATTTCTCAGGCAGTTTTGGCAAGTTATTATCCTATTGAAAAAAACTTGAAAGAGAAATGTCATGACTTACAAATTGAATTATTTGCACCGCCTACAAAAAGTGACAGGAAAGACTTTATTCAAAATCTACCCAATTGGCTTGACACGATTTCAGAAGAGGTGCTGTTGTAGCTTTTTATAAAATAGATTTATAATTGCATATTAATAAAATTATATTTTAAGGCTCTAAAGGGAGGTCTGAATTTTTCCAATTTAAAATACCTCCTTTTAGTTCATATACTTTAAAACCTGATTTATCAAAAATAAGAGCTGCTTTATGGCTTCTTTTTCCGCTTCTGCAATAAATGTAAACCGGTTTCTCTTTGTCAAAATCGTTAACTCCATCGGCAAAAGATATTGAGTCCTGAACGTTTAAAAGAGCGGCATCTTTTATATGCCCCTCATCAAACTCACTTTTTGTTCTGACATCAATAAGCTGAACATTGTCTTTTGAAATTTCAGTTTGGAACTTCTTTGGAGAAATAATTTTTATATTGTCTTTCTTAAAGAGATTTAAGAAAAAAGTCATAAGAAAAGCCATACTAAGAGCAAGGGTTAATAATTTGGTCATAAGAACTAACAGTTGGGGTAAATCACAAATGGGAATATTTAAATCTATTTATCAATATGCAGTGATATTGCAAAAAAAGATTTTATAAAAGAATCAAAAAGACATGAAGCCGTAAAACGGCAAACACACTTTAATGATATTATGCTGCAAGTTATTAAAAATAGAATAAACCTCAATTAAAGGAAGTTTAAATATCTATTATTTTAAAAAACGACTTTTATTTTTTCTCTTAATGCAGTCATATAGGGTGTTTTGGAAAATAATATTTGCTTCTTTATAGTATATTTGTAGTATCGAGATTACCAAAATTGATGATTTTTAAAATGCAGTTGATGTAATAATGTATTAAACGGCCATTATTGTATATCGATTATAAGCTGTTTTGAGAAATCAACAATTATATTCCAAGAAGATAATTTTTAATAGATGATTAAAAGAATATTTATCGCAGCATGTGTAGCTCTTTTTATTGGAGTTTATACAGGCTGCAGTTGCAGTGATAAAACTGTAGAGAAAAAAGAGATTCAAATAAAGCATTTTGGGAACTTTAGAAAAGTTTTTAATGATTTGAACGACAAGCATCTCGAAGCTGCAAAAAAAAATGGAGTTCCTAAAGTTATTTCCAGAAAAGATGCTGAAAAGCATAAGCGGCAACTCGTTGAACTTAAGTCTTCTGATTTATATAAACTTGATAACCTGGATTATTCAATACCATTTCTTGTGCCAAAGGCAAATGACCTGCTTGAGAAGATTGCCGGCAATTTTCAGGATTCATTAAGGAGCAAAGGTGTTGACAGCTTTGAGATTGTAGTTACAAGCGTTCTTCGCTCAGAAGATGATGTTAAAAAGTTAAGAAGAAAAAATACTAATGCAAGCCAAAATTCTGCTCATCGTTATGGCACTACATTCGATATCGCTTATGCAAGATATAATAGAATAAATAATGATTACCCTCATGATATACCGGTGGAGCATTTGAAACATATTTTGGGCGAAGTGCTTAGAGATTTAAGAAAAGAGAAAAAATGCTATGTCAAATATGAAATAAATCAGGGTTGCTTTCATATAACAGCCAGATAAGAAAACGTATCGATAAATAGTTGCCATTGATATTCAGTAAAATAGATTAACTTTGCAGTCATATTATAAACAGGTTGATTGCTGCTTTATTTATAGGCATTCTATAAATAATCATTACTTAATTTTTATATTTTATCACTTTGAAAAGATATTTCATATTCCTTTCATACAACGGAGCGAATTATCATGGCTGGCAAATTCAGCCTAAGGATAGTTCTGTTCAACAGACAATAGAAGAAAAGCTCTCGATGATTTTAAGAGAGAAAATAACAGTTACAGGAGCCGGAAGAACCGACACAGGCGTAAATGCCTCTTTAATGGTGGCTCATTTTGATATTGAAAAAGAGATTGAGGATGTCGATTTATTAGCAGACAGACTTAACAGAGTCTTACCAAAAGATATAGCTATAGAAAAGATAGTTGCTGTGAAAGATGATGCCCACGCAAGATTCAGTGCCTTGGCAAGAACTTATAAATATTATGTTACTTCAAAGAAAGATCCCTTTGGCGGTGACTTTAAATATAGGTTAAGAGGTGAAATTGATGTGGATAAAATGAATCAGGCAGCTTCAATGCTTTTTGATTATATAGATTTTACAAGTTTTTCAAAGCTTCATACCGATGTTAAGACAAACAACTGCAAAATCATGTATGCAAAATGGGAAAGAATAGGCGATGATGATTTGATATTTACTATTAAAGCTGACCGCTTCCTTAGAAATATGGTTAGGGCAATTGTTGGGACACTGCTTCTTGTTGGAAGAGGGAAACTTTCTTTGGATGGTTTTAAAAATATTATAGAACAAAAAGATAGATGTAAGGCAGGCGATTCAGCAATAGCCGGCGCTCTATTTTTGGTAGATATAGAATATCCGGATTCAGTATTCAATTAATCAGGGATATATTTAAGAATTCTTCATATTTGTGTTATGTGGCTTTTGTATGCTTTTGTTTCAGCAGGATTGCTGGGCGTTTATGATGTGTTTAAGAAAATGGCTCTAAATAAGAATGCCGTTATTCCTGTGTTGCTTTTAAATACTGTTTTTTGTTCATTGATTTTTTTGCCTTTGGTAGTGGGTTCATATTTGATGCCCGATGTTATGAACAAAACAATGTTCTATATTCCCATACCTAACAAGGAGGCACATTTATATATAATCTTAAAATCATTTATAGTACTCTCCTCATGGATGTCGGCATATTTTGCATTAAAACACCTGCCGATAACCCTTGCATCACCAATCAAAGCTTCGCAGCCGATATTGACACTTATTGGAGCTATGTTCATATTTGGTGAAAGATTGAATGCGTATCAATGGATAGGAGTCTTATGCTCACTTGTCGGCTTTTTTATGCTTTCAAAATCTGGCAAAAAAGAGGGAATAACATTCTCACACAACAAATGGATATGGTGTATTGTATTTGCAACAATAACAGGGGCAATAAGCGGATTGTATGACAAATATTTGATGCAGCGACTTTTGCTTGACAGGATGATTGTTCAGTCGTGGTATAACTTCTATCAAGTTGCAATGATGGGATTGGTATTTCTGATAATCTGGTGGCCAAAGCGAAAGCATAATACTCCATTTCAATGGAGATGGAGCATTCCTTTAATTTCCATTTTCCTTTCAATAGCTGATTTTGTTTATTTTTATGCACTGAGCAATCCCGATGCATTGATATCTGTTGTATCTCTTGTGAGGAGAAGCGGAGTTGTGGTTAGCTTTATTGCAGGATGGCTTTTCTTTAAGGAGAAAAATATTAAACAAAAATCAATAGATTTGATTTTAGTTTTGATTGCTATGATTTTTCTTTATTTTGGAACAAAATAACTCAGCTTTGTTATTTGTCAATATAAATAGTTAAGTTTGAATATAAATACTCTATTAAAGTATATTGTTATGAAATCGCCATAACTCACCTAAAGATGAGATACCCAACTAAAGGTATATAAATGGCGCATTTGTACATTAGAGGTAACGGTTAGAAAAATAAAATAATATACAAATGAAAAAGATTTATACATCAATTATATTGATTCTTTTTTCAGTATCTGCTTTTTCTCAAAATATTAGCACCCTTTTTGAAATAATGCCCGACGAACAGCTTATTCAAATTGATACAAATAGAAGAAAAGACATGTATGATTTGAAAAAGAATGGCAAAGATTCTAAAATGCTTAACAAGCTTGGTGGTTATTCTGAAATTACCAACCTTACAGACGATTATCTAAAACTCCAAGTCAGCCAGAACAGCACTTTTGAGATGAGGATACTTGATTCTATTCAAGGCGGAAAAATTCTTGCAGTAATTAAAACAGTTTGTGCTCCCAGCTGCGATTCTGAAATCTCTTTTTATAATTCGGTTTGGCAGAGAATTCCTCAAAATGAGATTTTTGTAAAACCATCTGTTAAGGATTTTCTATTGGAAAGCACCTTGGCTGATGACTCTTTAACAAATGAAATTATAAAAGTGGCAGATATTAACTTTCTTAACATGAGCTTTGTTGATGGAAAGCCTGAGATTTCTGTAACGATTCCTTTTGAAGAGCTGCTTCCCGAAGAGGAAATAAAATTTATAAAACCATATATAAAAGAAACTCCCCTATTCCTTGAATGGAAAGAGGGGAGATTTGTCAAAAAGAATGATTAATTTTCTTCTTTATTTGATTAATTTTCTTCTTCATTAAATGGTGGCGGAGGAAACTCCCCCTCTTCAAAAGGAGGGAATTCACCATTTGGCGGAGGTGGTGGAAGTTCTCCTTTAGTTCTTGGGAATCCTCCCGGTACGAATCCGCCTCCTCCTCCCATTCCTCCGGAAGAATAGTTATTTACTATTGTAGATGCTGTAAAATTCTTTAGAAGCGTGCCGATTGTATAATCAGTATCGGTTATCCATCCATTGAAATCTGTTCCTTGTGAATAGGAACCTCCTTTATATATATTATAAGAATTATTTAATTTTAGAGACGGCGAACTGTAAAGAAGAGTCGTTTGATTTAAAGAACGAGGCATCTTAACAACAAAGATATTTTCTCCATCAGAATTGCTGAGATTAAGGAGTTCTCCCGAATTTAACTGAGTTGTATAAAGAAGTGAGTTTTGTGTGCACTTATTAGCTGTTGGAGTGCTGGTTGCTCCTCCAATTCCAATAATCTCTCCTCCGGTTATAGTAAATGTATTTTGATCACAGTCAAAGCCTTCTTCCGGCATACCGCTTCCAACAGAAAAAACCTTGCCGCCGGTGATGGTTAGTGTGCCATTACTGTCGACACCATCATTTGTATCGCTGTAGACGTAGATTTCTCCTCCATTAATTGTGATTGATTTTGCAGCATTAATGCAGTCATCGTTTGCTATAATTTTAATTTTTCCATTGTTGATAACAAGATTTTTTTTACTCTCAATGCCTTCACTCCCCTTGTCGATAGTTTCTATTGAAAAACTGCCGCCATCAATGGTTAAATCTCCGATACTTTTAATTCCTTTGGCAGAACTTCCAAATGTATAAATATCAATATTACCATCTTTAATTTGTATTGATGGATTTACAGTGTTATCAGTTCCTTGATAAGATGTAACAATACCATCATCATAGGAAGATATTCTTATATCGCCATTTCCGATATAAATGTAGCCCTCGTCACATTGTATGCCGTCACTTGTTGCAACAAGATCCAATTTACCTCCATCCATGATAAATGCATCATTTACATGAACTGCATCTTTTGCGGAATTTTCGACCTTTATATTCGATTCAACAATTCTAACATATTGATCACTGCATATTGCATGTTTATAGTTTGAAGAAATCACTAATTCTCCATTGCCATAGAAAATCATTTGGCCTTCACTGAATAAAGTGCCTTTTCTATCTTCAGAGCTGTCAGAATAATTTTCTCCATCTTTAAGGGAGTTTGTCGTACCCTCATTTACAACAATAAATGCCCTTTTCTTTGATTGAATATTAATTGCGGGGGAATTAGGGCTATAAAGGTTTACCCCGTCAAGCAAAAGCTTAAATTTATTATCACTTTCAATTCTTAAAGAGCCATTATCGCAATCGCCCGAAAGCTGATATTCAACCTCCTTTGCAGTAGATTTAATTGAAACATCATTGCCTGAATACGATATCGTTACTCCATCTTTTTCATAAGAGTTATCGACAGTTACAGAATTGCTGAATTTAATTTTTACAATCTTTGAAAAAACAGAATTAGCAATATTGTCATCATCATTTGAACTTTCAATATCAATGATTCCCGAAATGATATCCTCACTTTCCGAATTCTTTTCACATGCTGAGGCGACAAAAGCCATGCTTAAAAGGATTACAGGATATGAAATTAAATTTGAAATATACATATAGCCCGACTTAATTCAATGAATATTAATTATTTTACACCAAATAAAAATCTAAATTATATATATTTTAATCATACTATTTATTTTTATGGGGAATGAGAAATTTATGCGGTTGAATAATATTTGATTGATATTGAAATGTATATAAATGCCGCCAACAATTTATTTTGCGCTGAATAAAAATATTATATAATCAATTTGCTTAATGTAAATGCCAACAACATTTAATTGTCCACCTATCATTTGCCTAAAAGAAATCTTAGTTTAATCCAGGCTCTTGTAGTTAATTAAAAAGAAAGCATCATCTTAGAATGCAGTTCCTCACATAACAATGCCCACATTCTTAAAAAAGAAAAAGGGCGCAGACTCTTTCGACGTTCCTCCACACCCGGCATAAATATAAAGAAAGAAAAATAAAAGGGACGCAGACTCTTTCGACGCATCCCTTTTAAATATTCATTAAATTCAAAAAATAAATTATTGCTTGATAATTCTATTTGAGTTTAGACCATTTGGAGTAGAAACTGCAAGGATATAACTTCCCGTAGTAAGGTTTGACAAATCAATATCATTGCTGCCAAGAGTAACATAACCTTGTTTCATTAAAGAACCATTCATAGAAACAATTTGATATTTGCATGTTGATTCTACATTTGAAACAACTTCAAGAGATGTCTCTACAAAATTGCCTTTTAGCTCAATCTCATTTTCTTCTACAGCTATCTCAGATGCATTATCAGCAACAGGAGAATAGAAGCATTGAATATAAGTATCGCTTGTTGCGTCAACAACCTCAAGACTTTTAATCATATTGTCATTAAAATCATCAACATCAACATACATTACACCCTCTGCACTTAAAGCTTCAACAACAAGTCCACCAACTATTTCAGTTTCTTCAACTATTGAATTTACTTTAACCTCAGCACCGGTCTTATGATTTACAACAAAATAATCTGTTCTATCAAGAAGTCCTCTTTCGTTAAAATAGCAACTAAATATATCTGTCCCCTCAGTTGTATAATTATAATATTTTATAGACGTAAGGACATTATTTTCATAAACAGGCAAGACTTTTTGTATAACAGAAGTTTCATCTGAATTAGAATAAACCACCAAGCTGTCATATTTCATTTCATCAGCTCTTTGAAGTGCCCTTAAAATAGGAATTATAGGGAGATCAGCACCTTTTAAACTTGTATCGTTAGATTTTAGAATAGGGAAAGCAGGAAGATCCGGATTATCCAATCTGCGTCCGTTTTCATCTGCCCTAAGAATAGGGAAAACAGGAAGATCCGGATTGTCAAGTCTGCGACCATCATTTTGGTCACCGCTTCTTAAAATAGGAAAAACAGGAAGGTCCGGATTATCCAATCTGCGTCCGTTTTCATCTGCCCTAAGAATAGGAAAAACAGGAAGATCAGGGTTGTCAAGTCTGCGGCCATCATTTTGTTCGCCAGATTTTAGAATAGGAATAACAGGGAGATCAGGGTTGTCAAGTCTGCGACCATTGTTTTGCTCTCCTGATCTTAGAATAGGGATAACAGGAAGATCCGGATTGTCAAGTCTGCGACCATCATTTTGTTCGCCTGATTTTAGGATAGGAATAACAGGAAGATCCGGATTATCAAGTCTTCTTCCATTAGTATTTTTTTCTGTGTTTACGGTCTGTTCTCCGGCTCTTAATATCGGAATAACAGGGAGATCCGTTTTTTGATGAATATCCACTTGAGCAAACAAGCCCAAATATGGAGCGCATGATAACGTAAGGAGTAATAATCGCTTCATAACAGTAAGTTTAAATTGTTAAATCATCGCAAATACAATTATTTTTCAATAACTGCGGGAGTATTTGCGGAACTAAAAAATCAGTAATACATTATGCAAATTATTCTAATACGGACATTTTAGCTGAGGCTATTTTTATTTTATGTTAATCGTAAAATTTGATATGGAATACTTCTGTCCGAAAAATTCTCTTGTTTAGAATTAAAATATTCCGCCTTTCATGGATCCAATTGTTAGCTAAAACTTTGTTATGCAAATATAACTACGTTTAAATCTGACAGATAGATATTAGAATTAAATAAAGATAATTTTTAAAAACCGAATTTTGCTTGTTTTGAACATAATTAAAATAGGGTAGTTAATTCATTTGTTAACATTAGTTAATCTAAAATTTATTTCTTAAAATACAAAAAATCGCTTAAATAACATTTAACACCTTATTAATCATTCATTTATAATTTTCTTTAATTATTTATTCATCGATTCGGAATCAATTCAGTAAACCCTCTTAATTAGATTTATTATATTTATAGCCACTTCAAAAAATAATCAATTAAAAATCCAAAATATTTATTTGTTATTTAAAATATTTACATTTAAATCAATGAAGAGCCGCATTTTTATTTATTGTTAACTTTTTATTGCTGTATTATTTTAAAATTTGACTATTAAGACTACTTCTATTTCTTATATATTTATTGAAATAAAAATTTGCGAATAAAAAAATTTGCAGAAATAAACAGTTATCAAAAGTATATCTAAACAGATTTAAATTTATATCTTTAAAAAAATATCAAAGAAGAGATAATATCACATCAATGCTAAAATAATCGAGATTAAGTATGCATTAATTTCCATTTTTATTCACATTTTGTCAACAAAAACGGTCTAAAACTTATTTTTTATTTTTAAGAGGATTAATTTGGTTTCATCTTTATATGATTTTATTATCTTTGCACGGTTTTTCAACAGGAAACCAATTTGCAATAAAAATATCCTTGACAAAATTTCGGGATAAAGTTTCAAGGCTGCAACTCAAAAAGGAGCTGCTTTTTTTGTAACATCATTTTTCATAATATATTAATATGCAAAAGGAAAGACCTGTTTCTTTAGTACTCGACAATGGAACTGTTTTCTATGGAAAAAGTTTCGGTTACGAGCAATCAACCAACGGTGAAGTAGTGTTCAGCACTGCAATGGTTGGTTATCCTGAAAGTTTGACCGACCCATCCTATTCCGGTCAAATCTTAGTTGTTACTTTCCCCCTTGTTGGCAACTATGGTGTCCCATCGGGTGAGACTCAAGCCAATGGTCTCTCTGTTTTTTTTGAATCTGAAAAAATCCATACTCAAGCCATTATCGTTTCTGACTACTCTTTCGAATACAGTCATTGGAATGCACAGAAAAGTCTCAGCCAATGGCTTAAAGATGAAAAGATTGTCGGCATATACGATATCGACACTCGTGAATTGACAAAGATTCTCAGAGAGAATGGTTCAATGAAAGGAAAGATTGTTTTCGAAAATGAAGACATAGATTTTGCTGATCCAAACCTTATCAATCAAGTTGCAGTTGTCAGCTGCAAAGAGGTAATACATTATGGAAAAGGTGATAAAAAGATTGTTTTAGTTGACTGTGGTGTTAAGCACAATATTATAAGATGCTTTCTTAAGAGAAATGTCGAAGTGATAAGAGTTCCTTGGGATTACGATTTCAACAATCTTGAATATGACGGACTTTTCATTTCCAACGGTCCCGGCGACCCCAACCTTTGCGATGCGGCTGTCAACAACATAAAAAAAGCCATGCAAAATGACAAACCGATATTTGGAATATGCATGGGCAATCAGCTTCTTTCAAAAGCAGCGGGAGCCAAAGTTTACAAATTAAAATACGGTCATCGTTCACACAACCAACCTGTAAGAATGGCAGGAACAAATAAATGCTTCATTACTTCCCAAAATCACGGCTATGCTGTAGACAATTCCACTCTGCCTGAAGATTGGGAACCATTATTCATCAATATGAATGATGGCACTAATGAAGGAATACGACACAAGAGCAAACCTTACTTCTCTGCTCAATTTCATCCTGAAGCCTCTTCAGGACCTACTGATACAGAATTTCTTTTTGATGAGTTTGTAAATCTGCTTTAAAATCCATTCAATGAGTACAATTAATCCAAATATTAAAAAAGTCCTAATTTTAGGCTCCGGTGCATTAAAAATTGGCGAGGCAGGTGAGTTTGACTACTCCGGTTCTCAGGCATTAAAGGCACTTCGTGAAGAGGGTATCGAAACAGTTCTTATCAATCCCAATATTGCCACTGTTCAGACCTCTGAAGGTGTGGCCGACAAGATATATTTTCTTCCTGTTACCCCTTTCTTTGTAGAGAAGGTTATCAAAAAAGAGAATCCTCAAGGCATTTTACTTGCTTTTGGAGGTCAAACCGCCCTTAACTGCGGTGTGAAGCTTTATGAAGCAGGCATTCTTGAAAAATACAATGTTGAGGTTTTAGGCACCCCTGTTCAAGCTATCATGGATACCGAAGACCGTGAATTGTTTGTTCATAAACTTGATGAAATCGATGTAAAAACGATAAAATCTGAAGCTGTTGAGACTATTGCAGACGCACGCCGCGCTGCTTCCGAGCTTGGTTATCCGGTTATCATCCGTGCAGCCTATGCTCTTGGAGGTCTTGGCTCAGGATTCTGCGACAACGAAGAGCAGTTAAATGTCCTTGCCGACAAGGCTCTCTCTTTCTCTCCACAGATTCTTGTTGAGAAATCTTTAAAAGGCTGGAAAGAGGTTGAATATGAAGTCGTACGTGACAGATTTGACAATTGCATCACAGTTTGTAATATGGAAAACTTCGATCCACTCGGCATACATACAGGTGAATCAATAGTTGTTGCTCCTTCTCAGACTCTTACCAATGCTGAATACCACAAATTAAGAGAACTTGCCATAAAAATCATTCGTCACATTGGTATTGTTGGTGAATGTAATGTTCAATATGCATTTGATCCTTATTCAGAAGACTACAGAGTTATTGAGGTTAATGCTCGTCTTTCACGCTCTTCTGCCCTTGCATCCAAAGCTACAGGTTATCCTTTAGCTTTTGTTGCTGCGAAGTTAGGTTTGGGATACGGATTGTTTGATTTGAACAACTCTGTTACTAAAACAACACCGGCGTTCTTTGAACCGGCTTTGGATTATATAGTATGTAAGCTTCCACGTTGGGATTTAGGAAAATTCCAAGGGGTGGACAGAGAGCTTGGCTCATCAATGAAATCAGTTGGCGAAGTCATGGCAATTGGTCGTAACTTTGAAGAGGCTATTCAAAAAGGTCTTCGAATGATTGGTCAGGGAATGCATGGTTTTGTCGGCAATAAAGAGCTTAAGATAGCCGACATCGACAAAGCTCTTCGCGAGCCTACCGACAAACGTATTTTTGTTATTTCAAAAGCTTTCCGTCAAGGATATACAATCGACCAAATCCATGATTTGACAAAGATCGACAAATGGTTCCTTCAGAAACTTTACAACATAATGGTTACTGCAAGAGAGCTTGAAGCTTATGAAGAACTTAATGAAGTGCCTCAGCAACTTATTTTAAAGTCAAAGAAGCAGGGATTCTCCGACTTCCAAATAGGACGTTCCGTTCTTAAAGAAAAAATGGACGATGCCGAACAGACAACTCTTGATGTACGCAAACTTCGTCTTCAATACAACATCAAGCCTGTTGTCAAACAGATTGACACCTTGGCTGCCGAGTATCCTGCTCAGACCAATTATCTTTATCTTACCTACAACGGCAATTACAACGACGTAGATTATAAAGGTGATCACAAATCTGTTGTAGTTCTTGGCTCTGGCGCATATCGCATCGGCAGTTCCGTTGAATTTGACTGGTGCAGTGTAAATGCTCTTACCACAGCCAGAAAGGAAGGATACAGGTCTGTAATGATCAACTATAATCCTGAGACTGTTTCCACCGACTATGACATGTGCGACCGCCTTTATTTTGATGAGTTGACATTCGAAAGGGTGATGGATATTCTTGACCTTGAAAATCCTCACGGAGTTATTCTTTCTGTGGGTGGTCAGATTCCAAACAACCTTGCAATTCGTCTTGATGAACAGAAAGTAAACATTCTTGGAACTCAGGCAAAATATATAGACAATGCTGAAGACAGACATTTATTCTCTTCTATGCTTGATAGAATAGGTGTTGACCAGCCAAGATGGAAAGAGCTTTCATCAATGGATGATGTAAACACATTTATTGACGAAGTTGGCTTCCCGGTTCTTGTTCGTCCATCATACGTTCTTTCAGGAGCTGCGATGAATGTTTGCTCAAATCAGCAGGAGCTTGTCCAATTTTTGGAACTTGCCGCCAATGTATCTAAAAAGCACCCTGTTGTTATTTCTCAATTTATTGAAGGAGCAAAAGAGGTTGAAGTGGATGCTGTGGCAGACAATGGAGAGATCGTTATGTATGCCATCAGCGAACATATCGAGTTTGCAGGTGTCCATTCAGGTGATGCAACAATCCAATTTCCTCCTCAAAAACTTTATGTTGAAACTGTTCGCCGCGTGAAAAAGGTTGCTAAGCAAATTGCTAAGGAGCTGCACATTTCAGGGCCTTTCAATATTCAGTTCCTGGCAAGAGAAAATGACATTAAGGTTATTGAATGTAACCTTCGTGCTTCACGTTCATTCCCATTTGTTTCAAAAGTACTTAAAATCAACTTTATAGAGCTTGCAACAAAGATTATGCTTGGCGCTAAATACGAAAAGCCAAGCAAGAATGAGTTTGATCTTGACTACGTAGGCATCAAGGCATCACAATTTTCTTTCTCACGTCTTCAAAAAGCTGACCCTGTGCTTGGTGTTGACATGGCATCTACAGGAGAGGTTGGATGTTTGGGTGACGACACTGCCGAAGCTGTTCTTACTGCCATGCTTGCCGTTGGACACAGAATTCCAAAGAAAACTGTGCTTATCTCTTCAGGAAATGCAAAACAAAAGATACAATTGCTTGACTCTGCCAAGAAATTAGTTGATAAAGGATACACAATTTATGCTACCGGTGGAACATTCAGATTCCTTACTGAAAACAATGTTGAATGTAAGAGAGTGTTCTGGCCAAGCGATGAAGAAAAACCTCAGGCTCTTGAGATGATTCACAACAAGGAGATTGACATGGTTGTTAACATACCTAAAAATCTTACCTCCGGTGAGCTTAGCAATGGCTACAAGATTAGACGCGCCGCTATCGATTTTAATGTGCCCCTGATTACAAATGCACGTTTGGCTTCAGCCTTTATCAATGCATTTACAACAATTGACATTGATGATATCAAAATTAAGAGTTGGAGTGAATATAAATAGTCTTCGGCTATATTCTCTGCAATTATTAAAAGGTAGATAGTCTAAAAAATCTTCACCTATAATTTCTCGGAGAGAAATATTTGGAATGCATAAAAACTTTCCGGTATTCTCTCCGATTTTATTTTCGCTTTTAAGAGTCTTAACATTAATATAACAATAACAATTTCATTACACCTTAATTTTAACATGAATACAAACAATCACCGACCAACATCACAAATCAAGGAAAGAGTTCAATCGCTCGACATATTAAGAGGAGCCGACCTGTTTTTTCTCGGTATTTTAGGACCTCTTTTTATGAGTTTTAAAAACTCCACTACATTAGACATAAGCGAGAATATAGTAAAGCAATTCTCACATGTCAACTGGACGGGGTTTACATGCTGGGATTTAATAATGCCTCTGTTTATGTTTATGGCAGGCACATCTATGCCATATTCATTATCTAAGTATAAGAGTAATAAAGAATTCTATTTAAAAATTGTCAAACGCTTCATTCTTCTTTTCATATTGGGCTCCATAGTCCAAGGCAATCTTCTTGCTCTTGACATAAATTCATTAAAGTTGTTTTCCAACACTCTTCAGGCTATTGCCGTGGGGTATCTTTTTTCTGCCATAATCTACAGATATGTTAAATCAATAAACATCCAGATAGTTATAACCGCCATTCTTTTAATCGTCTACTGGATATCGATGTCAATTGGAGGAGACTATACTCAGAACGGCAACTTTGCCGAAAAAGTAGACAACCTTGTGTTGGGTCATTTTAGAGACGGAGCTTATTTAGATGAAAACGGATGGCATTTCGCAGATTATTATCATTACACCTGGATTGTCAGCTCAATAAACTTTATTGCAACTGTAATGACAGGACTTATTGCCGGAGAAATAATAAAAAGTCAAAGAGAAAAATTATCAAAATCACTTATTCTCCTTGCAGGGGGTGCATTTATGATTGTTCTTGCTCAGCTTTTAAACCTAACCCACCCCATTATCAAGACGATTTGGACAAGTTCGATGGTGCTTTTTTCAAGTGGCATAAGTTATATACTTCTGTCTCTATTCTATTATATTATAGATGTAAAGCAATGGGGAAAACATTTATCCTGGCTTAAGATTTTTGGAATGAATTCCATCGCGGCATATTTAATTTTTGAAGTTTTTCATCACCCTCTAAACAGCTTTTTCAACAATTTCATATTTGGGCTAAAACAATTTTTCCCATCCTACTATCCTTTTATCCTTAATATGACAACATGCATATTTATATTTTTGGTTTTAAATTATATGTTTAAAAAGAAAATATTCTTGAAAGTATAGCTGATTATTTCTAAAGATGCTTTTGCATTTTGTTATGCGACTTTGTAAATACAAAAGTATTTATATATAAATTTACGGTAATAACATTTTGATAATCAAAACACTATTGACACCTTAAAAAATATTTCACAGACAATGAAAAGCACACTTTTAAAATTCGAAATTTCTCTTTTATTAATCGTTGTTTTCTTCGGGTGCAGCAACAACGAAGATTTCAAGACAATTGATGAGAATATTCTTCTTGACAAAATCAAAGGAGGATGGGCAGGTCAAACCATAGGATGCAGCTACGGAGGAGCTACAGAGTTTAGATATCGCGGCATTACAATTGAGGACAGTATTCCTATTTTCTGGAATGACGATCTAATAAAAAACTATTTTGACAACAACAAAGGGCTTTATGATGATGTCTACATGGACCTGACATTTGTTGACGTATTCGATAAGTATGGATTGAATGCTCCGATAGATTCCTTTGCCACAGCATTTGCCAATGCCGATTATCTTCTTTGGCATGCCAATCAAGGCGCAAGATACAATATTCTTAATGGGATTATGCCACCGGCTTCAGGCAATTGGAAGAACAATCCTCATGCCGACGATATAGATTTTCAGATTGAGGCTGACTTTGCCGGCCTTATGTCTCCGGGAATGCCAAATACCGCAGCTCAAATATCAGACAAAATTGGTCACATCATGAACTATGGCAATGGGCTCTATGGGGGCATCTATATTGCCGCAATGTATTCTGAGGCTTTCATACAAAATAATATTAAAGAAGTTGTAAAAATAGGCTTAAACACAATCCCGGTTAAAAGTTCTTTTTACAATTGCATGTCAGATATTATTGCCTGCCATGAAAATGACAGCACTGATTGGAAAAAAGCATGGGATATCTGTCAGTCGAAATATAACAATGAAAAGGGGTGCCCCGAGGGCGTCGACAATTCATTAAATATTGATGCAATGATAAACTGTGCTTATGTTGTAATTGGTCTTCTTTATGGTGACGGCGATTTTGAAAAGACAATGGAAATATCCACAAGATGCGGTCAGGATTCAGACTGCAACCCCGCGTCTGCGGCAGGGATTTTGGCAACTCTGACGGGCTACAATAAAATACCTGATAAATATAAAAAAGGAATCGACATGGTTGAAGATATTCCTTTTGCATATATGAGCTTTTCACTAAACAAGGTTTATGAAATGGGGCTTAAACAGGCAAAAGAGAATATCATTTTAAACGGAGGCTCTCAGGGTGATGGAATAATGAAGATAAAAATTCAGCAGCCTGTAAGCGTTGGTTATGAAGAATCTTTCGAAGGTCTGGAATACAAGGAGAGCTCTATCGTCAACAAGTCTATAAATGATTTTGGAGAGTACAGATTTGACGCAAAAGCTATCGTAGTTGGCGGATATGCAGGCTCGGAGGATAAAAGCTACAAGGCTGTAATAGATGTAATCCTTAACGGCAAAAAGGTTGATACTGTAATTATGCCTGTCGATTTCAATAAGCGCAAACTTGAAATATATTTCAACTATGAGCTTCCTCAAAACGAAAATACAATATCTTTTAAATGGACAAATCCCACAAAAGATTCATTTGTCACCGTTGGCAGAATAGTGCTTTATAAATAAAAAAAACATTCCCCTTATTAAAGCTGCATTAAATTTGCTTTAATAAGGGGAATAAATAATGCAGGTGTATTAATATATTTAAATCTTCTATTTTTTTATCTCCACTTCTGAAACTATCGGACAATGATCTGAAAGCCGCTCACCGACCACTGATGTATCAATCAATCTGCACTTATCTTTTGGATAGCCGAAAAGATAATCTATTTTAATTGTTGGAGAGTCTGAAGGGAATGTTAAGTCATCATTTGTAAGAGGAGTCCAGCTGCTCATCCCATTGATTATCTCGGGAGAATCAGGATAAGAGTTAAAATCGCCACCCACTATAACGTTATACCCGCAATTAATGAGGGTATTAGAGAGAAAATCAATTTGCGACATTCGTATCTTCTCATTAGTGTAATCAATATGCGTGGAGACGAACATTAAAGTATCATTTGTTGCAATTTCACAAAGAGCCTGCAATAAAACCCTCTGCTCAGTATTTTCAGGATTTGGCAGCCTTATTGTTTTTGACTCTATGATGGGATATTTTGATAAAACGCCTATTCCATAATATCCTCCGCTGAAATTTATTGCTTTGCCATACTGAGCGAACATTCCAGTTAGAAAACCAAGCGAATTAATAAAGTTCTTGTCATTCTGATGTGCGGCATTTTTTCTGTGAGTGTTAACATCAACCTCCTGAAGAGCCACAAAATCCGGATTAATTCTTTTTATCTGCGATGCTATCTCATCCAATGAAGCCAACTCGCCATACCTTAAATTGTATGTCATCACTTTTAAGCTGTCAACACTTTTTTTCATGTCGCCGCCTTTATTCTCTCTATTGAGCGGTGACTCGGATTTACAATGGTTTTTATTCTCCTTTTCAACTGCCAAGGCTGAAAAGCAGATGGCAAATATTGAAGCAATGACAAGAACTGCAATTCTGCTGTTAATTATATTTCTCATTTGGTTATTAATTAAATTTTTTACTAAGGCTTTTATACGATATATATGTTCTCTAATGAGGGTCTTACAAATATAGTTTTAAATTCATTTGTTTATCAAGCTGATACGTTTTAGAATAAAAAAATAAAGTTCTTCTGCTATTCAAAAATTTCAATCAGTCATTTTAAAATTTCAATCAATCAAAAAAGCAAAACACTTAAGTATTTTACAATAAATATTTTGGTGTTTTTATATAATTATTTAAGTATTTTTATTTACATACTTAATTATAATAAATTTTAGACTAATGAAAATTAATATTTAATCAATAAAAAATAAAGGAACAATAATAATAGCATTAATTCATTGGCAGGCAAATGAACCAAGATTTCACATCCTTGCCATTTTATATTTTAAATTTAGTATATAAAGCAAACCATGAGATAAAAAAACATACAAAACAATTCAATTGCAATTGTGAAAGCTTTCTCCTATTCATATAAAAAAAGAAACCGACCCAATCGGACCGGTTTCATTCAGTTTTTCTTTTATGATATAGATTGAGAGCCGAAAGCGGGAGTCGAACCCGCGACCTTTGCATTACGAATGCAGTGCTCTACCAACTGAGCTATTTCGGCGAAAGACAGATTAAACGAAACATTAAAAAAACATTTCAGTCGCAAAGTTGTGAAAATTTATTTATCATTTAAAGAAATATTAAAAATATATTCAGCTATTAACATTGATATAATTTAAACAATATTGGTATATAAATGCAAACAACGCAAAAATTGGGACTATTAAAATGCCATTATTTTTCAAAACATTGATTAAGTATAAATTCAAATAAAAGATCAAATTGGGTTGAAATAATATGTAAATATTTATATTTGGGAATATATAAAAATAATG
The DNA here is from genome assembly GCA_030539115.1 of Bacteroidales bacterium. Lineage (GTDB taxonomy): Bacteria > Bacteroidota > Bacteroidia > Bacteroidales > JAUNSR01 > JAUNSR01. The sequence goes on from JAUNSR010000009.1 coordinate 75,280, forward strand.
GCCATGAAGACACAAAAAACCAGCAACATTCTAATTATTATACTATTATTGTTAAGTTTTCCATCAAATATTTTTTCCATTACAGTTAATAACCTCAGATGCGAAATGTTGAACAATCCTTTGGGAATAGATAACATTTCTCCCCATTTGAGCTGGCAATTGGAAAGCAGCAACAATGGTGCATTTCAAAAGGCATATAGAATAATTGCGGCTTCAAGCAAGGAGCTTCTTGACAAAGAGACGGCTGATTTATGGGATTCAGGCAAAACAAATTCACAGGAATCAATATGGATTGACTATAAAGGCAAAAAGTTGTCTTCAAACAGCATGGTTTTCTGGAAAGTATGTGTTTGGGACAATAAAAACAGGAAGAGCGAATGGAGTGAGGATGCGTTTTTCAGCGTGGGACTTTTGAATCCTGAAGATTGGAAAGCTGATTTTATCGGGTTAAAAAGCGACGCCGGAGAGAGTCAGTCTCCTATTTTTAGAAATAAGTTTATCCTTAAAAACACCGATAACCGATATCTTCTTCATGTCAATTCATTGGGCTATCATGAAGCCTATATAAATGGGAAAAAGATAAGTGATAATATATTGGCTCCGGCAATGGCACAATTTGACAAGCGTTCCCTGATTATCACCTATGATGTCACGAGTTATTTGGTAAAAGGAGAAAACGACATTGTTGTTTGGCTTGGCAAGGGATGGTACAGAGACGGACTACCCGGCGTAGCAAAAGGCGGTCCTTTTGTAAGAGCCCAAATAATGGAAATAAATGAAGGTAAAGCTAATGCAATCGTTTGCACAAACGATTCATGGCAGGCTAAAGAGAGCGGATATACCACACATGGCAGTTGGAGGCCTGAGAACTTCGGAGGTGAGATACTAAATGCCGGAGATTTCCTCAAAGATTTTTCTGCCGAAACTCTTGACAACGCCCAATGGGGTAAAACATACAAGGCAAACATAGCTGAGCATTTATCCACTCCCCAGATGTGCCAGTCAAACAAAATAAAAGAGGCTATAAAACCGGTCTCTTTAACAAGAGGCGATGACAACACAATTATAATAGACATGGGAAAATGTCTTACAGGAGTTACAAAAATAGACTTTCCCAAACTGGATAAAGGTCAAAAAATACAGATTAATTACTGTGATTTTTTTGATTCCAAAAACAACTTCATTGACAGCAACAACTATGACATATATATAGCAAGCGGGCTGCAAAATGAGACTTTCATGAATAAATTTAATTATCATGCCTACCGTTATATTAAGATCAGGAATCTTACTCAGAACATCAGCAAAGACAATATTACAGCCTACCTTGTAAGGACTGACTTCGATGACAGCTCTTCTTTTGAATGCTCAGACAATGAGTTGAATTCAATTCATGACATGATACATTACACGTTACAATGCCTCACACTTGGAGGTTATATGGTAGATTGTCCACATATCGAAAGATTGGGATATGGCGGAGATGGGAATGCCTCAACACTAACTGTGCAGACCATGTACAATCTCTCTCCTTTATATTATAATTGGATGCAGGCATGGAAAGACTGCATAAGAGAAGACGGAGGAATGCCTCATACCGCTCCATGTCCTTATAGTGCAGGTGGCGGTCCATTTTGGTGCGGTTTTATTATTACCGCATCTTGGCAGACGTATCAAAATTATGGAGACAAGAGATTGCTCGAACTTTATTATCCTCAAATGGAGCAATGGATAAGTTATGCTGAAAAATACAGCAATGACGGAATGTTGGGGAAATGGCCAAATAATGAATACAGAAACTGGTATCTCGGCGATTGGGCAGGTCCAACCGGCGTTGATGTCACGGATTCTTCTTCTGTTGCCTTGGTAAGCAATTGCTTTCTCAGTGACTGCTATGACAGAATGAATAAAATATCGACAATTCTTGGGAAAACATCGGAAGCAGAATCGTATCTTGAAAGAAGAGATGCACTAAGAGACAAGATTCAGGACATCTTCTATAATGATGAAAAAAACACCTATGCTTCAGCTTCTCAAATAGACATGTGCTTCCCTATGCTTTCTGATATAACACCAGACGACAAAAAAGAAAAAGTGATAGAAAGTTTAATATCTCTGACCGAGAATAAATACAAAGGGCATCTTTCTACAGGACTTGTGGGAATACCGATAATAACTCAATGGGCTACAAAAGAAAAACAGGGAAATTTTATTATGAATATGCTCAAAAAGCATGGGTATCCGGGATATCTCTATATGATTGACAATGGAGCCACCACAACTTGGGAACATTGGAATGGAGCGAGAAGCCATATTCATAATTGCTACAACGGAATAGGCTCATGGTTTTATCAGGCTGTTGCAGGTATTATTAGAGATGACAACAGTCCGGCTTATAAGCATTTCTTTTTAAGACCGCAGAATATAGATGACATAACATCTGCAAAAGCCGAAAAAGAGACTCCTTATGGAATCATCAGGGTGAGTTGGAATATTGAAGGTGACAATTATAAATTATCTTCTGAAATACCGGTTGGCTGCAGCGCCACTGTAGAACTTCCCCTCAAAACCAAATCAATCACTATTAATGGCAGAAAGTTTAAAAAGAGGGAAATAAAACTCTCAAGCGGTAAATATGAGATTTCAGCCAAGATTCGATAAAAGAAAATCCCGATAACAAAACGACAAGTCTTGTTATCGGAATCTATTTTTTGGGATAAACTAAAGATTAGTTTCTATCTCCGTAATTTCTTCTTGGACGGTCATAACCACCACGACGTTCGCCACCGAAATTATTATTACGAGGACGTTCTTCGCGAGGACGAGCTTCTGTAACAGATATTACTTTGCTGTCATAAGAAGCACCATTCAATTCGCTGATAGCTCTTTTAGCTTCATTCTCATCAGCAAGTTCAACAAAAGCAAAACCACGTGATTTTCCAGTTTCACGGTCTTTAATAACTTTTGCAGATTTAATTTCTCCGTATTCGGCAAAAAGATCTCTTAGGTCGGCATCACTAATAGCCCACGATAAATTTCCAATGAAAAGATTCATTTTTCTATTTTTATAAGGTGAATTAATTATTAAGTTAAAAGAAATGAGAGGGCAAAAACTTAGATGTAAGTAGTCTTAATTCTCTAAAAATATGAAAATGAATTTCTTTACAATTGGTATAATTACGAATCTACTCTTTTAACCGTTGCAAATATACTTCTTAATTCCTGTCTTTCAATTTTTTATTGATAAAAATATAAGAATATTAATATTTTATTATAATTGAAAAACAAATATTAAAGATTCACACCCCCTCTTAATCCTCATTATTATAATGATTTAAACATATAACAATTAATTAACGCCGCTAAATAGTAATTGTTTATAAAAAATGGAACAAAAAAATTTAGCTCTTATAAATATTCTTAAAAACAAGCTAATCAATATTCATGCCCATTATATAATCGTTCATAAAATAGCCGTTTCCAATTGAGAAATCGCCTTGTGAAACAATTTCAAATCCCATTTTTTTATAAAACTCCTGAGCTTTGTTATTTCTATTTACATTTAGTTCAACCCTTGCAGGCAGATTATTCAGTGACCGGATATACTCCACACCTTTCTCTATAAGCATTCTGCCAAGACCCAAGCCCTGGAAAGATGGAAGAAGATATATTTTTTGAAAATGAAAAAGTGTTTTTTCCTGCTCTTCAATAGAAATATATCCACATGCAATATTGTCGCTGTACAAAATAAAAAACTTTTGTCCCTCGTTTAATTGATTCTTTAGACTTTGCTCAGAATACATCCACTCCATCATCCATTCCAATTGCTGTGGGGAAAGAATATCTTTATAAGTATTTCTAAAGCTGACATCAGCTATTGAGATAATAACAGGGATGTCTGAGATTTGAGCACATTTAAAATGAAACATATCAAACAAATTTTATCATTAATAAATATTCAAAAGCTTATAACCAAAAATGGCGTTTCAAATAATTTAAAACACCATTTTTTATTAAATATTTTATTTCAAAATCTCTATAATCTCATCAACAGTCACCATTGTTTGTTCTCCTGTTGTCATATTTTTAAGATTGATTTTCCCCTCAGCCATTTCATTTGCACCAACAAGTGCGACAAAAGGTATTTTCTTTGAATCGGCATATCCCATCTGTTTTTTCATTTTTGCAGCTTCAGGATAAATTTCAGAGCTTATACCCTCTTTACGAAGCTTCTGGAGAACTGACAGGCAGAAAGTTTCCTCTTGAGTGCCAAAATTCACGAACAATAGTTTAGTTGTTTTTAAAGAGTCAGACGGATAGAGATTCAACTGATTAAGGACGTCAAAAATTCTGTCTGCGCCAAAAGAGATACCCACACCGGATACGCCGGGCATACCAAACACTCCGGTAAGGTTGTCATAGCGACCGCCTCCTGTAATTGAGCCTATTTGAACATCGAGAGCTTTAACCTCAAAAATAGCTCCGGTATAATAATTAAGACCTCTGGCAAGAGTTAAATCAAGATCTAATTGAGATCTAACACCCATGGTATCTGTTTTGTCAAGAATAAATTCAAGCTCTTCAACCCCTTTAAGACCCGTTTCAGAGGCAGAAAGTACATTTTTAAGAGTGGCTATCTTATCTCTGTTAGAGCCCTCAAGAAGAATGATAGGCTGAAGCATTGAAATAGCCTCATCGGATATATCCTTTGAGCGCAGCTCTTCGTTTACCTTATCAAGTCCTATTTTATCAAGCTTATCGATAGCCACAGTGATATCAACAATCTTTTCAGGTGCGCCAATAATCTCAGCAATGCCGGAAAGAATTTTTCTGTTGTTCATTTTTATGGCAACATTTATCTTGAAGCGTGAAAAGACCTCATCAATTATCTGTATAAGTTCAACTTCATTTAGAAGAGAATTAGAACCCACGACATCGGCATCGCACTGAAAGAACTCTCTATATCTTCCTTTTTGAGGACGGTCAGCACGCCAAACAGGCTGGATTTGATATCTTTTAAAAGGGAAAGATATTTCATCACGGTGCATAACAACAAATCTTGCAAAAGGAACGGTTAAATCATAACGCAAACCCTTTTCACACATTTGGGCTGCTAAACGATTTATGTTTTTCTCTTGCAAATCATCAGAATTTACATCTTTTAGAAAATCCCCCGAATTAAGAATTTTAAAAAGGAGCTTATCACCCTCTTCTCCATATTTGCCCATAAGAGTTGAAAGCATCTCCATTGCAGGGGTCTCAATCTGCTGGAATCCGAAAAGATGATAAACATCTTTTATTGTATTGAAAATATAATTGCGCTTTGCCATTTCTTCAGGCGTAAAGTCGCGCGTACCTTTTGGAATTGCAGGTTTTGCCATTTATAGTGTTTATTTAATTATTCTTCAAATGTTTTATCACTAAAATAAAAAAGAAATATCTATGGCAAAGATAGGAAGAAAAAAGAGATTGAAATAAAAAACAGCTATACATATTATTAATAAGGAGGTTAGAAACACCTTTGCAATTTATCAGAGTTTGTAATTGATAACTGTTTTAATTAATTCAACATATAAATTTGTTACCAAAAATGAACTTTTTTTTTAAAACCTTGCCAAAAAAAGTATTTAATTTAAAAGTATTATATATAGCAATTTAGGCTATTCAATAAAAAACTTCTTTAATTTTCTCAAACAAATATTCATATTTAATATATATATTTATCAATCAATTAAAACTACAGTATATGAAAATCCATCATTTTGCTATTTGGTGCCAAGACATAGAGCTAATGCGCTCTTTTTATATTAAATATTTTTGCTGCGAATCTAATTCATTATATCATAACCCTAAGAAGCATTATACCTCTTATTTTCTTTCTTTTAATGAGGGTGATTGTAAAATTGAATTGATGAACCGTCCCGACATAACCGATGAACCAAGTAAACGAGGTTTTATCAAAGGTATAGCTCATTTTGATATTGAGGTTGGTGATGAAAAAAAAGTTGATGAATTAACAGAACAGCTTCGTTTGGATGGCTATGTAATTGCAAGTGAACCGAGAAAGACCGGTGACGGCTATTATGAAGCTGGAATATTGGACCCAGAAGGAAATTATGTTGAAATTTCAGCTTCCGTAAATTAAAACATTTCCACTTCTCGATGTGGCTTAAGGTATTGTTTAAAAAAAATTTACCTTTGTAGAAAGGTTTTATATTTTTTTAATTAGGTTATATTATTTAAGGTGATGAATATTTTACTTGATTTACACACTCATACTATTATGAGCGGGCATGCTTATAGCACACTCCAGGAAATGGTAAAGGAGGCCGCAGAAAGAAATTTAAAAATTTTAGGAATAACAGAACACGGGCCCGGCATACCGGGCACTTGCGATCCTATATATTTTAGGAACATTCATGTTGTGCCAAGAAAAATGTATGGTGTTGAACTCCTTTTAGGATCAGAATTAAATATATTGGATTACAATGGCACCCTTGATCTTGACCCATATTATTATGAACTAATGGATATAAGGATTGCAGGAATTCATTCTCTTTGTTATACCCCGGGCACAATAGAGGAGAATACATCTGCAATGATAGGTGCAATTAGTAATCCATACGTAGATATAATAAGTCATCCGGGAGATGGAACTGCTCTTATAGATTTTGAACCGGTAGTAAAAGCAGCAAAAGAATTTCATACTCTTTTAGAAATCAACAATTCATCATTATCGCCTACAAGAAACAAACCACAGGCAAAATCAAACAATTTAGAAATTTTGCGTCTTTGTAAGACTTATGAGATTCCTATTATACTTGGCAGTGATGCTCATATATCTTTCGATATAGCAAATTATGAGTTTATATATCCTTTACTCAATGAAACAGAATTTCCTGAAGAATTGATCATTAATCGCCAGCCCAAGGCTTTAATCGCCAGACTGCAAAAACAGAAAGGAACACACAACTTACATAAAGCATAATTGTCAAATACATTATATAGATTTATATATTTTCCTTATATAAAGCAGCGATGTCTTCCAAAAATTTATCGAGTTAATTGAAAAGAAGAAGATCAGTCACCTTGTTAAAGGTAGTTATATTTAGACTATAAGTTTAAACCCATATTTTTAAATGGTTTTTAGTTATTACTTTAGCAATCGCAGGCAACTCGAGTTTTAATAAGTATATTTATGATTGACAAGAATATTCTAAACGAAATAAAAAAGAATTTTAGACAAACAATGAACGCCGATCTTTCAAATTCAATGAGAGAACATGGTCTTAATTATAAAATAAATTTTGGAGTACCCTCTCCAAGAATAAAAATTATAGCTGAAAAGTTTGAGAAAAACGCTGAATTGGCTCAATATCTATGGAATGAAGATGTAAGGGAGTCAAAAATGCTCGCTTCATATCTTTATCCGGAAGAAATTTTCACAAAAGAAACAGCAATTAAATGGATTGAAGAGATTAAATACCCTGAAACAGCTGATCAATTGTGTATGAATCTTTTGTCAAAAACAGATTATGCACTTGATTTATCTTTCGAATTGATTAATAATGAAAAAGATATAATAAGATATACAGGCTACAGACTTATAAATCGCTTGCTGATGAAAAATGCCGGCTTAAGTTCAGAGAAGCTAAACCTGTTGCTTTATAATTTATCAAAAGATACTCTTAGTGAAAATACTTGGTTATCGTTAAGCGCAGTTAATCTACTTGAGAAATGTTTTGAATGTGAAAACTACAAAATTCTAATAACTGATTTTTTTAGTGACTGGCAAAATTCCAACAACGGGAGAAAAGCTGCATTATATGATATGATTGTTTTCTGGGGGAATTAAGATTATATTTAAATAATTGTTATTTTTGTCAAAACAGTATAATAATCTTAGAATTAAGATATATAATATCTTATTGCGTTTTAGTCAATAACATCAAATAATATTTGAACAATAAAACAAATCATTTAGAATTCGTTCTAAATAATTCTTTGTTGATTATTTAAATTTACGTAACTTTGAGACGTTACAAATAATTGCTATGGAAGATCAAGATATTTTAGAAAGTGTTAAGAAAGAACTTACCAATTATCTTATAGAGAAAAAATTACGTAAAACGCCGGAGCGCTTTGCAATACTTGAACAGATTTATTCTTTAAAGGAACATTTCGACGTTGATACTTTATATGAGTTAATGTTGAAAAGCGGATATAGGGTAAGTCGTGCCACTGTATATAATACAATTGATCTTTTAGTTGAATGTCGACTGATAGTTCGTCATCAATTTGGCACCAATATGGCTCATTATGAAAAAGCATTTCAAAATGAGAGCCATCACCACCTTATTTGTACTCAGTGCAATTCAGTCAATGAAGTTAAGGATGATGAAATACATGATTTAATTCAGAGCAAAAAATTCAACAAATTCACATTGACAAATTACAATTTATATATGTACGGTATTTGCAGCAAATGTGCAGCTGCAAACCGGAAGAATACAATCCACAAATAAATGTGGATTTTTTTTGTGCGAAAGCAAAATATTTTAAATATCCTTATAAAATAAACTATACACAAATGAAATCGCCATTACCCAACAAAAAAATAAGATAACAAATAAAGGGTGTTTAAATGGCGTATTTGTACTTTAGTGTTAAATAATAAACTATACACAAATGAAAGTAGATGTTCTTTTAGGCCTTCAATGGGGTGATGAAGGGAAAGGTAAGGTAGTGGATGTTTTAACACCACGTTACGATGTTGTCACACGCTTTCAGGGTGGACCGAATGCCGGACATACTCTTGAATTTAATGGTGAGAAATATGTTTTGCGTTCTATACCATCAGGTATTTTTCAAGGAGGCAAAGTAAATATTATTGGGAACGGAGTTGTTATTGATCCTCTTCTCTTCAAACAAGAGGCTGAGGCTTTAGCTGCAAGCGGTCATGACTTAACAAAAACTCTTCGCATTTCAAAAAAAGCTCATCTTATTTTACCTACACACAGGATGCTTGATGCGGCAAATGAAGCAGCTAAAGGAGCATCAAAGATTGGAACTACAGGTAAAGGAATTGGTCCAACTTATACTGATAAAATTAGTCGTAACGGTCTGCGTGTTGGAGACCTTCTTCATGATTTTGACAAAAAGTATGCTGTGGCAAAGGCTAAACATGAGACAATGCTTAAAGCTTTAAATTACACTTATGATATCACAGAGCTTGAAGCTCAATGGATGGAGGGTGTGGAATATTTAAAGAAATTTTCTCTTATTGACAGCGAATATGAAGTAAACAATTATCTTAATAATGAAAAATCAATTCTTGCAGAGGGAGCACAAGGCACTATGCTTGATATAGATTTTGGTTCATATCCTTTTGTTACCTCTTCAAATACAGTTTGTGCGGGTGCCTGCAGCGGTCTTGGAATTGCTCCGAACAAAATTGGTGAAGTTTATGGTATTTTTAAAGCCTATTGCACACGTGTAGGAAGTGGTCCTTTCCCAACAGAATTGTTTGATGAGACAGGCGACAAGATGTGTTCAATAGGAAGAGAATTTGGTTCGGTTACAGGACGTAAACGTCGCTGTGGCTGGATTGATCTTGTAGCCCTGAAATATGCTGTAATGATTGACGGAGTAACTCAGTTAATCATGATGAAAAGTGATGTTCTTGATACATTTGAGACAATTAAGGCTTGCGTTGCTTATGAAATAGATGGAGAAGAGACAGACCGTTTTCCTTTCGAAATTGGAGAAAATGTCAAACCTATTTATGCAGAACTTCCGGGTTGGCAGACTGATATGACAAAAATGCAAAGTGAAGACGAGTTTCCTGAAGAATTTAACAACTATGTTTCTTTCCTTGAAGAACAGCTTCAGACTCCTATAAAAATAGTATCTGTAGGTCCTGACCGCGAACAGACAATTATTCGCTATACTGAGGAATAAATTTATACATATATCGAAATACCTTTCGATTAAAAAATATATATTTAAGCGCAGATTATTTTTTGTCTGCGCTTTTTTTTATATTGTTAAATCTGTACACAAATGGATTCGCCTCGACTTACTCAAAGACGATATACCCAACAAAAAGTATCTGAATGGCGTATTTGTACCTTGGTGTTAAAAAATTAAATATATACAAATGAAAAAGACTCTTATTTCAACTTTCTTATTTCTATTTTTCTCTCTCTATTCTTTTTCTTTCACTCTTTGGCAATTGCCTTCACAAGTAAATACAATTGGTAATTCTTATGTGATACAAACCAACAAAGGTCATTTGATTGTAATAGATGGAGGCACAAATAATGAAACTGAATACCTGCGTGGATTTATAGCCGCTCTTGGCAACAAAGTTGAATTATGGATTGCCTCGCATCCTCATGATGACCATATACAAGCCCTTACAGAAATAATTAAAGATCCCAAAGGAATTGAAATAAAATCAATCTGTCACTCACGTTTCACAAAAGAGCTTATTGATGGTGAGGGTCAATGGTCAAAATATGCATATGAATTTTATCAGGTTTTGGATAGTTGCAACATTAATATATTGGAACAGGATAAACCCGGGTATGAATTCAAGATAGATGATTTGCATGGTAAAATTATGTCAGTGGCAAATCCTGAAATTTTAATAAATCCTTATAATAATTCTAGCATGGTTTTTAAACTATGGGATAAAAAGAAGTCTTTTACATTTCTTGGAGACTTGGGTGTTGAAGGCGGTGACAAATTGATGAATTCAAAATACTTTAAGGAGCTTGATTGCGATTATCTGCAAATGGCTCATCATGGACAACAAGGTGTTTCTAAAGAATTTTACATGAATATGAACTTTAAAGCCTGCTTATGGCCGACTCCATCTTGGGTATTTAATAATGATATAGGTGGGGGATTTAATACTCATATATTAAAAACAATAGACACTCGTAATTGGATAAAAGAGAAAGGAATAACCAAAAACTATATAAGTTTTGAGGGATTAGTAAAAATAGAATAGGCTTTTATTTAATATTAACACAAGCATGGCATCGTTTTAATAATTATGGTACATGTTTTGATGTATATTTGCCGTAATCACAATATAAAAATTTGTTTGAATATGGGAATGTTTTTATTTATTGCCATCGCAATATTGAGTTTTATAGTGCAGAGTGTTCTTAAAAGTAAATTTTCAAAATATTCTAAAATGCCCTTATCTGTCGGACTTACCGGAGCAGATATAGCAAAAAAAATGTTGAATGAGAATGGTATATATGATGTCAAAGTCGTTCCTCATGAAGGTACTTTAACCGACCATTATAATCCTGCCACAAAAACTGTAGCTTTGAGCAATGATGTTTTTTATAGCAATTCTATTGCTGCTGCAGCTGTAGCAGCCCATGAATGCGGGCATGCTGTTCAACACGCAACAGCTTATTCAATGCTTACTCTTCGTTCAGCTCTTGTTCCGGCTGTTTCTTTTGCTTCTCAATGGGTACAATGGTTAATTTTAGGAGGAATAATTTTTTTCAATACTTTTCCTACCCTTCTTTGGATGGGAATAGCACTCTTTGCAATGACGACCTTATTTAGTTTTGTCACATTACCGGTAGAAATAAATGCAAGTTCAAGAGCTATAGCTTGGTTAAGAACTTCCGGAATTACTGATATAAGGACTCATGACAAAGCTTTTGATGCATTAAAATGGGCAGCTTATACTTATGTTGTTGCAGCACTTGGATCACTTGCCACTCTTATATATTATGTAATGATGGCTATGGGACGCAGAGATTAAAATGTCGGTTTAAAAGGATAAATAGACAATTAAACAAAATATAAACAAAACACCCCTTACACAAATTCTTATGTAAGGGGTGTTTTTATAATCATCGATGGATTTTTACAGTATTTTCTTTTATTCTCTCTTAAATTATCATTAAAACTCAATTCTGTTTTTATAATCATCTATAAATTTTCACGGTATTGCCTTATTAAGAATGTCTGAGTACACGAAGTTTCTATATATCATTCAATTATTTTTTGCAATAAATAAATAACCTTGAAAACACCGTTAAGCCATCTTTTTGTTCTTATAAATTTTATTGAGTATATTACTTAATTTATTTTTATCAATCGGTTTAGGCTCATATTCATCAAAGCCTTTTTGAATCAATCTTTCTCTATCATCATCAAAAGCATAAGCCGACATTGCCACAATAGGTACTGTTGTTGATAATTTTCTTATTTCAGCAACAGCGCTATAACCATCCATCTTTGGCATCTTTATATCCATCAGCACCAAATCGGGTTTAAATGAAGAAAACATTTCTACAGCTTCTTTTCCATTCCATGCATGCAGCAATTGGCAGTTTGGATCCATCATAGAACACAAAATAGCATAGTTACTTTGAGAATCTTCAGCAACGAGAATCTTTATATCGGGCAAATTTCTATCAATATGATTATGCTTGGAGTTATCACCAATGAGCACAGCCTGCCTATTGGATTCATTATAAGGAATTTCGAACCAAAATTCAGAACCGTTTCTAAATTCGGAAAAAACGCCTATTTGTCCGTTTAACTTTTCAACTATCAATTGAGCTACAGAAAGTCCGAGTCCTGTTCCTTGTTCAAAAGTATTTAATTTTACAAATCTTCCAAAAACAGTTTGCAATTGCTCTTCAGGTATTCCACACCCTGTATCTTTTATAAAAAATCGGATAACATCATTAACCGGCTTATAATAGCCTATAGTTATTGACCCTTCTCTTGTAAATTTTGCAGCATTAGACATTAATCTATTCAACACCTGTCTGATTTTAGTTTTTTCTGAATAAATAAACAACTCATTTAATGGCATATCGAGATTTATCGACACTTTTTTATCCACTTCCTCTAAGAAAGAATCTTTTAAATCATTAAGCACAGCATTTACTTCAAAAGCCGAAAAATTAAACTCAGCAGCTCCTGACTCAATTTTGGATATCTCTAAAATATCATTAATAAGAGATAAGAGCAATTTATTGTTATGCTTTACAATATCTGCCAATTCTTTTCTTTCTTCAATATCTTCAGAGTTTGCTAAAACGCCTGAAAACCCGACTATAGCATTCAATGGAGTTCTAATTTCATGACTTAAATTTGCCAAAAACTTAGATTTTAGCCTATCAGATTCCTGAGCGGCATCTCTTGCTTTAATTAGCTCCAATTCTAGTTCTTTTGTTTCAGTAATTAAAGTCATTGTACCTACTAAAGTTATTGGTTTCCCCAAATAATCCTTTTCATAAGTCACAGCCTGAATCATATACCAGCTATATTTTTCATCTCTTTGCGGCATAAGCAATCGGCATTCCTCTTTTAGATAATTGCTTTTGCCATTTCTCAGATTATAGAAGATATTCATCATCCTATCTTTATCTTCTGAATATATCCATGAAAGAAAATCTTCTTCAGAATACATCAACAAATTGGTCGGATTATTAGGATTTTCCATTATCTGTTTAACGTCATCAAAATAGATTGATTTATTTGACAGATTCCATACCCAAGGATTAATGGTTGAGACCTCAAGAGATAATGCCAGTTTAAAATTTCTCAGACCTATCTGGTGTTGCAGTTCTTTTTGATAGTCAAGTTCCTTTTTCTGTTTTTCCTTGGCTTTATTAAGGAAATGAATACGCTGTACGCAATAAAGAATGATAAATACAATTACTATAAAAATAAAGAACAATTCATATCTATATGTATACAGTGCATTCTCTGGTTTAGAAAAATAATAAACATCTTTTGGGAATTTAATCTTTGAGGAATGATAAGATGCTAAATTGCTATAATTTAGATATCTTTTCTCTTTATCTATAGTTTGATAAGGTATATCTCTTGGATTAGTGCCTGCTAAGACCTGTTTTAATACTTCAATGGTTTTATTGCTAAGATCAATCATTCTATTAAAAACACCGCCTGCAATATACCCTTTGGCAGTATTCATATCCCATGAAACAAATACAGGCACCTTTGAAGCTTGTCCAATATTTTTATACATATTGTTCCATATAAAATAACTGTCTGCATCCTTTCCCTTAACAGACCAAGAATGGTAAAAAATACCTGTTTTAAAATCAAAAGATGCAACTCTTGAGAACATATCATTAAGAGAATATTCTCCTGCCGTAATAAATTCCATCGAAAGATTAGGATAGTCTTTTGCTATTATAGATTTCAATCTTTGTCTTACAATAATGCTTCCAATTCTTTCATCAGAGATAAAAACCAGATGATTCATATCAGGAAGCACCAAGAGCATAAGTTCTACAATCTCTTTTAAACTGTTATGAGCGAAAATACCTGTAATATTGTACTTTTTTTTAATATCCTCTTCTGTTATTGGGCTGAGGTTATCATCATATTCCAATGGAGTTTCCTGGAAATATTTTTCTAAAGGAATTGTATACTTCTGTGCTATTGAATTTATAATTGGGACATCGGGCCAATGACGATTTAAGCATTCAGCAAACATAGGCAAGGCAGCAGGTCCAACAAAAATCACGGCTCTTGGTCTGTTTAAATATTTTTTTAAGATTCTGTCTTGTTCTTGTTTCAACAACTCAGGCGTTGTTATATCTATTGCTTTTATGTGTTCGGCAAAAACATTGGATAAATGTGTTGAATTCAAGAATTTTGTTACTTCATCCTCCACATTGCCCTCCCACTGTGCACTTTCCAAATGAAAATTTAATATCAAAACATAATCTTGAGAAACAATTAAAGTATCACTATTATTCTGAGAAAATGAAAAATGATGATTAACAATCAGCAAGAAGGTTATAAAAATATAATATTTTAGTTGTTGCATATTCTCTTAAAAAAGTTATTTTTTCAAATGAGTTTCAATTAGATTTTTAAGCATTCCTGCATCTATTGGTTTAGGTAAGTAGCCGTCAAATCCGCTTTTCAATATTTTTGCCTCATCATCAGAAAATGCATAAGCAGTAACGGCTATAATAGGGGTTGTCCAATCCTTTTCTCTAATAAGCTTTGTTGCTTCATAGCCATTCATTTCAGGCATATTTATATCCATTAAAACTACATCAGGAGATATTCTTTCGAATAAAGAAACAGCTTGCTTGCCATCCCAGGCATGATAAAGATTGAATTTATTCTTCAACAACACTTCACAAAGCTTATAATTGCTTGGATCATCCTCTGCGATAAGCATTTTGGGACATATTTTATTTGAATCTTCTTTCTCAACATTCACAGAAACAGACGAAGTTTCAACTTCTATAGATTCTTTTAAATTGTTAGGAAGAGTAAACCAAAATTTGGAACCTTTTCCCAATGTTGATTCCACACCAATCTTGCCTCCTAATTTATTAATTACAGAGGAACAAATCTCCAATCCCAGCCCTGTTCCGCTAACCGTCTTGTCCAACCTAACAAACCGATTGAATATCGTATTAAGTTTATCGCTCGGGATACCAACTCCACTGTCTTCAACATAGAAAAAGACATCGTCTTCAAGTAATTCATAGCCCAAAATTATATATCCTGAGGGAGTGAATTTTATTGAATTGTTTATAAGGTTATTTACTACCTGCGTTAACCTGTTTATGTCAGTATTAATAAAGCAATTATTGATTTTGGGTTCCAACAAACGAAATTCTATCGGGTAAGTTTCAAGCCTTAATTTAGCACAATTGGCTATTTCCCTCATCACATCTATTAAATCAACATTTGATTTTCTTATTTCAAGCACATCAGCCTGAATTTTGGAAAGGTCAAGTATGTCACTTATCAACTGCATTAATACTTCATTATTGTCATTGATAATCTTTACATACTCGTTCTTTTCTTTTTGTGTTTCTGTCTGAGCAAGTATTTTAGAGAAACCGACAATGGCATTTAATGGAGTTCGCAATTCATGGCTCATATTTGCAAGGAATGATATCTCATGAGTTGATGAATATCTCGATATTGTTTCAATATATTCCTCAGTAACTATTTGGATAAAGCCAATTAGACAATCAGAGTCTCTTCGAGAAATATTTGCTATAAGTTTGTTGTTTTTAAATATATTTTCATTAAGCGCCAATTCAACTCGATTGATTTTTGAATGAAGTATTCTCCCAAAATTTATATTGCATTCCGATGATAAAAGATTTAAAGCCTCATCAAATGAAAATATATTTTTCTTTAGCTCCAATGATTGCACCAATTCTTCTCCTATTGATATTAATTTTTCATTTATATCAACTTTAAACCAATCCATATCATGAGAAGAAAATGCGATTTTTCTTAACTCATCATTAGATGTTATTTCCTTTAAATTCATATTATTAAACAAGTTAAAGTGTAAAGAATGAATGAATGATAATTTAAAATACAGATGCTTAGTCTTGAATGACTTAGTTTGCCCTTTAAATTCTTAAATCTGTTGGCTAATTTACATATTTAAAATACATGTATGTTAATATTATCAATAATATTTCTCTCAAAATCATTTTAATAAAGGAATTTACTGCTAAAGAGCATTTATTCTACAGTTATATTTGTTTATCAACATTTATAATAAAATTTGAAAACTGCTATTATGATTATTTTATGATTAGACGCCTTTTTAATACTTACATAATAAACCATATCATAAACAATCCTTTATAAAATATTTCAATATTAATCCTCTTTGACATATATTTGACATCAACATTTGTATTAATCTTTTTTTGAAACCGTTTGCATAAGCAAAAGTCAATTGTTATTAACCTAACTAATAAATTTAATGAAACTTCGAAAAAATGATACTGACAAAACTCAATAAAATTGAGACCTAATAAAAGGTATATAAATTGCGCATTTGTACCTTAGTGTTAAAAATCAAATTATATACAAATGAAGATGCCATAACTCACCTAAAGTTGAGATACCAAACAAATAGTATATAAATGGCGCATTTGTACCTCAGTGTAAAAATTTAATTATATCCAAATGAAAAAAAAACTTATTCTTTTTGCCACTCTATGCTCTTCAATGACTTATGTCGGAGCACAAAATTCACTAAACCCATTACCTCAAAACTATGAAAAGAGCGGTCAAAGAGTTGTTATTCCTAAAAAAGTAAATATTATCGGAGATAAGTCGGCTGATGAAGATGCTTTAAACATTCTGAATTTTATATTGGAAGATGACAAAAAGTCAAAATTCAATATCATTATCGGGGAGAGCAATGACAAAATAATAAAAGATTACCTTATTAACATACCACAAGAAAAGGGCGGCTATTATCTTGAAATAAGCTCAGACAAGATTGTTATTGCAGGATTTGATAATCAAGGAACTTTTTATGGAGTCCAGACTCTTAAACAATTAATAGATAATGACACTATTTTTGAAGCCAAAATAAAAGATTTCCCGACAATCAAACATAGGGGTGTTGTTGAGGGCTTTTACGGAGTGCCTTGGAGTCACAAAGATAGAATAAGGCAACTTGAATTTTACGGTCAGAACAAATTAAACACTTATATCTATGGTCCTAAAGATGACCCTTATCACAGCTCTCCGAATTGGAGATTGCCTTATCCTGAGAATGAAGCCAAGAAATTAAAAGAACTTGTAACAGTTGCCAAAGAGAACAAAGTCGACTTTGTTTGGGCAATTCATCCCGGAAAAGATATAAAATGGAACAGCAGTGATAAAGATTCCTTGATCTACAAGTTTCAAAGCATGTATGATTTAGGTATCCGCTCTTTTGCAGTGTTCTTTGATGATATTTCAGGAGATGGAACAAATCCTGAAAAGCAGGCTCAGTTATTAAATTACATCGATGACAACTTTATTGCCAAGCATTCTGATATCAATCCTCTAATAATGTGTCCTACTGAATATAATAAAGCTTGGGCAAATCCCAAAGAGGGGACCTATTTAGACATTCTTGGTGATAATCTTAACAAGTCAATTCAAATTATGTGGACCGGAGACAGAGTAATCTCCGACATCACTAATCAAGGGATGGATTGGATAAACAAAAGAATTAAACGTCCATCTTTTATTTGGTGGAACTTCCCGGTCAGTGATTATGTAAGGAATCATCTTCTTATGGGAGAAGTTTATGGTCTTGATGTTCCAAAAGAAAATCAAATGTCAGGTTTTGTCAGCAATCCTATGGAACATGCAGAAGCTTCAAAAATCGCATTGTATTCCATTGCCGACTATACTTGGAATCCGAAGTCTTACAACTCTGAAAATTCATGGAATAATTCTATTAAAAATTTAATTGGCAATGATTCTCAGGCATTAAAAAAATTCTGTGAGCACAACAGCGATTTAGGCAGGACTTATCATGGTTATCGCCGTAAGGAATCTGTAAATATTAAACCTTGTGTCGACATGTTCATGAATGATTTAAGAAAAGGCATTATAAATAAAGAATTAGCAGATTCTATTTACAAGGAATTTGATATCATTTATAACAGCTGCCAAACTCTTCTTGTTTCAAAAGAGAATCCTTATCTAATTGTTGAAATGCATCCATGGATTAGACAGTTTAATTTATTAGGCAATGCCGGAAAAGAAGCGGTTTCTCTTTTGTTTATCAATCCTCAAACAGAAAAGGAAGATTATTCAAAACACTATATGGCTCTTCAAAACATAATTAATGACATGAAAAGACTTAATAAGACTGAGAACCTGAATCCTTATCAACCCGGAGTAAAGGTTGCTTCTTTATCTCTTCAACCTTTAGTCGACACATTAAAGAATATTGCCGATATAAATGCAAGAAAGTATGATATTGTCGATCAGGCAGGCAACGTTCAAAGTTTTAACGGCACATTTTTTACATCTATAGAGATATTGAAAAACCTTGTTCTATTGGACAACGGATACAGTCTTTCCATCACGCCGGGATATGAAGTTTCTACAATGAAAGCCAAAGATGAGATCGGGATAAACTTTAAAGGCATTGTTAACAAAAAATGCACCGTTAATATTGACTTTCAAAACAAAGAGTTAAACAGTTGGGCTGAGTTTAAATATTGTGACAATAAAAGCAATTGGACTATAGTTAAACCGACTATTAATGGAGATGTATATACATATTCCATTGCAGCTTCAAAGAACATTACTTCAATAAAACTTGTAAACAACAATTCAAATCCTCAACAAATAACCATTAAAAAATTTGAGACTGTAATTGATTAAAAACAAGACTAAGATTCAGACCAATAAAAACATAAAAATTAAAGTTATCTTATTCTTAAAATAAAACAGCCCGAAAGAAGTAGTTTCTCTCGGGCTGTTTTTATTTATCTTTTATAATAGATTGTTACCATAAGATAGCTTGATCTTCATCCGGTATTAATGTATTGATATTACGTTGCATCAACATAGTACCTTTACATCTATATGGGAAATTCATACCTTTACTTGAAGTATAATCTTCATAGCTGTATTCCATTGTCAAAGTATAAAATCTCTTTACCAAAAATGGACGGTCGATATCAAATTCTTCTCTGATTTCATAAGTAGGCTGACCTGTAACAACGAAATTTACAGAATCATTATCGCAAGTCAAATTCAAATTACCTTTCTTTTTATAAAGTCCTGTTCCTTCGCCTGTACTCTCATCAAGTATTTCTTCGTCTTCCGTAGGAGGCAAAAATTCACATTTAACTTTATAGGCTCCTCTGTTTTCAGCCAACTCCTCAGTAATTCCGGCATAGAAAAATATTGAATTTTCATCAACGACTTTACATTCACGAGTAGAAGCTGTCATGTAACTTGTAGTATTGTCTTTAAAATAAACATACATACTTGTCGCACTGTAAGTGCCTGAATAATCATTGAAAGGCATTACCCAAAGAAGAGCTTTTTGTCTTCCTTTATAAGTATTAAGTGTATAAGAATTATCTGGTAAAACAGTTACAGGAAGGACCCATTTTTCGACTAAATCCAAATCGGTAAAGTTGAAGTTTATATCAAAAAGTGCCACATCCGATCCTGAAGGTATATTACAAGTTGAAGAAGGGAATGTATAGAAAGATTCCGGCAATTGTTTGTAATATAAATCTTCCCTGTAAGAATATTTCTCAAAATTTAAATCATTAATAGTATCATTATCAATACCGATATTGATTTTATAATTATTTGCATTATTTTTTGAACCGCTTATTATAACAGGAAGCTTGTAAGTAACCTCTCCATTAGGCTGATATTTTAGATATATCACTGAAACATCGTTCATGTTAATTGGAGCTTTTAAAGACACCATTTGGGTATATAGTTCATCTTTCCATTCGTCATTACAACTGAAGAACAGAGAAGCACAACCCAATATAGCAGTCATGTATAAATATATTTTTTTCATGTATATATAATTTTATTTTTAACACTAAGGTATAAATGCGCCATTTATATACCATGTAAATTATGGCGTTTTCATATCCTATTTCAATATTAAAACCAGCTTTATCAAATAAAGTAAAAATACTTTCTCCGATTCTCCGTTAGTCAAATGAAGGCCACCCGGGAGCCTGAGTCAGACGTTTATTCTTTTTCAATTCATTATATGAAATAGGCCAGAAATAAGATTTCTTTGACCATGCAGTTTGGATGCTTGATACAACTACCTGTTCGTAGAAGAAATCTCTTGAATCTTTAGGCACTGTAGAATTACAACCGTAAATCATTTGAGCCTCTTCAACAGGAGCATCTTTCCAACGACGAAGGTCATAATAACGTTGGTTTTCACCTAAGAACTCTATCTGACGTTCATGTTTTAGTTGTTTTCTTAGTTCATCGGCATTATTATAAGGGTCACCCATTCCTATTTCATCATAGTTTGGAACTCCGCCGCGAAGACGAATAGGAAGAACTGCACTCTTCATTTCATTTACGTCTCTTGAAACAGTGTAAGTTTCTTCACCGCTCCAAGATTTGATCTGATAAGATGTTGTCAACTCATTTAAAGCCTCGGCATACATAAGAAGAATATCTGCATAACGAATAGCAGGGTCAACCTTCGGATATTCCGTACCATCCTTGTAACTCTCTTTAGGATTTACATATTTCATCATGCCGACACCTGTTGGAATCCATCTGTCATTCGAACTGATGATTTTTCTTCCTTCACTCTCGCCATAATAATAGTAAGCCTGGAAGTCTCTGTTTGCAGCATCCTTAGCACTTGTACAAGACCAGTTACAACCGCTAAAAGCAACGGAAGCATAGAAGCGTGGTTCACGGTTTGCATATTCCAACCAAACATCCTTTCTTAAATATGGATACTGTCCGTCGGCTGTAGTAAATCCTTTCATAGATGTTTTTCTATCAAAAGCCTTACCATCATTCATAGCATAAGCATCACATTGTTTTCCTGTTATACCATGGCAGTTCCAGCCTCCGCCCTGATTTACCGGCATCTGGTGTCTTGACATTGAAGTAATACCATATTCGTCATTAAGCTGATTGTCACCTCTTGAGAATATCAATTCAGGATTTTCAGCCACATACAAGTCTCCATTAAACAAAGCTCTGTAAGAATCCAACGGGTCTATATCCATCCAACCTTCAGGGAAGACTTTATTTGAATAAACTTCATTATATGGAGGTTCCGGAGTTTTAGGATATGCTCCGTAAACAGCATCACCTGTATGACGTTTTGGAACTGTATAGATTTTATATTTTCCTAACTTAATAACATCAAGACAAGCAGCCGCAGCCTTTGCCCATTTTGTTTCATCATATTGTTGTGAGATTACAGGATTGCCCTTGTCATCTACAAATTCTGCCATCTCTTCATTTCCATTAGCCAATGGACTTGCGGCATAAAGATAAGCTTTTGCTCTTACAGCAAGAGCGGCTCCTTTTGTCGGACGGGCTGCATAACGGGTACTTCTATCCATTTCAAGAAGTTTAGCAGCCTCGAGCATTTGCTCTGCTATATATTCAGCACACTCATCATAAGTGTTACGAGGCAATGAAAGCTCATCATAAGAGGATTCATAATTCAATCCCTGTTCAGGAAGAATAGGCACAGGACCATATTTTCTCAACAACAACCAATAAAAATAACCTCTTACAAAATATGCCTGACCCTTAAGATCTTTATACATATCTTCTGTAATTTCTTCTCCGGGACGTACGTTTTCAATAAATATTGAAGCCTGACGTATTCCCTGATAAGACTGAGCCCAAGGTTTTGAAATCAAATCTCCTGCATTTCCTGTATATTGAGGACCATACTTACCAAATTTAAAATTAGAGTAAGTAATACCTGAACCACCCTCAGTATAAATCATATCATCTGAATAATTTGAAAGGGTAAAACGGGTATGTCCAATCTCCAAATTGAAAGACAATAACTGATAATATGCATTAGCAAGCCATTGCTCGGTATAATCACGACTATCAAATATACGTTCCAGACTTTGTCTGTCAGTCAAATAACGATCTACATCAAGGTAGTCGCTACATGATTGAGAAAAAATTCCCAAGCATAATGATAGAATTAATATAATATTCTTTTTCATAAAGTACTGATGTTTAAATATTAACAGTTAAACCAATAGTAATTGTTTTACCCAATGGATATTTTTGTCCGTTTGAACTACCCATTTCAGGATCCCAAAGTTTAAACTTGGAGAAAGTAAGCAAGTTCTGACCGATAAAATGGAATCTTGCAGAACCCAAGAACAATTTTCTTGTTAAAGTTTTTGGAAGAGTGTAGCCTATTTCCAAAGTCTTCAGACGAACGTAAGAACCGTCACGCAACCAATATGTAGAAGCTCTGTAATTGTTTGAATTACCACCATAGCTTAATCTCGGATATTCAGCGTTAGGATCTTCATTTTCACCAAGAATCCAACGGTTTGAATGAGCCACTTTATCAAGTATATTACCCCACTCTCCACTCTGGAATGGATAAACTGTTGATCCATTAATAAAGAAATTTGATTTTCCTGCACCCTGGAAGTGAATATTTATATCGAATCCATTCCAATTTGCTGATACACCCAAACCATAAATAAGGTTTGGCTGAGTTGTAGCTCCGATAGGCACAATATCATTGTTATTAACAACGCCATCACCATTGACATCTTTATATTTGATATCACCGGGCATTACATCTTTTGAATCGCCAAAATCCTGACGTGGACTGTTACGGATATCGTCATAATCTTCAAACAAGCCTAATGCAACCAAACCACGCGCCTGATTAACACGGAAACCTGTTTCACGCAAATATGGATAACGGTTGATCATCTCATCCTTTTCCTCTATTTCATTCTTACTGTAGGTAAAGTTACCACGTATCTGAGCGCCTACAGGTCCTAATTTTGTATCCAATTTAAAGTTACCATCGAAACCTTCGGACTTAACGCGTCCTACATTTGCGGCAGGATTTGACCATTGAATACCTACCATATCAGGAAGATAGTTTCTTTGCATATAAATACCACTTCTTTTTTCATTAAAGTAGTCAACCGTCAATCCGAACTTTTCATTAAACAGATATAAGTCCAAACCAAGGTCATGCTTCTTTGCAATTTCCCATGTGACATTGTTTGATGCCACATTTATATATGTCAAACCATCGTAATTAAATGTTCCATTTAAATCGCCCCAGTTGTAACCCGTAAGCTCTTCACCGGCATTTGTAACACGTTCATAATTTCCAAAATCTGCAAGATAAGGAAAGCGTATGGTCTTATCATTAATTTTAGAGTTGTCTGTACCAACCTCGCCATAAGAATATCTAATCTTAAACATGTTCAACCATGTAACATTATCCTTTATAAAATTCTCTTCAGCCAAGTTCCATGCTGCTGAATAAGCAGGGAAGAAACCATATTGGTGACCTTTTGCAAAATTCTCGGAACCATTATAACCGAAGTTAAAATTAAGGAAATAACGAAGCTTATATCTGTATGCAACATTACCCGCAATACCTTGATGTCGGCGTGCAATACCCTCCATAATGTCACTACCGACATTGGATGTATTTACATAATTATCGCATGTATATTTAAAAATAGAAGAGATGTTATGATCTTGAGCCACATCTTTATTATAAGATAATACAGCCTCAAAGAAATCTTTTCGGTCACCGCTTGCAGAAGCGTACTGAGCCAACAATCTTTCCTTAACCAAACGGTTGAAAACCACATTACCATTTGAGTCGCGCTGACGCTCAGCCCTCCACATTTCAGGATTTTTTCTTCTTTGAATATAATTCTCATTATATGTATCATAACCAAAACGTCCAACGAATTTCAATCCCGGAGTAATGAACTTCAAATCCTGATCCAAAGTGATATTTGAATTGATAGTGTTTTTCCAGATTTCAGAATAACCGGTCTGAGTTGCAACGGTCCATGGATTGTATCTGTATTCAGCCATATCGCTTGCCTCTTCCAACAAAACAGGAACATATCCGTTTGAATACATTACCGGCATTGAAATAGGGTTATAACCAAAAACAGAGGTCCAGATATAATCTGAATTTGCACCTGCATGGTTTGTCTGCTCCAAAGCTCCACCAATACCGACCTGAACCAAAGTAGTTGTTGAAAGGTTCATATCGACATTCAAACGATAGTTGTAACGTTTGTAATTGGCATTTGTATTGTATTGGTTCATTGCGTTATCAACATTGTACATACCTCCTTCATCCAATAAACTGCCTGACAAATAATAACGTGCTTTTGAACCTCCACCCTTAATGTTCATTGAAGCTCTGTAAGTAGGAGCTCCGTCTTTAAGCAAAAGTCCCATCCAGTCAACATTCGGATAAATATCAGGGTCCAATTGTTGATCGATCATCATCAGTTCCTGCTGAGAATATATTGCCTTTCTGTTACGTGTTGTCATAGCTTCATTAGCCATGGCAGCATAAGTAAGACCATCGGCAAACTTTGGAGTCATTGTTCTTGTTGTCCAAGTATATTCAGCCTTTACATTAATATCGACTTTAGCATCCGCACCTCTTTTTGTTGTAATCAAGATTACACCATTTGCACCGCGTGAACCATAAATAGCTGTTGCCGATGCATCCTTCAATACAGAGAAATCTTGAATATCCTCAATATTCAGTTCATCCAAGCTGCGTTCAAAACCATCGACCAAAACCAAAGCACTTGAGCTTCCTCCAAAAGTAGATATACCACGAATCCAGAACTCAGAAGTATTCGATCCCGGCTGACCTGAACGCTGCATTGCCAATACACCGGCTACGTTACCTGCAAGAGCATTGGAAACACTTGAAACCGGAGTTTTCAATGTAGCTGTTTCAACGGTAGTTATGGCACCTGTTACTGTCACTTTCTTTTGAGGACCTGTTGCTGTGATAGTAACCTCGTCCAAAGCTGTCTCTTTAGATGGTTCCATTTTTATGTTAAGAACCAAATTTTTGTCTTTTATCAAATGTTCCTGTTTCTCATATCCAATATAAGAGAACACCAAATATTGAAATGCTTCCACCTCAATCTTGAATTTTCCATCGATATCGGAAACAACACCTAATCCCGGTCTGTCCCTAACTACAACATTTGCGCCAATTAAAGGCTGTCCTGTTTCATCGGATATTACACCACTGACTGTAACCTTATTCTGGGCATATCCACTCATTGAACAGACTAATATATATAATAAAAAAATTAAATATTTTTTCATGTTTCTCTTTTTATTAGATTGCTTACTCTATTGATATTGTTCTGATGCGCTTGTTTTCCTTGTCTGCAACATAGAAAATACCCTCTTCTTCATCGTAACATATTCCGCAAGGTTCTCTAAAGCGAGCTGTTTCACGGGCATCTCCATCAATCCAGCCCCAAACTTTACCATCAGTTCCTACACTGCCTCGACCGGCGAAAGTACTTACTTCACCATTAGGAGTAACCTTTCTAATAGCATTGTTGTTATGATCGCACAAATAGAAATCATACACATCCTCTTTACCCTCTTTTACATACTCTTCATTTTTAACAAAAACTCCTTGTCTTGGACGATTAAAACGAGCGCCCGAACCGGGAGCATCCACATAGCCTGAACCTCCATTCAAATCTCCTGCATGAAGCACAGCCGATACCAACACTTTATTTACCTTATCATAGGCACATTTATATACTCCATGGAAACCGACCATATATACATAAAGGTCATCAGGATGTTTTATCATAAACACATGATCGCTTGAATTAGCTTTAACACTAAACAGGGCAAGACCGTCCCACAATTTATCTGCAGAATCCCATACAGATTTTGCTTTATAAACCGTAGATGAAGTCCATGTGTTATAGAACATAGCTCCATCGTTCATCGACACTGCAGAATAAGAACACTGTCCATAAAGATAAGTATATACCTTTCTGAACTTTTCACTTCTTAATGCATAGAAAATGTTTGGCATCTGATGACGGTCATTCCAGTTACCACGGCCGTTATCATCTACAAAGAAAAGAGTATCACGGGAAGTTCCCTCAAAGGTCATTGATTTAACCTGATGAACTCCTGCCTGACCTTTAGTAAAGACTGTGGATACATATTGATTGGTAAGATCAATTTTCCTTAAGGCATTAAGATTTTCCGTATCGATACAATAAATTATTTTATTGCCTTCTTCATCTTTATCAAATTCAAGCCACCAAGGATTTTGGAATTCCGCCTCGGCAAAAGTACCATCAATTATACTTGAAGCATTGGTGGATGGGTCAACCTTACCTGTAAGAGTACCAACCTGAAGAGTTGTCTTAAGATTGAAATGCTCATCAAATGTATGCTCCTTTACAAAAGTCTTGTCATCTTTGATAGTTACTTTAACTGTTCCTTCGTTTGACTTACGAGGGACCATAACATAGATTTTTGTACCTGATGAACCGATTACCGGAGCCTGAACTCCTCCGATTGTAACTTCAATTTTTGAAACGTCAGTTCCAAAATTACTTCCTTCTATATACATAGAAGTTCTGACCAATCCCTCCTTCGGAGTATAATCAGAAAACACTACCGGCTTGGAAGCATCACAATAGGTGACAGGTTTTGGACCTTCATAACCTCCATCTTCACTACAACCGGAAATAATAAAGCCGGCTATCAACAAAGAAGCCACGACTTTAAATCTGCACATAAGTAGATGTTTGATTTTCATAAATTATTAGATTAACAGTATGTATAGTAACAACTTTAATTGTCAATAAATCTTCTGAAAGTTAGTTTTAGAATTTATAAAATTTGTATAACCTCTCTTTTATTAATTCATAAATATAGTTCCCTTTATAGAACATAAGACATTGTATAAAGAGAAAAACATGGCATTCAATTATAAAAATTCGTCATTGGTATTACTATTCTTGATTTAAAGAGAAAAAAGAAACTAATTCTTGCAGAACAAATTTCTAATTCAATTCAGTCAGTTTATAAAAAAAAGAATACAAAAAAACGATAAAAAATGGATTTGTTTTCGTATTAATCTTCGCAAATATAACAATCATTTAACATGTTTTGATATTTTCAATGTTAATTTTAATCGAAAACAAAAACACTAATGAATATTTAAAATTGAAACAATAATTACAATTAATTCCACACAATTAATTTTCAAATACTTAACCACAAGAAAGAAGTACAACAACAAATTTTATAATTAACCATATTTTATATTGATATTATAAATTTTCTTATTTAGCCGACTTCCTTTCTTTATATTCTCTTATTCTTATACACATATCAAAAACAAGGTCCAATCCTGGAGCTCCTAATTTTTCCATCACAACCCTCAAGCTTGCATTCTCCATTACTTCACAAATATGGCACAAGCAATTTTTCATAGCATATAGGAAAAAAGAAATATTTATAAGCTGATAATCAACGAGATATAACATTAAAAGAATTTCAATTTGAGATTTCCTGATTTTTACCGTCGAAAAAATTATTTTGACCGTCATTTTTTCAATTTTGACCGTCAATTTTTTAATCTTCACCATCGATTTTACTTTACATATCTGATACTTTTTTGCAGAAGCACAGTATGATTAAAAAATCGAGGATCTAAAGAGTGGAATCGATAATTAAAAAAGCGTTTTGCTCAATTGGATTGCCTTATTTCATAAATAAAAAACAGAGGCTGTTCAAGCAATAAATGAACAGCCTCTATAGTCTTATCTTTCAATAGTTATTAATTGTATGCAGGCAAATTTTGATATTCTTTTGAATAACGAAGCATTTGCTGCTCATAATTTTCATCATAACTGATCGTTACATCTGTGATATTTCCGTCATTATCAGTTACAGGAGTGTATACAGGATTAACAAAACCCTTGTAAGGTGCAAGGTTTAAGCTTTTATATCTTGCAAGTATCTCCTGATGAAGAAGAGGATCTACTTTTACGCCATAATTTTCAATAAGATTTTTCCCTGCTTCATAATCTCCTGTTGATTTAATTCTTTGAATCTCAATCAGCAGCTCTGCGAAATGGTTTCTAAGCTTGTCATAATCATTAATTACTACAAATGTCTTGCCGTCTCTTTGTTTTAATTCAACAGACTTGTCTTCATTTGCCTTTTCCAACACCCATTTAGCAATAGTTTGACGGTTTCTCATGTGAGCCTGTTCAATATTTTTGTCCGGTTCTATACGGGTCAGCTGAGTCATCAAGCCATTCATCATATAGCGATAATACTCTGCCTTGTAAGCATCAAGATTCGGCATAATACCAAGCTCGACAAGTTTTTTGTCAGCAATATAATAAAGGGCAAACAAGTCGGCACGCGCCTCTTCAAGAGGAGATCCATAAGCTTTTAAAGCATCAGGGTCGACACCCGGAAGAAGTTTGCCTGAGCCATGGCCTAAACATTCATGTAAATCGGTATGCATATTGTCTGCATAAAGACCATAGTTTTTAAGGAGTTCACGTTCTGAATCGCTCCATACAAATTCCTCAGAAAAGCCGTTTCCCTGCGATGCCATTTCGTATGCTTCTGAGATATTGTCGATAGTGACAGATTTTGAGCCGTATTCAGCACGAATCCAATTTGAGTTTGGAAGATTAATGCCAAGAGGACTTGCAGGATAGCTGTCTCCTCCAAGAATTGCAGCCGTGATAACTTTAGCCGAAACACCTTTGACAGTCTCTTTCTTAAATTGCTTGTCAACAGGAGAGTTATCTTCAAACCATTGAGCATTTGAAGAAATTATTTCAGTTCGTTTTGTCGCTTCAACATTCTTAAAATTGACGAGCGCCTCCCAAGTAGCTTTCATGCCAAGAGGATCTTCGTATGACTCAGTAAATCCATTAATAAAATCTATCTGTGAGTCAAGATCATTAACCCAAAGTATTGCATATTCATCAAATGTTTTTAAGTTTCCGGTTTTATAATAATCGACAAGCTTTTCAATAACTGCCTTTTGATTGTCATTTTCGGCAACAGAAGCGGCTTTTTCCAACCAAAAAACAATTTTTGAAATTGCCTCGGTGTATAAACCGCCTACTTTCCAGACATCTTCTGTCACCTTGCCATCTCTTTTAATAACTCTTGAGTTTAGGCCGTAGGAAACAGGAGTCGAATCGTTGGGGTTCTTAAGAGAATTGTAATAGTCTTCAACCTCTTTTTGAGTTACATCTCTGTAGAAGTTAATACCGGAGGTTAAAACCAAGTCTTCGCCTTCGGCTTGATTAAGTCTTTTAGGATAAACGGTCGGATCAAAAATTACTGTAGTGATCTGCTCTGCAAATTCATTTTTAGTCTGACCATCTTTAATTGGCAGTACAGAATCCGGAAGTTGACTTAACTGATCCACAAAAAAATCTTTTGAGAATGAGGGGGCAAATTTATCGGAAGAATAGTGATGGTGAATGCCATTTGCAAACCATACTCTTTTTAGGTAAGTGGCAAGACCTGAAAAATTTTGTTCCTCTTTATCTCCGGTATAATTGTTATATATTGCTTCAAGAGTTCTTCTTATTGGCAAATTCCATCTGTTGTTTTGATCAAAAAGAATATCACGACCCTCAATAGATGCTTTTGAGAGATAATATATAAGCTCCTTTTGCTTTAAAGAAAGCTCTTCAAATCCGTTTACTCTATAACGAAGAACTTCAATATCAGCGAAAGAATCTACTGTCCAGTTAAAATTGTCAGATTTCTGATTTTGCGTATTGTTGTCGACCGAACAAGATGAAAGAATAAGAGCTGATGCCATAGCACATGCAATTTTTATTTTCATAATTAAACAAATTGTGTCCCAAAGGGGTTTGTTAATAGTTTTATATACTTTATTTCTTTTACAAAAATATACAAATCAATTATTTATAAAGGCATAATTAAACAAAAATAAGAGAACAACGGATGCATTAAAAGTCTGTATGCCTAAAAGTGAAATAAAGATATCAGTTGAACTTTGATTTCTTCGTATTCTGATAAGGTTGTATAAACAATGAAAATTCAAGATTATAATTATTGAACTTTAATTCATTGTTTATATAATTGTTTATGCCTACAGCCAAAAGCAATCCTATATTGAAGTCCGATGGAACAGAATGAAATGGAAATGGATATACTCTTTCTCATTCAGGCAACCAATATAAGCTAACTAAAAATGGCAAGGGAATAAGCCTGCAATAAGATCAAAAGAGATAATATGATTTAAATTTGGAACAATTTCCGACATTAACAAAGAGTAAGGCGCATGAACTCAGATAGTTTATGCGTTTTGTTTTTGATATCAATTTATATCGGTTTTAACCGACAATTCATATCATCAAAACCTTTTCTCGTTAAATTTTAATTGTTTTTATGAAATAAGCAATAAGCCTGAATAAACTATTGATAAGATTTTGGGTAAGTTTGAAAAAAATTTAAATCAATATGAATTACAAAATAGAAATATGTGCAAACTCAGCCGCAAGTTGTATTGAGGCTGAAAAAGGAGGAGCTTATAGAGTTGAATTATGTGCAGCAATTCCGGAAGGCGGAACAACGCCCTCTTATGGTGAGATTTTCAGTGCATTAAAAAGCACCTCTATATTAGTTAATGTAATTATCAGACCACGTGGCGCAGATTTTCTTTACTCAAGATTGGAAATGGATTCTATGATTAAAGATATTGAGATGTGCAAACAGCTTGGTGTCAATGGAGTTGTTATTGGAGCTCTTGACAAGGATGGCAATTTCAATATGGAATATATGAAAGAGCTTGTAAATGCAGCTCAGGGATTATCAATTACCTGTCATAGAGCTTTTGATGCATGCAAAGATCCCTTTGTTGCTCTTGAACAGCTAATTGAGTTGGGCATAGATAGAGTCTTAACTTCGGGACAACAGGCAAATGCAGAAAAAGGAATTCCTCTTTTGAAAAAACTTGTTGAAAAAGCTGATGGAAGAATAATTATAATGCCCGGATGTGGCATCAACGAAAATAATATAAAAAAAATTGCTCAGGAAACCGGAGTCACAGAACTTCACATGTCTTTAAGATCTAATGTTGAAGGCGGCATGGAGTTTAGAAACCCTGATCTTTTTATGGGTAACCCTGACATCTCTGAATTTTCTTATGATGTTACCGATGAATCAAAGGTGAGAAGGTGTGTAAATATTCTTAATGATCTTTAAAAGAGAATAATATCAAAAATATACGACCAATAATCGTTTAAATAGTTTTATTTAATATTGGGAGATTATCAAAAACAACTATAAAAGGAAAAATAACTCTATTCCTTTTGTAGTTGTTTCTTTAATAAAAGAAAATTTATATAATCATTAATTTCAGGAATTATAACCACATCTTTAAATCTTTTGTTTTGTTCTATCTTCGAAAGCAGATAATGAAGCTTTTGCCTCCTCTCCCATTGCTATGATTATTTGTTTATAAGGAGAGACATCAAATGCCGCATAACTACTCCTCTTAAATCTGCGCCTAAAATAGCAAGGAGTTGAAATCGAACTCTCTATTCCGACAGTTTCAAATACCTGAACACCAATTTACTCAGCAATTATTGCAACCGATAATACTTTTCTTGCTGAATATATCGAAGCAGAAACACCAGCAGTTCCTCCTCCGGCAATGACAACATCAAAACTTTCAATATTTATATTTATATTTTTATTTTTACCATTACTTCCATACATTTCTTCAAATTTTGAAATTGGCTCTTCTCAATTACCCTTTAATAATTCGAATGATGATCATGATGTTGTCAAACTAATTTATACTATTTTTGATATAATAATGATCAAATAAACACCTTAAATCAATGCGAAACCTTAGATCTATATTTATCATTGCATTCTCATTTATTTCACTATCACTTTTGGCATCAAACATCGAAGTGTATGTTTCTGAAGATGGATCCTCGTTTAATGACGGCTCTAAGAAAAGGCCTTTAAAATCGATTGAAGAAGCTTTACAAAAGATAAAAGAGACAAGAAATAACGATTTGTCAATAAAAGGAGAAATTATTTTTCTCGCGGGAGAATATTATCTTGACAAAACAATAGTTTTGACTCCGGAAGAGAGCAACATAATTTTTAAAGCTGATAAAAAGGAGAACGTAAAAATATATGGTGGCAGAAAAGTTAAAAACTGGCAGAGAGTAGATTCCAATATATGGAAAGCTTTCATTCCCGAAGCTGCCAATTATGGTCAAATATTCGAACAGCTTTATGTTGATAAAAAAAGAGCTGTCAGAGCAAGGACTCCGAATTCAGGTTTTTTCATGGTTGATGGCAGCAAGGAACAACAAATAATAAAAGGAGGGACTTATGCCAAACTTGCAATTGATAGATATAATGTTAACAAAGAGTGTCTTAAAGAATTAAACAAGGTATCTTCATTTGAAGACAATCAGAATGTTATGGCTTTTTTCTATCACAAATGGGATTACACCAGAAAATATATTCTTGATTTTGATAATGACAGTTCTTGTTTTTACACCTATGGAAGTGGATTTAAACCTTGGAATCCGATAGTTAAAGGAAATAGATTTTTTCTTGAAAACTACATGGAGGCTTTAGATTGTCAGAATGAATGGTATCTTGACAAGGATGGCTGGCTTTATTATTTTGCTAATGAAAATCAGGATATGAATCAAACAGAAGCTTTTTATCCTGTTTTAAACTATTTTATTGAGATAAAGGGAGATAAAGAGAATAATAAACCGGTTCAAGAGATATCATTCAGAGATCTATCATTTGAATACTCTGCCTACCAAACACCTATAAGAGGAAACGAAACTCTTCAAGCGGCAGTTCATATAGATGCAACAATAATGATTGACTTTTCTAAAAATATCAGTTTCAACAACTGCGAAGTTAGTCATACCGGTCGTTATGCCTTTTGGTTTAGAGACAATTGCATCGACTGCAATGTTGAGCATTGCTATCTTTCCGACCTGGGAGCAGGCGGAGTAAAAATTGGCGAATATCGCTCAGACATAACAGAAGACAACTCTACTAAGAATATTACAGTAAACAATTCTATTATAACTCAATGCAGCCGTCTGTTTCCTTCTGCAGTCGGGGTTTGTATATTTCATTCATCTTATAACAATATTACTCATAATGAGATTTCAGACTTAGGCTATTCCGGTGTTTCTGTCGGCTGGGTTTGGGGTTATGATAAAAGTATGGCTCATCATAATAAGATTGAATTTAATAATATTCATCATATCGGTTGGGGGGAGCTTTGTGATATGGGAGCAGTCTATACATTAGGAGTATCACCGGGCACAACAGTTAGCAATAATGTAGTTCATCATGTTTATTCCTACGACTATGGAGGCTGGGGGCTTTATACTGATGAAGGTTCAACAGATATAACGATGGAAAACAATTTGGTGTATGCTTGTAAGAATGCAGGTTTTCATCAGCATTATGGTAAGGATAATATTATAAGGAATAATATTTTTGCTTTAAACCTCAGATCTCAACTACAGGCAACAAGGATTGAAGAACATAACTCATTTACATTCGCTAACAACATTATTGTTTCAAACAACAAAGAGATACTATCGTCAAATTGGCAAAATGTGAAGATGCAATCTAATTCAAATTGCTATTGGACAGAGAATAATGAGATAACTTTTGCCGGTAAAAGTCTTAACGACTACAAGAGATCATACTCTAAGGATAATAACAGTATTATAGAAAATCCTTTATTTGTTGATTCCGAACATTTTGATTTTCATTTTAAATCTGAAAAGACAGTTAAGGAGATTGGTTTTGTGCCTTTTGATTACAATAAAGCAGGAGTTTACGGTGATAAAAAGTGGAAAGAAAAGGCTAAAATGCCTAAAGACAGGTTAGAATTATTTGATTATATTGTAAGGGAAAGAGAAAATAAGGAATAATCTATGAAAGGAAAAAAACTGAAGAACAATTTTTCACTATAAAAAAAAGTCTGCCTCAAAAAGAAACAGACTTTTTTAAATATCATATAGATAAAACTATTAATCAGCATTCAAAGTTACACGTTTGAAATCTGTAGCAGCAAGATCTTTAGAAATAGACTGAAGATATTGTTTGATAGTTTGCTTAGCGTCTTTAACAAATTCTTGTTCCATCAATACAGATTCTTTATAGAACTTGTTGATACGACCTTCAGCTATTTTGTCCAACATATTTTCAGGTTTACCCTCTTCACGAGCTTTTTCTTTAGCTACAATAAACTCTTTTTCTACGATTTCAGCAGGAACTTGATCACGAGTAACAGCAACCGGAGCCATAGCAGCTACTTGCATAGCAACATCTTTGCAAGCATGAACTTCAATACCAGGTTGGTTGAAAACTACTACTGTTGCCAATTTGTTTCCAGGATGAATATAAGCTATAGGAGACTCGCCATTAACAAATTCATAGAAACCAACTTCCATCTTTTCACCAGTAATACCGCTTTTTTCAAGGATAGCATCCTTCATAGGCATACCATTCAAAGAAAGAGTAAGAAGTTCATCAAGATTAGCCGGTTTGTTTGCTAAAGCCAAATCAAGAATTGACTGAGTAAGTGCAATGAAATCAGCATTTTTAGCAACGAAATCTGTTTCACATTTCAAAGCAACAACAGCAGCAAAGTTACCATTTACACCTGCAAGAACACAACCTTCAAGAGCGTCACGGTCTTCGCGTTTAGCAGCGATAGCCTGACCTCTTTTACGGATAATTTCTACAGCCTTGTCAAAGTCACCTTCAGCTTCAGTTAAAGCTTTTTTACAGTCCATCATTCCAGCACCTGTCATTTTACGCAAGTGTTGGATATCAGCCATTGATACTGCCATAATATTTTAATTTTTAAAATTATTATCTAAATAAAAGAGAAAGTGAAAAGTGAAAATATTCACCTTTCACTTTGAAAATATGATAAAATTACTCTTCTGATTTTTCAGCTTCAGCAGGAGCTTCAGCAGCCTCAGTTTCTTCTGCTTTTTTAGCAGGACGAGCTTTCTTGTCTTTTTTAGAAGCTTCAGCAGCATCGCTGTCAGCTTTTTCTATCTTTCTTTCTTCAAGACCCTCTGTGATAGCACCACAAACTGCGCCTAAGATAACATCGATAGATTTTGTTGCGTCATCATTAGCTGGGATAACGAAATCGATGTTTAAAGGATTTGAATTTGTATCAACCATTGCAAAAACTGGAATACCAAGACGGTTAGCTTCGCGAACTGCAATGTTTTCTTTCATAACATCAATTACAAAAAGAGCTGAAGGAAGACGTGTAAGGTCAGCGATAGAACCTAAAGTTTTTTCCAATTTAGCACGTTGACGGCTAATTTGAAGACGTTCACGTTTTGAAAGATTTTCAAAAGTGCCGTCTTTTGTCATTTTGTCGATAGTAGTCATTTTCTTAACTGCCTTACGGATTGTAGGGAAGTTAGTCAACATACCACCTGGCCAACGTTCAATAACGTAAGGCATATTTACAGATTGTGCTTTTTCAGCAACAACATCTTTAGCTTGTTTTTTTGTAGCTACAAAAAGAATCTTCTTACCTGATTTCGCAATCTTTTTAAGTTCTTCAGCAGCTTCATCTACTTTAGCAACTGTTTTATAAAGATCGATGATATGGATACCGTTACGTTCCATAAAAATGTAGGGAGCCATCTGTGGATTCCACTTTCTTTTCAAGTGTCCGAAGTGTACTCCGGCTTCCAAAAGTTGGTCAAAATTTGTTCTTGACATTTTTTCTTTTTTTTAAATTCGTTTACTTTCTACTAATTCAATTATCAGGTAGTCAATAAAAAGAATCCTGATAATTTGGATACTAAACGCTCTATATATATTTGTATAGCAGCTATACCAATAATATTAACGTTTGCTGAACTGGAATCTCTTACGAGCTTTCGGACGTCCTGGTTTTTTACGCTCAACCACACGAGGGTCACGTGTCATGAAGCCTTCAGCACGTAATGCTGATTTATCTTCAGGATTTACTTTTACCAAAGCACGAGCTATAGCAAGGCGAAGAGCCTCAGCTTGTCCTTTGAAACCGCCACCATTCAAGTTAACCTTGATATCGTATTTTTCAGCTACTCCTAATTTTGTAAGAGGCTGTTTTACTACGAATTGTAGGATAGTTGAAGGGAAGTAAGTTTCAATTTCACGTTTGTTGATAGTTATTTTACCTGTTCCTTCGTTTAAGAAAACACGAGCAACAGCGGCTTTTCTTCTACCTAATGCATTAATTACTTCCATGTTGCTTATTTAAGAGAGTTAATATCAATTGACTTTGGTTGTTGAGCTTCGTGTGGGTGTTCTGCTCCTGCATATACATGCAAGTTTGACAAAATCTGAGCACCAAGACGATTCTTTGGCAACATACCTTTTACTACTTTTTGGAACAAACGAGAAGATCCGTTTTTAGCTACAACAGATGCTGCTGTATGCTCACGCTGTCCACCCGGATAACCTGTGTAAGTTAAAAATACACGGTCGTTCCATTTGTTACCTGTCAATTTTACTTTGTCTGCGTTAATGATGATAACGTTATCACCGCAATCTACATGAGGTGTGAAAGTTGGTTTGTATTTACCGCGTAATAGCTTCGCTACCTTAGCGCACAAACGTCCCAACACCTGATCAGTTGCATCAATTACAACCCATTCTTTTTGTACAGTTGCTTTGTTTGCAGAAATGGTCTTATAACTTAAAGTATCCACTGCTAAAAAATTTTTAAATAGTTAATTATTAAAACTCTGATTCAATTTTATCGGACACTGATAAAACTAAATTTTTTATCTTTCTCAGATAATAATCGGCTCGCAAAGTTACTGCTTTTCTTTGAAATACAAAACATTCAAATAATTTTCGCAACATTTTTTACTCAATACTTCGGTAAAAAAAGTAATAAAAACTTGATAAACAATGAAATAGATTGA
>JAUNSR010000068.1 GCA_030539115.1 Bacteroidales bacterium
CTGTATTTCAATAATTTCAAAGAACGATTAGTCCACTTTAACGGGACAGTAATGACTGAATATAACTTAGCGACCAATTAATAACTAAAATGTTTTCATATTAATTAATTCAATATGAAAGAATGCTAAATAAATAATAATGCTCTATAGAGGTATATCTATAAAATTAAATCTCCAAGATCTATTCTTTAGTCTGATTCCATCCTTGAGCTTTTAAAGCTATTTCCTCTCCGTCTCTTGTGATCATAGCCATTCCAAGAGAAAGATCTGTAATATGTCCTATAACTTTCACTCCCGGGATTTTCTCCACTATATCATGCTTTCCAAGAGGTACAGTAAACAAAAGCTCATAATCTTCCCCTCCGTTAAGAGCTGCTGTTATTAAACTCATATTGCAGCTTTCAGCTTGCAGGGCTGTTTGATAATCTATTGGGATTTTATCTTCATAAATTCGGCATCCCTTGTTGCTTTGTTTGCAAATATGCATTAACTCGGAAGCCAAACCATCGGAGATATCTATCATTGAAGTAGGAATGACATTATTCTTTTTCAACTCGGCAATAATATCTTTTCTTGCCTCAGGTTTTAAATATCTTTCCAAAAGATACTCTCTTCCTGAAAACTCAGGCTTAAAGTCTTTGTCGCCTTCAAAAACCTTCTTTTCACGCTCTAAGATTTGAAGTCCCATAAATGCAGACCCTAAATCGCCCGATACGCAAATCAAGTCATTGTCATGAGCGGTATTTCTGTAAACTTCATCAACCGTTTCCCCAATACAGGTTGCACTGATGATTAGTCCGGTTATCGAAGAACTTGTATCTCCCCCCACCAAATCAACTCCATATATTTCGCAAGCCAGACGAACGCCGGCATAAAAATCCTCAATATCTTCAACTGAAAATCTTCTTGAAACTCCAATTGAAACAGTAAGCTGTTTTGGCTCACCATTCATTGCATAAATGTCTGAGAAGTTTACAACTGCTGTCTTATAGCCTAAATGTTTTAGTGGAAAGTATGTCAAATCAAAATGTATTCCCTCCAAAAGAAGGTCTGTTGTTACTAATACTTTCTTATTGTCATACTTTAAAACAGCTGCATCATCACCAATGCCCTTTATTGTTGATTCGTTTTTTATTGGAAAATTTTGGGTGATATGTTCTATAAGTCCAAACTCTCCTAATTTAGATATATCTGTTCTTTTTTCTTCCATAATTTAAATTTAGAACTGTTTAATCAGTTCTTTCATAATAAATGTCATTTTTGGTTGAGCTTCAGCAGCAGCCTTTTGAACCTCTTCGTGAGAAACGTTTTCAACAATTCCTACAACGCCTAAATCGGTAATAACTGAGATTGCAAAAACTTTCATTCCTCCATGACGAGCTACAATAACTTCTGGAACGGTAGACATACCAACTGCGTCACCTCCCATAAGATGAAATCTTCTGTATTCAGCCGGTGTTTCAAAAGTCGGACCGGATGTGCCTACATATACTCCGCGTTGAAGCTTGACATTATTTTCTTTTCCTATTTTTAAAGCAAGCGCAATGAGATTTCTATCATAGGCTTCGCTCATGTCAGGAAAGCGAGGTCCAAGTTCTTCATAATTTTTACCATGAAGAGGATGTTCAGGGAAACAATTGATATGATCAGTAATTACCATTAGATCTCCCACCTGAAAAGTAGGATTCATGCCGCCTGATGCATTGGAAAGAAAAAGTGTCTTTATTCCAAAAGCTTTCATTACTCTTACCGGAAATGTAACCTCTTTCATAGAATATCCTTCATAATAATGGAAACGTCCCTGCATAGCCATTATTTCTTTGCCTCCGAGGCTACCGAAAATTAGTTTGCCACTATGTCCTTCAACGGTAGAGATTGGAAAATTAGGAATCTCCGAATATGCTATCTCTATTTTGTTTTCTATATGAGAAACAAGGTCTCCAAGGCCCGTACCTAAAATAATTGCTGTTTCCGGACGGTTAGGAATTTTGTTTAAAAGAAATTCAGCCGTTTCTTTGATTTTTTGCAACATAGTCTGTAATTTTTTGATTGAAAAATGCTGTTTGATTGTCTAATATTTTAATTTGTAGTGGAAGGTAATAAATATTGTCCATTATAGCGTCATTGATGTCATAATTCTCTTTGATCTTAACTGCATCTTTCTCTGTAACAATAATTGCCTTTTCTTTGTTTTTGAGATTTTTAAATTTGTATTTTATCTCTTCAAAAGTGGCATTGTCGTAGTCATGATGGTCCGGATAATTAATCTTGTCGGCTACAGTGAAATTGTTTTTTATTTCATTCTCAAAGGTCTCGGGCATGGCAATTCCCGAAATAATAAGAATTTGACAATCGTTGGTTGGCTTATGATTGTTGCCATCTTTTATTGGAGTCAGTTCTCCATATTCAAATCCGGTATAAAATAATGATTGATTATTTGTTGGGTTAATGCTCTTTTTGATATACTCTTTTTCCTCTTTTCTTGGATTAATGCATTTGGTGACGACAATAATATCGGCTCTTTTTTTTGCCGAAGATTGTTCTCTTAATCGGCCCGCCGGAAGAAGCAGATCTTCAAAAAACAACCGATTGTAATCGGTTAGAAGAATATTCAGCCCAGGCTTTACATATCGGTGTTGATATGCATCGTCAAGAACGATCACTTGAGGAGGGGTGGCAAGTGAAAGCATATTTTTTATACCTCGGACTCTGTCACTATCGACCGCAAGAATTATATTTGGAAATTTTGAAAAGATTTGAAAAGGCTCATCTCCAATTTGCGATGCAGTGGAGTTGCCGCCTGCTAATTGAAAGCCATTGCTTTTTCTTTTATAACCTCTGCTTAAAACCCCAACTTTATAGCCTGACTTGGTTAATAGATCAACTATATATTCTGTATGTGGGGTCTTTCCGGTTCCTCCAACGGTGATGTTACCTACGTTTATAATAGGTATAGGAAAACTCTCCTCTTTTAAAATACCGAAATCAAAAAGTTTATTTCGAAAATAAACCCCCATCCCATACAGAATGGAAAGGGGGTAAATTGAATAGTATTTTTTAAAATTACTTATTATCATTCAATGTTTGTTATTTAATAATTACAGGTTCAATACGGGCCTGAATCTTATCTAAAGAACGAAGATAATCAACAATCTTTATATATTTATATTCTTCTCCAATAATTTGCTGTTTAATCTTCATCATCGAATTGCCTGAAAATTCTTCCAAAAGAATATCAATTAATTCTTTTTCTTTTGGATATTCAACAATTGAATAATCTGTAACAGCAGCCAACTCCTGTGCCTTTGAGATTGCTTTGTCTATACCGCCCAATTCATCAACCAATCCTATATTAAGAGCGTTTTCACCAGTCCAGACCCTTCCTTCTGCTATTGCGGCAATAGAGTCGATTGGTAAATTACGACCATCGGCACATCTTTTCTTAAATGTGTAATATGTGTTTTCAACACTCTTCTGAATAAGAGCACCCTCAGCCTCTGTAACAGGTTGGAAGTATGTTATGTTCCCGAATTTGTTTGTTTTAACTTCATCAATTGATAAGCCGAGTTTGTCGGTAAGAAGCTTGTTGGCATTTGGAATCAAGCCAAATACACCGATTGAACCGGTAATAGTAGTTGGTTCTGCAACTATATAGTTTGCATTACATGAAATATAATAACCACCTGAAGCGGCATAGTCGCCCATGGATACAACAACCGGTTTGGTTTTCTTTAAATCTTCTATTGCATTCCAAATCTGTTCTGATGCAAATGCACTTCCTCCCGGAGAATTTACTCTGAAAACTAATGCTTTTACATCTTTATCTTCTTTGATTTTTTTTATCTCGGCAATTGTGTTTACCCAATATATTCCGTCTGAATCATTTGAAGAAAGAATATCTCCTGATGCATATAATAAAGCAATTTTGTTCTTATTTTCTTTTGTAGTCTCCTTAATTGAAAGAATATCATCTATGGATGCTGTTTTTAATTCTTTAACTCCTGTCTTTTTTAT
This sequence comes from Bacteroidales bacterium, assembly GCA_030539115.1. Classification (GTDB taxonomy): domain Bacteria; phylum Bacteroidota; class Bacteroidia; order Bacteroidales; family JAUNSR01; genus JAUNSR01. Next base: position 4,015 of record JAUNSR010000068.1, read on the forward strand.
AAGAATAGAATCCATATCTTGCTGATATTTCAATCCTGAAATTAATCCTGTTTTTATAGATGCTTCGCCATCTTGAAATTCCAATCCAAGGTTTGCTATAGAGTTTAGAGAATCTACGCTAATTCCTTTAGATATAGAAATGTCATTTAATAATGTATTCCAAATGGAATTCATATATACAGAAACTTGCTCGCGATTGGCTTCACTCATTTTGTCGAGAATGAATGGCTCGACTGCCGATTTGAATGTGCCGACTCTGAACACTTGCACTTCGACGCCTAATTTATCAAGCGCTTTCTTGTAAAACATATAAGAGCTTGCAAGTCCTGAAAATGAAACGGCTCCCATAGGATTTAAAAATGTGCTGTCGCTTACAGTAGAGATGTAAAATTGATTTTGAGAATAGAAATCATTATAAGAAATAATAAATTTACCGGATTTTTTGAAATCATCGAGTTTACGTCTTATTGCTTCGGATGTAGCATAGGGTGCGGAGTAACCGTCTGTTTTAAGATAAATACCTGAGATTTTGTCATTGTTTTTTGCAACATCAATCGCTTTAAGAATTTTGTTTAATGCTAAAGGTGTCTGTTTATTACTTAATGAATTAATGATTTCATTCATTGGGTCATTGGAGGTCGTCTCAACAACTGAACTGTTTAACTCAAGTTTGAAAATCGTATTTTCTACCGGAATATAGGTTGTAGTACTTGTGGCTGCCATTCCTACTAAAACAAAAAGCATTATCATACTGCCTAAAAAGCCTGAAAGGAATACCCCTAAGATGCAGGCAAACATCGTTTTGAAAAATTGTTTCATATTATTTATAGTATATTGTTTATCATTTAAATCGTTGTTGTAATTATATATTGTAATGGAATGTAAGTTGTGATGTGTATCCATTATATAATTAAATTATTCTATTATTGTTTAAATACTATTGATCTTATAATAGGTTTTTGTTGATATTTATTTGCAAAAATAATAATAAATATTAAACTGGTGATTTTTTATAATAAATATTTAATGTAAAAGGTATGAAAAATATTGATAAACGATAATGAATAGCTGTGCGGAAGTTGTGGGTTTACTATTTGTTGATTGTGCGGATCTGTTAATGCTTATTGTTATAGTATAATTTTATTTTTTAAGATATGTGTTTATTTGATTGACGGTGATATGAAAATCGTGTAAACAATTTATGATTGCTGCATATTTATATAAAAATATTGGAATTAATTAATATTCATTTAATGGTGCTCTGTCAAACACGATTTTGTAATAAGCGAAATATTCAATTTTAAATAATATTCATTTA
>JAUNSR010000010.1:0-62439 GCA_030539115.1 Bacteroidales bacterium
ATTTTTCGACGGTAAAAATTTGAAAATCGACAATGAAAATTTGAAAAAGATTAAACAAAAATTACGATATTATTTTACATACTGATTATCAAGATATTACATCTGGCAACACTCTGACATAAAGAAAATAAGCTTTGTGTCATAAATGACAACTCTCAAAAAAACGAATATAAAATTACATTTCTTGATAATTGATGATTATGAACCACATCTCGATGCTGACATTAAATATTGAGTCATCACTCATTTTTATTGAATAGTTATAAAAATCCGACTTTTTACAAACCTTTTACAGTGCAGTTACAATATTCTCAGGTACAAAGCCGGAGCGAATACGCCATTCATTAGGATAAAGATTATTGGAGCGGTTGCCAATATTCTTCACCCACCCCAAGTGGAAGCCTTTATAGGTTATGACTACAAATCCTTTTGAAATATTCTCCGGCAAAATTAAAGCTTCTCGTCTTAGATATTTAAGAGCATCAGTCAAGCTGACTTCACAAGAATCAAAACACTCTTTATTTATTTGAGTACTCATGCAAAGGTCGTGTTCAGGAATGAAATCTTTTCCTTTAAAGGATGCCACAGACAAAGGCTGCTTCAGCACAAAAAGGCTATCCTCAAGCATTTTAACATCATCTGCATATATCTTTGGATAGGCAATAACTTTATCTCTAACAACTTCAAAAATAAAATCGCTGCTGTTTTTAACCCAGTTTTTCACCTCACCGGGGATTTTGATGGAGGTATCATTATTAGAGCCTTTCTTCTTTGATTTTAAGTTCTTTTTGGAAGGAGTTAAAAGAGAGCATTCTTCAAAATCATCCTCTTCGGGTTTTCTTACCGCAGCCATAAAAAGTCCCTCCCCTTTAGTTATATGAGGCATAAACCTATTTACAGGATCGTTTCCATTTAAAGAATCAATTATTTGCCATGACTTATCCTTTTTTATTTCAATAGGCTGAGCGTCATAATTATCGATTATATGTTTAATCATCTGCTCGTTTTCTTCCAAATTGTAGGTACATGTACTATAAATAAGTATTCCTCCCGGACGCAGGGCATTCCAAATATCATCAATAATAGACTTCTGTCTTGAAGCGCAAAGCTTTACATTATCTTCCGACCATTCCGCAACCGCTTGCTCATCTTTTCTAAACATACCCTCTCCTGAGCATGGCACATCGGTGAGTATTACATCAAAATAATTTGTAAACTTGGTAAAATCGGCAGGTTTATTATTTGTTACAATAGAAAAAGGAGATCCCCATTTGATAATGTTTTCACTTAGGATATTGGCTCTTTTTTTATCTATTTCATTTCCAACTACAAGGCTGCCTTTTGGCAATGCAGAAATGGCAAGAGTTGTTTTGCCACCGGGAGAAGCACAAAGGTCAAGATATCTAACCGGGGCATCAACAAGTTGCTTTATAACTTGATAAAGAAACATTGAAGAGGCCTCCTGAACATAATATGCTCCTGAGTGAAACAAAGGGTCGAAAGTGAAATTTGCTCTTTCTTTAAGATAGTAGCCATCTTGACACCAAGGAACTTGATGTAAATCTGGAGAGATATCAATTTTTTCTCTATTTACTCTGACACTCACCGAAGGTTCCTCTTCAAGAGCTTTCTCAAAGGATGAATATTCATCTTTAAGAATAATTTTTGTTCTTTCTATAAACTTTTGAGGCAGCTGCATATATTATAAATATGAATGTTTGTTTCTATTTTTTAATGCCTTTGCATTAAAGGATTAATATTTTAAGCGAAATTACTACTTTTATGCCATAAATAATACTATCATATATGCAGACAGCATTATATCTTATCCCCGTAACACTTGGAGAGACAGAAATATCTAAAGTTTTACCATCTTACAATAGGGAAGTAATTCTTGGCATTCGCCATTTTATTGTAGAGAATGTAAGAACAGCACGAAGATTTTTAAAAAAAACCGAGCCGTCAATAAATATTGATGAGCTTTCTTTCTATGAATTAAATAAACATACTTCACCCGAAGAGGTTTCCGATTATTTAAAGCCTTTGGCAAACAAAGAATCAATAGGAATTATCTCTGAGGCTGGTTGCCCTGCCATTGCTGATCCGGGAGCAGATGTGGTGGCAATAGCTCAAAAGAAAAAATATAAAGTAATACCGTTGGTCGGACCCTCGTCGATACTAATGTCAATTATGGGTTCGGGATTTAACGGACAAAGCTTTGCTTTTCATGGTTATCTACCGATTGAGGGTGGAGAAAGAGCAAGAAAGATTAAGCAGCTTGAGACAAGAATCTACACTGAAAATCAGACACAGCTTTTTATTGAGACTCCGTACAGAAACAATAAGATGCTTGAAGATTTATGTAAAAACTGCAAGCCCCAGACCAAGCTTTGCATAGCGGCAAATATCACATGCGATGATGAGTCTATAAAAACACTCAGTATTGACGAATGGTCAAAGATGAAGCCTGAACTTGCAAAAGTTCCCACCATATTTCTAATATATAAATAAAAAAAAACGGTTGCCTTTTAATTACAAAAGAGACAACCGTTTTTTATTTTAAGCAAATCTAAATATTTCTTTATGCTTTCTTCATTATCTTTAAGAGCCTTACTCTGTCTATCATAAATCTGTTTTCACAAGATTCGTACATCTTATCAATTAAATCATCAACTCTTTGATTGTATTTAAAAATAAACTCTGCAGCATCAAGGGCATTATTTACTGAATCTATGCCCACATCCTGCAAACTAATTCTTTTGGAAAGATAATCCGAGCATCTTTTGGCTCTTTTATATTCCATCTGTAACAATTGAATTTCCTGTAATAATGCCATAGCGTAAAGTTTTTGTAAAAGTATTTATTATTTTACTTGAAAGTTGAAATTAAGGCAATATTTGTAAAAATAAAACTTATATTGTTTTTACCTTTACAAAAATTGAAAAAACGACACCATGTAATATTGAAAAACATAAAACATTAATTTTTATGAAAAGAATCTTTTGCTTATTGCTAACTATTATCATTTCATTTCCAACAATTTTTTGTCAAAGCAGTAAAATTAAGAAAACCCAAGTCAATGTTCTTGTAACCGATGCAACAAGAAGCAATGATTTAAAAAGAGAAACAATAAAATTCTCTCAAAAGAAAAACATTTCGAAAATAATCTCTTTAAATCCATCGCATAAATATCAGCAAATCGACGGTTTTGGGGCAGCTCTGACCGGCTCATCTTGTTTTAACCTTATGAAGATGAAAAAAGACGACAGGGAGAAGTTTCTTACTCAAACATTTTCGCAAAAAAATGGCTATGGTTTCAGCTATATAAGAATATCAATCGGATGTTCCGACTTTTCTCTTAGTGAATATACTTGCTGCGACAAAAAGGGAATTGAGAATTTTTCTCTGCAAAGTGAGGAATTGAATTATGTCATCCCTGTGCTTCAACAGATAAAAAGAATAAATCCTGACATCATGATTCTTGGCTCGCCGTGGACCCCACCAAAATGGATGAAAGTTAATAATTTGGAGGAATTAAAAGAATTTGATTCATGGACTAACGGGCAGCTTAATCCTAAATATTATGACGATTACGCCCTTTATTTTGTAAAATGGATTAAAGCATTCAATATGTTCGGTATTAAGATTGATGCCATAACACCACAAAATGAACCTTTAAACAGAGCTAATTCGGCATCTTTGTTTATGGGATGGAAAGAACAATCCGACTTTGTAAAAAATGCTCTTGGCCCTGCTTTTAAGAAAGCTGATATAAAAACCAAAATATATGCCTTTGACCACAACTACAATTATGACAATTTGGAGGATCAACAAAATTATCCAATAAATATGTATGAGGATGGTGAGGTTTATGACTATCTGGCAGGTACAGCTTATCATAATTATATGGGCAACAAAGATGAACTTAATAGAATACATGGCATATTTCCTGAAAAAGAACTGATTTTTACAGAAACCTCAATAGGAACGTGGAATGATGGTCAGAACCTTGACAAAAGGCTTGTTGATGACATGAATGAAGTTGGAATAGGCACAATTAATCGTTGGTGTAAAGCCTCAATCGTTTGGAATCTGATGTTGGACAGCGAAAGAGGTCCCAAAAGAGAGAAAGGATGCAAGACTTGCTATGGCGCAGTGGATATAGACAACGAGACATTTTCAGAGATAACAAAAAATTCTCACTATTATCTCATTGCCCATCTCTCAGATGTTGTTAAACCGGGTGCAGTAAGAATAGAAAATGACAATAATGAAAATGACGGTATTGTTTGCTCATCTTTTGTCAATAAAGATAAAAGCAAGGCTTTTGTAGTTACAAACAAAAATAAATCTCAAAAAGAGATAGGAATAAATGATAACGGGAAATTTATTTCATACGTTCTTCCTCCTAACTCAATAGTATCGTTCAGATGGAAATAACAGTATTGAAGTGAGTGTTATATAAAACAAGTATTGAAATGTCAGCCTTTATTTTTGAGAATATAAAAATAGGGACTGACATTTTATTTATTGACAAATAAAGGAACTTGATGAAACTAAAAAATGGGCTTCAATGTTTGCAGTTTAAACATTGAAGCCCATATATTTTAATTTAAAAAACAATACTATTTTTTAAACAATGGCGTTGGATAAAAACCTGTATCAGCAAGATGTTGAAGTTTTGCAACAACGTCAGGACGGTCTGCAGCATAAGTTACGCCAAACCATTTTGATGGAGTATCCAAAACTTTAACAGTGGAAGTTCCATTTTGAATAAGATAGTTAACAACAAGAGGAATGAAGAATTCAGCTTTGATGTTATCCATGTTTTTCTTCAAGAAATCGATGAAATAAAAATCTGAATGTTTGAAATAGTCAGGAGTAAAGCCCCACATATTCATAGAAACAGGAGCATTTTCAGGAAGTGGGAAAAACTCGCCATTCTCATCCTTGTATTTTACTACTCCTTCGATTCTTTCAATGTGAGTGCGCTCAACAACACTTGTAAGGAAGCCTTCATTGTTTGTTTCACAAACGCCGCGTGCAACAGCACCGCTTTCACTTAAAGTATTGCAAAGGCGGTATCCGACCATGCAGTATTGATTTTCCTTGCCTGTCATTGAAGTCAGGTAATCAGCAAGCACTTTAAAGCTTTCTCTCCCATAATAGTCATCAGCATTGATAACAGCAAACGGTTCGTTGATTACATCTTTAGCCATCATAAGGGCATGGTTAGTACCCCAAGGTTTAGCACGCTCAGGATTCAATACAAATCCTTCAGGGATTTTGTTTATTTCTTGAAAAACAACCTCAACAGGCAATAAATGCTCATATTTGCTTACAATCTTTTCACGAAATTCAGCTTCGAAGCTCTCGCGAATAACGAAAACAAGTTTACCGAATCCGGCATTTACAGCGTCGAAAATTGAATAGTCCATAATTGTTTCTCCGCTTGGACCAACGCCGTCTAATTGTTTAAGACCACCGTAGCGACTGCCCATTCCGGCAGCTAATACATAAAGTGTAGGTTTCATATCTTTAAAAAGTTAAAAGAGTATTATCTTTATTAATGTGACAAATATAACTAAAATAAAACTTTTTATGATAACTATTCTAACGAAAGGATATATTCCTACTCCTTAAGAGTAAATTTTAGAGGTAAAAGGCTAATTATTTAAATGATTAGTTAGACATTAAATCCATTTATTATAAAAAAAATTGACTTTTGTTTCTTTTACTTAAACAAATTTGCTTTATTTGTAATGAAAATAATTTATTAGAAATGCACGTATATCACATAAAATAGTTTTTTGATCATTATAAATATTTTTCTTATCATTCTATAAACTTAAAACCCTACTGCTTATTGACATACCTCTACTCCATTTTTTAAACTTTTAGTAATGAAAAATCTAAATGACGAGCAATTGGTTTTGCTCTATTCGAAGGGTAACAATGAGGCATTTGACATTCTTCTTCAACGTCATCAAAGCAGACTTTTCTCATATATTGATTTTATAGTACATAATCAGGAACTTTCAGAGGATATCTTTCAGGAGACCTTTGTAAAGGCGATTGTAACGATTAAAAATGGCAGATATACCGATAACGGCAAGTTTGGAGCTTGGCTTACACGTATAGCACATAATCTTATAATCGATTTTTTCAGACAGGAGAAAAATTCAAAAAACATCTCCAATGATGACTGCGACTTCGATTTATTAAACAATAAAGAGCTTTGCGAACAAACCATAGAGGAAAATTGGATTGGCGAGCAAATAGAAAGCGACATAAGAAAGCTTGTTCATTATCTTCCTGACAATCAAAAAGAAGTTATTGTGATGAGATATTACAAGGATATGAGTTTTAAAGAGATTGCAGATGCTACAAATGTCAGCATCAATACAGCCTTGGGAAGAATGAGATATGCCATAATGAACCTTAGAAGAATGGCTGATAAATATGATATTTCTTTAACTTTTTAATATAATTAAAGAGCCGCCATTTTGCTTAAAATAAGAATAATAGTGTTTTAAACTATCATTTTAAATGCAAACAGCCGGCTCATAAACAATCACTAAACCGTTTATTTTAGAATTTCTTCAACTCTGTATATAGCTTTTGTATTGGAAGACCCATAATATTAAAATAGCTTCCTTCAATTCTTTCAACAGCTATATATCCAATCCATTCCTGAATACCGTATGAACCGGCTTTATCAAATGGTTTGTATAGCGAGACATAATATTTTATCTCATCAAGAGTGAGTTTGGCAAAAGTAACGCTTGAAATTGAAGAAAAAAGAACCTCCTTTTCTTTTGAACGAATGCAGACTCCGGTAATGACTTTATGAGTTTTACCAGACAACTGTAACAGCATATTGATGGCATCTTGTTCATCTTTGGGTTTGCCATAAATTACGCCATCCAAAATAACCACTGTATCGGCTGTAATAATAATTGTGCCGTTGTCTAATAAAGAGAGATAGGCATCCGCTTTTTTCTTAGCAATATATTCCGGGATCTTCTCCCCCTTCAACTCCTTAGGATAGGATTCATCAATATCGGGTATGGTAACAACATTATAGTTTATATCTATTCCTTCTAAAAGTTCCCGTCTTCGCGGGGAATTGCTGGCAAGAAGAATTTTGTAATTGTCTAAATTTTCAAGCATATTATTATTTTGATAAATTGTCTTACTGCGGTTGTTAAAACTAATAATTAATTAAAAAACAGAGCCTTTTATAAGATTGTTTCAGCTAAAGATTAATTAAAAAGCTCTATTTGGTTTATAAAAAAAAGAAAAAACTTTTATTTATCACCAGCCAAAAGCTTCATCTTTCATCCACAAACTGTTGGCTTTAAGAATCTGTTCTATAACATCTCTGGCACATCCTTGTCCGCCGGCTTTGGTAGAAATATATTTGCTTATTGATTTAATCTCAGGGACGGCATCTGCCGGACAAACAGGAAGAGCAACCGTTTTCATGACCTGAAAATCAGGGATATCATCACCCATATACATAATTTGTTCCGGGTTTAAGTTAGTCTTAAGAAGAAAATTCTCAAACTGCTCAATTTTATTGGCTGCACCCATGTATATATGTTTGATTCCCAAGCCGGCAAATCTCTTTTTGACAGATTCTGTATTGCCTCCGGTAATTATTGCAATTTCAAGTCCCATTTTAACGGCAAGTTGAAGAGCATATCCATCCTTCACATTAATCATTCTCATCGGCTCGCCGCTTGGATGCAAAGGAATGATATCGGCAGATAAAACTCCGTCGACATCAAAAACAAGACCTTTTATTTTTCTTAAATCGTAATTTATAGAACTCATTATTTGATTTATATTTTTTCAAAAGAAGTAATTCATGTATAAAAAAAGGCATTTTAAAGAAAGATATTTTTTGTGTTATTATAAAGAATAATCTTTGGATATTGAGTCATCCCTTTCAACAACAAATCATTATTCGCTGAAATCAATAATATTGTCGCTCAATATTTTATATATATTTTTAAACTTTTCATCTTTTAAAAGTTCGATCTGCTTGCCCATTACGTTTACATCTTTTCTGACAGCGGGTCCGGTCTGAGCCTTAATTGCAGATAGAGTTTTAATTTTTAAAGCCGTTTCATCAATCAATGGCATTATTGCCTCAAAAGGGAGATTGTTTTCTTTGAGAAGCCTTTCGGCGATGGCATACATGTGATTGGTAAAGTTGCAAGCAAAGACTGCCGAGAGATGGAGATATTTTCTTTGTTCGGAAGTTGCATTATAAATCTTATCAGAGATTCTTGATGCAGCTTTGGTTAATTTTGATTCCACATCTTTGGTCGAGCCCTCAACAAAAATAGGAATTTGTGAGAAATCGCATTCTTTCTCTTTACTGAAGGTTTGAAGTGGATAGAATACGCCGCATTCTTTTTTATACTTGCTAAAAACATCGATAGATAAGCTTCCTGCCGTATGTACCCAGATTCCTTTATTTGATTTCACCTTTGAAATTACATCTTCAAGAATGGAATCTTTTATAGAGAAAATATATAAATCAGCCCGGTCATTAATATTTTCAATGGAATCAGTGTAATCACATTCTATCTTTGATGCAAGAATTTTTGCATTTGAGAGAGTATGGCTGTAAATCTGCAAAATTTCAAAACCGCATTGCTTCATTCTTAATGAGAGCCTTGTCGCCAAATTTCCTGAACCGATAAAAACAATTCTCATCATAATCTATTTTTTTCTGAAATGTAATGTAATTAAAAGCAATCCCGCTACAATAAAAAAGCCGGGAGTAACAAGGAAACTGTAGTTTGAAATATTGTCATAAATTATCTTGAATCTCAAAAGAAGCCCCAGAACCAAGAGTAGAAGCCCGAAAGTTTTATCCTGCTTAAATAAAAGAAAAAATGCAGCTCCGTATAATAAAAAAGTTCTCCAATCAAGCATCTCCATTCTAAGTCTCAAAGGAAGAGAAATTAAAAGTCCTAAATTATTTAACAGCATTATTAATCCAAAAAAGGAGAATGTCAGGCCGACACAAAGTTGATTTTCTTTATCTTTAAACATAACAAGTGATGTTGAAAATGAGTTTTGATATATAAAAAACTAATCTTAACCGATGGATAAGTAAGTTTCTTTTCCAAGAGCTAAGATTATAAAAATTTAAATTTATAATAAATTTATCGATTACCATTTACCAATATGAACCTTTTCCCATTGAAGTTTTTCCTCATCAAAAGGCTTCTTTTCCTCAGCTTTATGACCAATTGATATAACAGAAAGTACTTCCATCTGATAAGGAATACCAAGTATCTCACGAACTGCGTCTTCTGCCGATTGACCATTTGAAGTAAACCGTTTATTCATTTGAATCCAACAGCTGCCTAAGCCTAATGCTTCACATTGAAGTTGAATTAGTATGGATGCAATTGAGCCATCCTCAACCCAAGTGTCAATTGTAGAGTCACAAACAACGACAATAGCAAGAGAAGCTCCCTCTATTGGGCGAGCTCCGTGTTCTTTGGCAACAGATAATCTTTTTAGAGTTTCTTTATCCTCAACAGCAATAAACTGCCATGGATTTTGTCTTTTTCCTGCCGGTGCCATTAGGGCAGCTTCCAAAATTGTCTTGACATCTTCCGCAGAAATAGGCTCGTCAGTATATTTTCTAATACTTCTTCTTCTTTTTAAAAGCTCGTGAAAATCTTCCATAACATATAATTTTAAAGTCTGTATAACTAAATAACACAGAGATATCTGAAATTTAATTTTTTCTCCTATGCAAATATAATGCAAAGCAATTGCTAATTATTTTTATAAGCCAATCTTTATTTGAAAAACAAAGCTGTTTGAAACACTATTTTTAAAAAATCATCTGCTTTATACTTAAAACAAAAAAATGCCGTTAATAGTATATATCAAATAAGAATTATAATGAGATTTCTTTTCACAATACTCACTTTCATAATATCATTTAATATTTTTTCTCAAAACAGAGCCATTATTTCCGGTGCCATTACAAATTCTGAGGGCACTCCCATTGAAATTGCCCATATAAAATTAAAAAACAGCACCATAGGCACTCTTTCTGATTTTAAAGGGAAATATTCCATTTCTGTACCCGGCATTGACTCTTGCTATATCACGGTTTCCTGTCTGGGATATAAAAAAGTAACCAGACTACTGCTTAAACCTCAGGGAAATATCACTTTAAACTTTCAGCTATATACAGAATCGGAGGCTCTTGAGGAGGTTGAAGTTATTGCAAACAGGGTAAATATCAATAATGTTGAAAAAATTGACTATAATAAAAACAATCTTATTCCCTCGGCAGGAGGTAAAAGCATTGAATCTATGCTTTCTACTTTTGCTGGAGTGAATTCGAACAATGAGCTTAGCTCTCAGTATTCTGTAAGAGGTGGAAGCTATGATGAAAACATTGTTTATATAAACGGCACTGAAATTTATCGCCCCCTTCTTGTAAGAGGCGGTCAGCAAGAGGGATTAAGTATTATCAATCCTGACATGGTTAGCTCTGTAAATTTTTCTTCCGGCGGCTATGGGGCTGAATACGGTGATAAAATGGCGTCAGTTTTGGACATAGAATATAAAAAGCCAAATGAATTTGAAGCATCTGTAGGCATGAGCCTCTTAGGCGCCAATGCTTCTATCGGACAAAGAAGTAAAAAATTCTCCCAGCTTCATGGAATAAGATATAAGCAAAACAATTCCTTATTAAACACTCTTGATACAAAAGGAGAATATAGCCCAAAGTTTTTTGACTATCAGACATTTCTTACTTATGATATAAATAACAGGTTTTCTGTTGGTCTGCTTGGAAATATATCTCAAAACAAATATTCTTTCATCCCCGAATCAAGAGAAACATCTTTTGGAACTCTACAGGATGCCAAGAAATTTAAAGTATATTTCGATGGTAATGAAGAGGACATTTTTAGAACTCTCTTTGGAAGCCTTTCTTTAAATTACAAGAATGAGAGAAACTTTAATCTTAACTCTACTTTCTCAGCTTTTGTAACCGATGAAAGAGAAACTTATGATATAACGGGCGAATATTGGCTCGACAATTTGAGTTCCGACAATAATGAAAGCCAAGGTTCTCTTGGCATCGGCTCTTATCACCAACATGCAAGAAACTCTCTTACAGCTTCTGTTGTTTCTTTTGCTTTAAAAGGAAATAATTACAGTGAAAAAAACAAACTGCAATATGGGTTGAACGTTCAGTCTGAAAGAATAGATGACAAAATCAGTGAATGGGAAATGAGAGACTCTGCAGGTTATTCAGTTCCCTCTTTAACTGACAAGGTGGAGTTGATCTATTCTCTTCATTCAAGTTATAAAAACTCGACAACCAGAATGGGAGCATTTCTTCAGGATACTTACCGATTTAATCTTTCTTCCGGAAGGATGATTGTTACTGCTGGATTAAGGGGGTCCTATTGGACTTTCAATAAAGAGTTTATTTTGAGTCCGAGAGTCACTTTAGCTTTTATTCCTGAGGATTTGCCTTTAACAACACGCTTTTCTTCAGGAATTTATTACCAAACACCATTCTATAAAGAGTATAGAGATACAATTACTGACCAAAATGGAAATTTAATTGTGGATATAAATGAAAAAATAAAGTCTCAAAGATCAATTCATCTCGTTTTAGGGAGCGATTATAACTTTAAAACAGGCGGAAGGCCTTTTAAATTTACCACAGAGCTTTATTATAAAAAACTTGACAACCTTATTCCCTATGAAGTTGATAATGTAAGAATAAGATATTACGGCAAGAATCTCTCTAAAGGAAATACAATGGGAATAGATTTCAAACTCTTTGGAGAATTTGTGCCCGAAACAGATTCTTGGCTTAGTTTTTCGTTAATGAAAAGCAAAGAAACATTTTGGGGAAAGAGTGTTTCCCGTCCAAATGAACAGAGATATTCTTTTTCGCTCTATTTCAATGACTATGTCCCCGGTCTGATTAAATATAGAATGAGCCTTAAGGCAATTTTCGCTGACGGTATTCCATTTGGCTCTCCTCAATATGGCAGAACAGGCGGTGTTTTTAGGACTTCACCCTATCGAAGAGTTGATATTGGCATAAGCAGGGAGATTTCGTCCATTTATGATGGTTTTATGAATAGAGGCTTGTTTAAGTTTATAAAAAATGCCTCTGTAAGTCTTGAGGTATTTAATTTGTTGGACATACAAAATGTTAATTCCTATTATTGGGTAAACGCTGTTAATGGCGATCAATATGCTGTGCCTAATTATTTAACCGGAAGACAGATTAATCTTAGCCTGAATATTGATTTTTAATCGATTTTAGATGATGTCTGATTGGATTAAGAAAATGTCTAATTAATTTGAATTGATTTTTAATTGATTTAGGAAAAAGCTTAATTTAATTAGATGATAGTATAACTTATTTACACTAAAGGTTAATCATTTTTGATTGAGATTTAATGTAGTTATATAGGTCTTAAATTCTTAAGACTTAAATATCAAAAATTTACAGTCAATTTACAATTCTTAAAGCGCCTGTATTTTCAATATCATAATAATCAATATTTTTCTCTTTTAATTCATTTCTTAATTTATCCTTTACCCACTTTTTAAGCGAAGGATGAATAACTAAATGTTTATAAGTGATTTTTGATTTAAAATCACCTATTCCCAAAGAATAATTATTAGAAAGAATAAGATAATCAACCACAACCATATTTATTCCGCCAAATGAAAGGAGATTGTTGTTATCGAGGATAAAAAAGCTGTTTTTCCCATCATGAATAAAGGGCTGTTTTTTGATCTTGCTGGCGAATACTGTGTCATTTACAATCTCTATTATTTCTTTACAACCTCTTTTTAACACATAATTTTTGAAACTCAATGGTTTATAAAGCATTTCCAATTTGTTATGTGTGATAACTCTTGCCGAGTCATGATTTAAATTGATAAGTTTTTTGTTTTTAAGATGGATATTATTGTTATCTCTAAAAACATGAGAATAAGAAAGAGTTTTATTATTGAAAGTATTATAATCTTCGGCATTATTCCCCTTTTCTTCGCTATAAATAGCTGTAGTATTGTTATCTATAAATGCATAATGAGTCATTCCTGAAAAATTATGAATCGAAACATTACTGTTGTCATTGAATATAATTGTTTCATCTATTGCTTGATTTTTATATGGAAAAACAATCAGTATAAGAATGACAATTATAGCTATCAAAGGCTTCAAAGTCCTTTTTTCATAAAAGAAAATTGCTGTCAACAAGAGCATTATCAAAATCGAAAGAAGCCGATATGACGTTAGATAGATCATCGGATTACTAACACTTATGCCTATCAAATGTCCGACATCACTTCCATCTATTATTATATCTGAAATGAACTTTGATATGTGTAATAATATATCACTCTCAATATTTAAAGATAGAAGTAACGCGGTAATGGAAATTGTTATTACATAAAAAGGAAGCAGTGGAAGAATTATTAAATTGGCAGGAATAGAAAAAATAGGGAACTGGTTAAAATAATAAATGCTGATAGGCAACGTAAAAATCTGAGCAGCCAGAGTGACACTCACGATATTTAATAATTTGTCAAGTATTGGATTTTCAGAAATAAGAATCATCCTTATCAAAGGATAAAAAAGCAGAATCGACAGAACTGCAGAAAAACTTAACTGAAAACCTATATCAAACAAATTATAAGGGTTGAATGCAAGAAGCATAAAAGCACAAAAGCAAATAATATTGAACGTATCCCCCTTTTTATAGATTATATGTCCAATAAGAACAGTCGAAATCATTAATGCTGCCCTGCAAACAGAAATACTCATGCCTGTTATTAAGGCATAAATAAATATCCCCATGATAAGCAGGATATAATAAAGCCTCTCTTCAGCAATCATTTTTAAAGGATAAAGTAAAAATCCAAGAATAATGAAAATTATCCCTGTATGAAGCCCGCTTATTGCAAGAATATGGGAAAGTCCATTTTCTCTGATGGTAACAATTGTTTCCTGATCAAGCTTTTCCCTATCACCGATAATCAATGTTGAAGCCAAAGCTCTTTGTTTTTCATTTAGCGGAATTTTATTTATTGTTTCGATAATCTCTTTTCTAATTCTATTGGTATATTTTTTAATAAAGCCTGATTGATTTTGACCGGCTCTAAAATAACTTTTTACATACAATGAGTATTTTACACCTTTATTTCTCATGCTTTTAGCATAATCAAACTCAAATGGGTTACCTAAATTCTTAATTTTATAAATTGATGAACTACAAATTAAAATATCTCCTGCTTCTAAGGATTTATTAAAATCATTAAGATGTAAATCATCATCAAATATATTATCCAAACCATTTTTGCTATTATTAAACTCGTTTTTATCCCCATTATACGAATATTTAGTATGTTTATCCTGGTTATTTAAAGGGACATATACATTAAGAATAATTTTTTTATTATTCAAACTTTTGACAAAATCATCCTTTTCTCCTATCGTCTTTAAAGTCGAATCATTTGCGACTTTTATTATCCACGCTCTATAAAGCTCGCCCTTAAACCTTAGAGTATTATTCTTTATAACAGGGTAATTTATAATCTTTATCATTACAATTTGTTCATTATCACAAATTGAATCAAGCGAATAATTAAGATTGTCAATACTTCTTTCAGTAATAAATACGCCAAAAGAAACGACAAAAATAAAAACACCTATTCCAAACAAATTTTTTAATCTGAATCTGTTTTTAATAGAGAAAGGATAATAAGATATAATGATAACAATAACAGAAAGAATCAGTATAGGCAAATAACTGACTCTAAAGGGAAGAAATTCCCTTATCAAAATTCCGAGAATTAATGGTATTAAAACCCGAAAGAAGGGTTTTGATATGTACGACAATAATAGGGGCAATCAATCTATTTTTATAAAGGTGTGCTTTCAATTAGGCATTAGATAGTTAACAAAGAAGGTGTGAATTTGGTTGAAAGAAGCCCCCGTTTATTGTCATCGTTTTTTTTCTATATACCCAGACTTTTCAAGTCTTTTATAGTAGAAGTCGGATCATACGATTTAAATACAAAATTTCCTGCCACCAGAACATCAGCTCCGGCATCGACCAGTCTCTTACCGGTCTCTAAATTTACGCCTCCATCAACCTCAATAAGAGCATTGGAGTTCTTTTTTAAAATCAATTCCTTTAATGTCATGGTTTTATCCACAGAATTCTCAATAAACTTCTGACCTCCAAAGCCCGGATTAACAGACATTAAAAGAACCATATCAACATCACGGATTATATCTTCGAGAAGACAAACCGGAGTTGCAGGATTTAGAGTTACTCCAGCTTTCATTCCGGATTCCTTTATCTGTTGAACGGTACGGTGAAGATGTATACAAGCTTCATAATGAACATTCATCATATAGGCTCCTATATGTTTAACTTCATTTAAAAACTTACCAGGGTCAGTTATCATCAGATGAACATCCAATGGCTTTTTACACAACCTATTTACGTATTCCAAGACCGGAAAACCAAAAGAAATGTTTGGGACAAAAACACCATCCATAATATCAATGTGTAACCAATCGGCTTCGCTCGAATTTATCATCTCTATATCAGCTTGCAAATTTGCAAAATTTGCAGACAAGAGAGAGGGTGCTATTTTTAAATCCATAAATATTTATAAAGAAATTAACGGCTTATCTCTTAAGCCTGACAAATGTAAAAAAAAATTTAATACAACATCTTCTTTATTGTGTTAATTTTAAAATCAAAAGGGGGCATAAGAGGCTAAATAATACATTTCCATGTACTTTTGAGACTCCATAATTGTTTTGGCATTATTTTATCTTTAAAAAAATTAGGCTGCAATAATAAAACAATGTTAATTAACATTTCTTCTTATTCCATTTTCCACACTATTATATGGTGAATAAACTCTGGCAAAATAACGTATTGCAGCAATAGTTATAACAGATGGAGCATTTATTTTTACAGACTTCCCTTTTACATCTGTTTTATTTGAATGAGTAAAAAATTTATTCATAGGCATTACAATTAAAAAATTTAATACCAAATAATTATACCGTTATCTAATACTAAACCTATCAAACTTAAAATCTTGATATCATAAATAATAGGATTGTTAATTCCATTCCAAAATCTCATGATTCTTTTCCAAAATCCAGACATCATATATAGTAAACGTTCATTTGATATATATATTGCAATCGACAGCCATTCAATTATCTAAAATTTTATTAAATATCACATAGCTTATATTATTTAAAATATCTTCATTTTCAAAAATCCAATTTTTATAATGATCGATAAAGCGACTTCTTCAAAAAGACAAACAAAAGATATTATGTAAAAAAACGAACTATAAATTTACCATATTAAATTTTTATTTAACTGTAAAAACATACAATCTACTCACATCAGCATCTGGGACATAAAGTTTACCATCAGCCACTGTCAACATCTGAGGAGAAAGCATTATTTTCTCAGGAAAAAGAAGTTTATTATTTCCATTAAGCATATTTTCACTTCTTAACTGACCATCAATGTTATCTGTATAATAGAGCGTTTTATTTTTTCCATCATAAGCTACACCGCAATAGTACCCGGGTAGGTTTTCAAGTTTATACAATTGAGGATTCAAGGTATTTATATTCATGTCAAGATAAATTGAATTTCTCATTCCAATGGAATCATTCAAAGGATAAGAGGCTATAAATATTGAATCATTATATATATCAATCCCATTAGGTCCACTTACCTCTACGGTATAGACTTCCATATCAGTAGCTGCGATATTTGCTTTATCAACAATCTGACCTCTATAAACCAGACTTGCATCTCTTACAGAAGCATAAATCCAATTATTCACAACAGCCAAATCACTTACAAAGACCTCACCCGGTGCAAAAGGAATTACCTGTGGCTTAGAATTAAGATTGTTCATATCAAAAACAAGAATGCAATTTACATCTGCAACAAACAATAAATTGTCCATTACAGCCATCCCCTTTGGAGAATTGAGTTCATCTGCATTTAGATAAGGAGAAAGTTTGCCATCCTTCAACTGCATTATATAGCCTTTTCCGGAAACATCAAGAGGGTCGAAGGTATCACCTCCAAAATTTGATATCAAAAGACGATCACCTGTCCAAACAGTTCCATAACAATAGCGAAGCCCATCATTATAAACAGTATCTGCAATCCAAGTTGAATCAGACTCGGCATACGCCTCCTCTGCTTGTTTGTCAGTCTTATATCCTTTACATCCTGCAATGATTATTATCAAAAATAAAAGAGAAACTATTTTTTTCATACAACACGTTTTAAGATTTCATCAGTAGTTCATTGTAATAACAAAGCGTTATTTACTTGGTTCACTGTCTTAAAGGCGAGAGTATAATAAAATAATTTCTCTTTCAGTATATATTTTATTGTTGCAGCCAATACTACAACAAATAACAATATGTTAAATCAATTCGTCAGAATATATTCCAACAGGAAGAGTGCGGCAATTATATTGGCATGCCATTATCTGACCGTAAGCGCCGGCACTTCTCAAAGCAAAATAGTCTCCTCTTTTAGTCTTATTTAATTTTTCATCTTTTCCAAAACAATCGGAAGACTCACAAATCGGACCGACCACATCATAGGTCTCCAATTCCTGATCAGAGCTGAGATTCTGGATAACATGATGAGCTTCATAAAGAGCAGGTCTTATTAAATCACTCATTCCCGCATCAAGGATAACAAACTTCTTACTTGCTCCCTCCTTCACATACAGTGCCTTAGATATCAAAGAACCTGCCTGACAAACTACAGCACGACCCAATTCAAAATGAAGTTCCTGATCAGGGCGAAGTTTAAGATATTTATTAAATGTGGCAAAATACGACTTAAAATCAGGAATTTGATTCTCATCAGGAGTCACATAGTCAACGCCAAGACCTCCGCCTACATTAATAACTTTAATATTTATTCCCTTGGCTTCAAATTTCTCCTGAAGTTCATTTATTCTATTCGATAGATTCATAAAAGGCTCCATCTCCTCAATTTGAGATCCGATGTGAAAATGAAGTCCAATAAACTCCACATTCTCCATATTTGCAGCCTCGTTGATAACATCATCGAGCTGTTCCATATTAATACCGAACTTATTCTCATTAAGACCTGTAGTAATGTAATGATGAGTATGAGCATCTACATTGGGATTAACTCTTAAAGCGATTTTTGCAACTTTGTTTTTCGCTTTGGCAAGTTCATTTATAACCTCAAGTTCAGGAATAGATTCAACATTGAAGCAGAAAATTTCCGCATCCAAACCAAGATTAATTTCCCAATCGGCTTTTCCAACCCCCGCAAAAACAATTTTATTTGAAGTAAAGCCTGCATCAAGACAAGCTTGAACTTCACCTCCGCTTACACAGTCGCAGCCTAACCCGTTCTTGTTTATCTGTTTGAGGATTTTCTCATTGGCATTTGCCTTTACAGCATAATGCACATGATAATTCTCATACTTTTGCGACTCAGAATTTATAGTATCTAAAGTCTTCTGCAAAAGCTCAACATCGTAATAATAGAAAGGGGTACGAATCTCTTTAAATTTGTCGATAGGAAAATTAGTCTTCATAATTGTTTGTATTAAAACAAAAGCCTTAATTATTGAAAAAAGAAACGCAAAGAATTAATGTTCTTCGCGTTTCGTATTTTGATTCAACAATTCACTTTAAAATCAATTTTTTTTGTTAAAAATATGATCGCTAAGTGCCTGTAACGCTCTCTTCTTGTCTTCTGCCTTAACAAGAATTGAGATATTGTAGTTGCTGCCACCGTAAGAAATCATTCTAACAGGAATATTTCTCAATGACTCTACCACTTTGGCTTCAAATCCGAGATTTGTCCATTCTAAATCACCAACCACACAGATGATAACCATTTCCTCATCCACGCTTACAGTGCCGAACTTCTTAAGATCATCAAGTATTTCAGGCAAATGACGTTTATTATCTATAGTAAGAGAAACTCCGACTTCTGAAGTAGTCACCAAGTCAACAGATGTTTGATAAGTCTCAAAAATTTCAAAAACTTTTCTCATAAAACCATGAGCCATAAGCATACGGCCTGATTTTATTTTTATTGAAGTAATACCATCTTTAGCGGCAACAGCTTTAATCTTCTTTAGTTCAGTCTCATTCGATATTAAAGTACCAGGAGCTGAAGGTTCCATTGTATTTAACAAGCGAACCGGGATATTATTCAATTTTGCAGGAGTAATACAAGTAGGATGAAGAATTTTAGCTCCGAAATAAGCCAATTCTGCAGCCTCTTCAAAATGCAAATGACGCACAGGTTGTGTATTTTCAACAAAACGAGGGTCGTTGTTATGCATTCCATCTATATCAGTCCAGATTTGAATTTCATCCGCATTTATTGCTGCTCCAATAAGTGATGCAGAATAATCGCTTCCGCCTCTTTGCAGGTTATCTATCTCACCATAGGCATTTCTACAGATATACCCCTGGGTGATATAAATATCCTGATCGGGATTGTTTGCAAGTATTGCTGTTAGTTTATCTTTTATATAAGCAGGATCCGGCTCAGCATTTTTGTCTGTTCTTGCATAATCGAGTGCAGGGATAAGAGCAGACTTGACACCCTTTTCTTGTAAATAAAGATTAAACATTGCAGTAGACATCAACTCGCCTTGAGCAAGAACTACTTTTTCTTCAAAAAGAGTAAACAAATCCTTTGTAAAAGAGCGGATATAATCAAAATTTGTTTTTATTGTCTCTTTCGCTTTACCTTTATATTCTTGTGATGAATACAATTCTTCTATTGTGGCGAAATATTTCTTTTCTAATGAATTAATAATTTCGTTAGCACCGACAGGGTTCTTTTTGTAGAGATAATCTGAAATTTCCACCAATGTATTAGTGGTCCCCGACATTGCTGAAAGAACAACGATTTTTCGTTCTCCATCAAGAATCAGGTTAGCTACTTCTTTCATTCTCTGAGCTGAACCCACAGAGGTTCCGCCAAACTTTAAAACCTTCATTTCCGTTTCAAATTTTTGTTTATACAGTTAATTAATTTTAAGTTTGGACGTCATTTGGGAGACCTTCCTCATCCACCGATAGAGACAGTAATGCTGCAAACAGATACTACTTCTCAGATTTGCTTGGCAAATGTAATACTTATCTGCATTTTTAAAAGAAAATCTTTACTAAAAATATGTTTTTTTATTCTTTTTGAGCAACAATTATTGGCTTTACCTCTTCTATTATTTGATTCTCAAACAAAAGCACTCTTCCAGGAAACTCCTTTGTCAAATGATGATTATGAGTAGACATAATCACAGCAGTTCCCATTTTACTTATTTCATAAAGCAATCCTGCAATCATAGCGCCGGTATCAGGGTCGAGATTTCCGGTTGGCTCATCAGCAAGAATAATTTCAGGAGAGTTAAGCAATGCTCTTGCAATAACAACACGCTGTTGTTCACCTCCTGATAGTTGATGAGGCATTTTATAACCCTTTGTCTGCATTCCTACCTGTGCCAAAACAGAATTAATTCTATCTTTTATTTCTGATGTTTTGCTCCATCCGGTAGCTTTAAGCACAAATTCAAGATTGTCATTCACACTTCTGTCAATAAGCAATTGAAAATCTTGGAAAACTATACCTATCTTTCTTCTCAGATATGGTATCTGCTTTCTCTTTATATTTCTTAAATCATAGTTCAGCACATTTGCAGTGCCGTCTTCAACAGGAATATCCGCATAAATACTCTTAAGCAAAGTACTCTTGCCCGAGCCGACCTTTCCTATGGCATAAACAAAGTCGCCTTTGTTAACCTCAAGGTCAACATTTTTAAGAATCACAGATTCCTGTCTGACAATACTTGCATCAGTGTATTTTATCAACAAACCCATTGTATTATTCTTTATGACGTTTCTTTAATTCCACTGCCAAATCCTCAAATCTATATCCTTTTGAAGTAAGCAATACTATAAGGTGATAAATAAGATCTGAAGCCTCATAAATAAGTCTGTCATCAGTGCCGTTGGTTGCCTCAATAACAGTTTCAACAGCCTCTTCACCAACTTTCTGAGCCATTCTGTTTATACCTTTATTAAATAGGAATGTTGTATAAGACCCATCAGGCATCTCTTCATGACGACGACAGATAAAATCCTGCAGATATTTAATAAACATAATATCCTCTTGATTTTTTTCATTAAAGCAGGTATCTGCACCGGTATGGCAAACAGGTCCTACAGGATTAACCTTTATCAAAAGGGTATCGTGGTCACAATCCTCCAAAATAGTGACAACATTAAGAAAATTGCCGCTCTCTTCACCTTTTGTCCAAAGACGGTTTTTTGTCCTTGAAAAGAAAGTTACCTTACCGATTTCTATTGTTTTGTCAAAAGCCTCACGATTCATAAATCCAAGCATCAGAACTTTCGATGTTTTGTTGTCTTGAATAATTGCGGGCACTAATCCGCCCATTTTATCAAAATCAAGTGTCATAATAATTATATATTTTATTTTTAATTTATTTTCTCACACAAATACCTTGCTCTGCAAGATAATCCTTAAGCTCCTTGATAGGTATTTCACCAAAATGGAAAACACTTGCAGCAAGGGCTGCATCTGCTTTGCCGGTTTCAAAGACATCCTTGAAATGCTCTTTCTTACCAGCCCCACCGGAGGCAATCACGGGTATGTTGATTTTTTGATGAAGATGCAAAAGGGCTTCATTAGCATAACCGGTCTTCACGCCGTCATGACTCATACTGGTAAAAAGAATCTCTCCCGCACCTCTTTCCTGTCCCTCCTTTGCCCAATCAAAAAGATATTTATCAGTAGCCACACGACCGCCGTTTAAATAGCAACGCCATTTATCATTCTCAAAATTGGCATCAATGGCAAGTACACAAACCTGATTGCCAAAGTGATTGGCTATTTGAGTTATAAGTTCCGGATTTTTAATTGCAGAAGAATTAATCGAAACCTTGTCTGCTCCCGCATTCAGCAATTTGTCAACATCATCAAGAGCATTAATACCACCTCCGACAGTAAAAGGAATGTTTACCTGAGCTGCCACTCTTTTCACAAGTTCAAGAAAAGTCTTTCTACCCTCAAAAGATGCTGTTATATCAAGATAAACAAGTTCATCAGCTCCTTGAAGACTATACTGACGACCAAGTTCAACAGGATCGCCAGCATCTCTGAAGTTGACAAAATTTACGCCCTTTACAGTTTTTCCATCCTTAACATCAAGACAGGGTATAATTCTTTTTGCTAACATAATATATATATGTATAGTTGTTATTCTTAAAAACTAATCCAAAAAAGGAAGAAGGTCTCTTAATTTTATCTTGCCCTCATATATTGCCTTTCCAAATATTACAGAGGGAACACCAATGCTTTCTAAAGCAGCAATATCGTCAACGGAACTTATTCCTCCGCTTGCAATAAGATAAAGAGTTGGAAATTTTTTGAGCATCTGTTGATATAAATCCAAGGATGGACCCTCAAGCATACCATCTTTAGAGATGTCAGTGCTGATAACTTTTTCTATACCTTTTGAAATATATTCCTGAATAAAACTATCCCATTTTATGTCTGTATCTTCCATCCATCCGCCGACGGCAATTTTATCATCCTTGACGTCAGCACCAAGAATAATCTTCTCAGCTCCATATTTTTCAATCCATCCGGCAAACTCTTCAGGCTCCTTTACTGCAATGCTTCCTCCGGTAACCATTTGCGCCCCTGAGGAAAAAGCTATCTCAAGATCGGCAGTGGATTTCAAACCTCCACCAAAATCTATTCTAAGGGCAGTTTTAGCACAAATCATCTCCAACAGTCTCCAGTTTACTATATGATGAGCTTTTGCTCCATCAAGATCCACTATATGAAGTCTTCTTATGCCATTTGCCTCAAATTCAAGAGCAACCTCCACGGGGTCCTCATTATATATTGTTTTTCTTGTAAAATCGCCCTGCGACAACCTTACACATTTGCCATCAATAATATCAATAGCAGGTACCAATTCAATCATAACTCAAAAAATTTTTTTAAAATAATTTCACCCGGTTCACTGCTCTTTTCGGCATGAAACTGTGTTGCATAGAAATTGTCTTTATGCAAAGCTGCACTGAAAGGTTCTATATAATCTGTCGTTGCTATTGTATATTCATTTAAAGGAACATAGAAGCTATGCACATAATAAACGAACTTTCCTTCTATCTGCTTTGGCATCAATTTGCTTTTCAAACCGGTAATTTGATTCCATCCCATGTGAGGCACCTTTAAATCAGCATTGTTTGAAACAAACCTCTTTACCGGCACATCAAAAATACCAAGGCAATCAACATCACCCTCCTCTGAATGCTTACACATAAGCTGCATGCCTATGCATATGCCAAGAACAGGCTGCTTTAGATTAACGATAAGTTCATCAAGGCGATGAGCCTTCAGATACTCCATTGTAGATTTAGCCTCTCCGACACCCGGGAAAATTATTTTGTCTGCAGCAAGGAGCTTTTCCTTATCATCAGTGATTTCCGCCTCAACTCCTATTCTTTTCAGAGCACAATCGACAGAATAGATGTTTCCCGCATTATATTTTACTATTGCAACATTCATATTTTCAAACCAATATTAGCGACAACTTTATTGTTTTAAAAGCTTGTCAAGTACAGCACACATAGATGCAAATTCCTCTTCATTATAAAGACGAGTCAGCATGACTATTTTGCCGGTTTTATCTATTATTACGTTTCTTGTTATTCCTGCTTTTTTGTCTGCATACAATCCAAAAATATCACCGTTAGGATCAAGACCCAAAGGATAGGTAACTCCCGTTGATTTTCCAAACTCGACAACCGTTTCCAAAGGCTCATCCCTGTCTATACCGATTAGGACAAATTCAGAATTGTTTTGATGTTTTTTCCAAATATCCGATTCAATAAAAGGCATCTCTTTTCTGCATACTCCACACCAAGAGGCAGTAAATTGCAGCATAACAATTTTTCCTTTTAGAGAATGCAGATTAATTGCACTTCCATCTGTAAGCGTTACATCAAAGTCGGGAGCCATATCTCCCACCTTTACTATGTAGCCGCGTTCATCAACAGCCAATTTTTCCGAAAGTAAGGAATCTGTAACTTCCACAAGGGCTTCATCTTGAGTTGTTTCGTTTTTTTTGCTTCCACAACCCCAGAATATAGCCAAACAAATCAATGGCAGCAACACCTTTTTCATACTATACACAAATAATGATTAAATATTTTTTACAATTGACAAATATAGAGTAAATAAGCCTATTTTTTTTTAAATCACCAATAATATGATTGGCAAAAAATAAATTTAATAGATTTTTGTTAGATAAAACAGCCTTTTTTTCGAAATAAAATAATTAAATAATTCTCTTTTTTTCTGTTGATTTTTTTGGGTTTCACATGTTTGACACAAACTATTTTCAATACCGAATAGACATGCCTGATTTTTTATCATCTGATTATCAGCCATATAATACATTTATGTATTTTAAATTTAAGATTTTCAAATTTTGACCGTCGAAAAATTAATTTTTACCGTCGATTTTCAAATTTAAACCCTCGATTTTCAAAATTTCATTGTCCTTTTTATTTTACATATATGACACAATTTTCATGTAAACACCCATTGCGATTAATCGAGGATTAAAATTGCATTTTGTTTGGTTGAAATCAATTTGCTTAGGTTTAAGTTCCATCATCTGCAAGGAGCTTTGAAATCCTCGATTAGTTGTTTAAGTCACTTGAGAAACTTAATTGGTATATAATAAAGATATAGGATATAATGATTTGTAGCACTACATAATTTAAAGAAAATATAAACTCTTTATACTCTATTTCTGTTTGAATACCAAAAGATAAAGCATTAATATATTTCCACAATGAAAATAAAATCATCGGGCTCTTTAATTGGACATATCTCTGCTTTGCTTGCAGCTATATTTTTTGCATTAAACATCCCGGCAACAAAATATATACTTGGAGAATGGCTGGATCCGTTTTCATATACATTATTAAGAGTAACAGGAGGAATGATAGTGTGCTGGGTAATATCTCTGTTTGTGAAAGACAAGATTACCATATCAAAAAAAGACTATATTACATTCTTATTAGGTGGCACAATAGGGCTTTCGGTATTCTTTTTTCTTTACGGTTATTCAATCTTCAAGACTTCACCCATTGACGCATCAATTATATTGACCATCACGCCTATAATGGTTTTGATTGTCTCTTCATTTGTATTTAAGGAGAAAATCACAAAAAGGAAAAGCCTGGGTGTATTTGTTGCTTTGGCAGGTGCACTTTTGGTTATTCTTACTCAAAAAAACACAGGCAATAATTCTGCCATGACAGGGAATATATTAATATTAGCATCTGCTCTTTTGTATGGAATCTATTTAATATATACCCGCAATATATCGCAAAAATACAATCCCGCCATTATGCTTAGGTGGATATATCTTTTTGCTTTTATATTTACCTTACCTATTTGCATAAAAGAATTATTTGAATCCAAACTTTTCACAAATCCGGAAACAACACCTGTTCTTATTGCTGTTTTTATCGCGGTCTTTCCCTCTGCATTGGCTTATATGCTTCTTCCACTGGCTATGAAGTCTCTTTCTGTGACAGTTGTTTCGATGTACAACTATGCAATTCCTATTATTGCATCGGTAGTTGCAATATTTTTAAAGCAGGCAACCTTAAGATGGGATGAACCAATTGCAGCTGCATTAGTGATTTTAGGAGTTTATTTTGTAATTTCCTCTAAAAATAAAAAAAGCATGAATGCAAAGTCAAAAGGTCAACAATAAATAATTAGACTTCATTTATTGTAAACTCTACATAAAATGCAAACGATTTATGGAGCAACAAACACATATATACCATATTATTTTTTTTATTTTCACATTAAATAATTATATATAAATAGCCGGAAAATCTATTATTTTTATGTTTAAAATTTAACTGTTCAATAAAAAGTATCTCTCGTTAAAAAAAAAATTGTCTATGAGTAAATATATATGTTTTAACCAATTATTTTTTACCCAAAGTAAAAGTTTTTACCCAAAATAAAAGTCGTAAATCTATCTTTGTCAAAGTGCTGAGGCACGTTTTGTAGTTATTATTTAATTGCTATGTAAAAGTCTTTTTATTAGACTAACGAGCACTTTATATCATTATTCTAAAGCAAAGAATTAGCACTGATATTTATAGGCCGTTTATTAATAAATAGGCTTTAATCATAGTAAAGAATTTCAAAAAGGGGAACGTGATGTTTCCCTTTTTTGTTTATATTAAAATAAACGTTACATTTGACGCAATCTTCATTAAACTTATTTAATAAGTTTTAGTCTAAACAAAATAATTGAAGAAAAAATCTATAAACAGCGAATAATGAGTATTATTATTAAGGATGTCAACAAGATCTATCCTAATGGGAATCACGCTCTGAAAAACATTAATCTTGAGATTCCTCCTGGCATGTTTGGTTTATTGGGACCAAATGGTGCCGGCAAATCAACATTAATAAGAATTTTAGTTGCTTTAATGGAACCTACTTCGGGTTCAATTGAGATGTATGGATGCAATCTTTTAAAGGAAAGAGAGCAGGCACGAAGAATAATAGGTTATCTTCCTCAAGATTTCAGATTTTTTGCTCAATATAAGACTTATGAATTTTTAGACTATGCAGCCTGTCTTTCGGGTATGAACAATAGAAAGGAGAGAAAAAATGCTGTCGACAAGATGCTTGAGTCAGTAGGTCTGTATGATGTACGCGACAGATATGCAAACCGTCTTTCCGGCGGTATGAAAAGAAGACTTGGCATTGCACAAGCTCTTATTCACGACCCAAAGGTGATTATCGTAGATGAGCCGACCACAGGACTTGACCCCGAGGAGAGAATCAGGTTTAGAAATCTGCTTTCAAAAGCAAGCGGCAATAATGTCACAATTATTCTTTCAACTCATATTGTCGGTGATATCTCAAGTTCCTGCAATATGATGACTCTGCTTAATAAAGGAGAGCTTGGCTTTATCGGTTCTCCTGAGGAGATAATAAATGAAGCAAAAGGCAGTGTCTGGCGGGCAATTATTCCGGAAGACGAATTCCAAATAATTAACGATAAGTTTCCTGTTGTCTCCACAATACCTGTCGCTCAGGGTTGGGAAATACAGGTTGTTTCAAAAGAAAAGCCATGTGAATCGGCAGAACCTTATGAACCAAATTTGGAACATGCATACGTATATTATATGGAGAACAAACTTAATCTTTGGACAAAAGGATAATCTTAATTATCAAAACATCTTATTATGATTTCACTTAATACCATTAATTCGGTAGCAAAATATGAAAGGAAGCTATTATTTAGGAGTTGGTTCTTCAGGATTTTCGCTTTTCTTACTATAGTTCCCCTTGGAATTTTCAATTATGCGACAGCTTTTGATAATGCGTCATGGGTTATAAAAGCTATTCCTTCGAGCATTCCCTACATGAATATCTTGTTTCTTAATGTAGGTCAGGCAATAATTGCAATATTCCTTGCTTCAGATTTTATAAAAAGAGACCAAAAGCTCGATACCTCAGAGGTTTTTATGGTAAAGCCGATGAGCAATCTTGAATATGTTTTGGGAAAAACGGTCGGTTCTCTGCAAATGTTTATTTTGCTTAATGTAGCCATTTTGCTCATGTCCTATATTTTTAATTCATTGATGGAGGGTGTTTGGATTGATTATCAGGCTTACATTTTTTATATTTTGATATTGTCCGTGCCTACTTTGATTTTCATAGTTGGATTATCATATTTTCTGATGATATTGACAAAAAATCAGGCTATTACTTTTGTAATTCTTTTAGGCTATGTTGCCACTACCCTATTCTATATAAAAGGTAAAGTAAACTATCTTTTCGACTACATGGGATTTAATCTTCCTTTGATGAAATCAGATATAGTCGGCTTTCCAAATATAGATTCAATAATAATCCATAGGTTGATTTATCTTCTTCTTGGAATTGGACTGATTGGATTGACAACCTATAAACTTAACAGACTTCCTAACAAAAATTCGGGTAGATACAAAGTGCTTTGTGTCTCCTTAATTTTAGTTTTTGGAGGTCTTTTCTGCGGTTTTATTCATATCAATGATTTTAATTCCGACGCATCCAAAAGAAAGTTTTTCATCTCTTTAAACAACAAGTACAGCAGCTATCCAAAGATTACATCTGATAATTATAGGATTAATCTAAAGCAATTCAGCGATCATATTGCATGCGATGTAAATATTGAAGGGAAAACAGTTGTTGGTGGAAAAGTCTTTGCCTTTTGCCTAAACCCGGGATTAAAAGTCAGCAATGTCAAAGACAACTCGCAGGACTTGAAATTTGAAAGAGAGGGAAATATTTTACTTGTCGATTTTGGGAAAGAGATGGAGAAAGATGCTGCTGTCAATCTTACATTTACTTATGAGGGTGATATTGACCAGACTTTATGTTATTTGGATATAGAGAAAGATGTATTGGAGGAGATGAACAGCAATTTTGTTTTCAATATTGACAAACAGTATGCATTCCTAACATCTGATTTTTTATTGCTCACTCCTGAAACTTATTGGTATCCCCGTCCCGGCACATCTTATTCTTCAGAAAATCCGGATTGGAATCAGACATATTTTTCAAATTTTGAGATTAATGTGGAACCTTTAAAAGGGCTTGTTCCGGTTACTCAAGGTGAAAGGAAAGAAAATGATGGAAAATACACATTCATTACAGATAAGCCTTTGCAGGCGGCAAGTATAGTAATTGGCAACTATGATTATCTTAAAACAGAAAAAGACAGCATAGAATATGGTATCTGGATAATAAAAGGTCATGATTATTTTACATCTACATTTGATTCTATTCAGGATACTATTCCGGGGATGATAAAAGATATAAAATATGGATTTGAATGGAACCGTTATTTGAAATATCCATTTAAACGTTTTGCTTTGGTTGAAGTCCCTGTTCAGTTCGCCCATTATGAAAGAATGTGGTCTATGGCTCAGGAGTCTGTTCAGCCTGAATTTATTCTTGTTGGCGAAAGAGGCTATGACATTCGAAACGCAGATGTTGTCACAAATTTCAAGAATCAGGTAAAATGGTCGAAAAATGATTCAGGAAGAGGTGGAAGAAGAGGACGTGGCGGCAATGACAGGACTGAAAAAGACATGAAACAGGATGTTGTCAGTTGGTTTTTTTGGTCATTTACAAATGCAACCGGTCAAATGAATTGGAGCATGGGAGCTGCCGGAAGAGAAAACATTAAAGCTTCCACTAATCCATATTTTTTATTTCCTGAGATTTATAATTTCAGGGTAAATATCTATTCTCCCGAATGGACTATTGCAAACCGTATTCTCGAACAATATATAAATCCTGCTGACGGCAATGATTGGTGGAGAAGAATTAATGGTCTCTCCTCTCAAGAGGAGGCAAACATTCTTTTCTCAAAAAATTCTTTCAGAGACTTGCTTAAAAATTCTGAGCATAGAGACTTGATAAATGATATTATGAGTGCCAAATCTATTGAGCTGTTTAATCTTGGAGAAATGGAAATGACGCCTGATGAATTTAAAAGGGCGCTTTATTATATCGTTGAGGAAAACAGTTTTAAAAACCTCACATTTGAGGCTATTTTGGATTCTTTGTCAAGTGTCAGCGGTGCAGACTTTAAGGGTAATCTAACGTTTTGGATAGATTCTATCAATGTGCCTTGCTATGAAATTTCAGAGCCTGTCACTACCTTGATTAGGGATCTTGATGAGGAGGTATATGAAACTGTAATTAAAATTAAAAATATAAGCGATAAAAAAGGACTTATTCGGATGAATGTAAGAGAGCAACAGGATGAAACTATTAATGATTTCTTTTATGTCGAACCTCACACCGCTATAGAAAGAGTTGTTCTTACATATACAAGTCCAAGAAATATTAATGTAAACACCTTTATTTCCAAGAATATTCCATCTGTTTCTTCATTCTCAACAGGGAAGGTTGAAACAGTAACTACCCGTTTGCCTCGTGAAGAGGGAAGTTACCCGATAAGTTACAATGACAGCATTAAAGATGAAATCATTGTTGATAACGAGGACCCGGGATTCAGTGTTTCCGAAGATGAACCTGTTGGAATTCTTCCGATGCTTATAAATAAATCGGCAGAAGGCTCTACAAAATACAGAGGGTATTCTCCTTGGCGTCCGCCATTGAAGTGGATTGTCACTACAGATTCAAAATATTATGGTAAAACAGTTCGTTCAGCCCATGTATTAAAGAGCGGTGACGGTTCAAGATATGCAAGATGGGATGCTGAAATCACTGACGAGGGTTCTTATGACGTTTACTATTATGTTTCAACGGATGATGAAAGACGTTGGAACAGAAGAAACAATGCCTATTATCAATTCTACATTATGGATGTAAATGGTGACAAAAATGAAATATCGCTTGACTTGAATAATGCAGAAGAGGGATGGACACAAATAAGCACATCCTATCTAAATAAAGGAAAAATCTCTGTTTTTCTAACAAATAAGACAAAACAAAGATGTATTGTAGCTGATGCTGTAAAATTTGTAAAACGATAAGTAAACTCAAACGCCTAATTATACAGCTAATTAACATAAGGCTTAAAACATATAAAACGATAATTAAAAACAAACGCCTAATTATACAGCTAATTAACATAAGGCTTAAAACATATAAAACGATAATTAAAAACACACATATATGAAGAATATTTCAGCCTTTTTTCTTTGCGCTATGATCTCTGTTTTGCCTGCAGGAGCTCAGACAGTGCTGACAATGGACAAAGCATTGGATATTGCCTCAAGCAACAGTCCTGACATCAGGAGGTCAAAAATGAATCTTGAGAGATACAACTACAATCTTGTGGCTCAAAGGGCCTCTTTGAAGTCTCAATTCTCTCTGAACTTGAATCCTGTGACCTATTCTAACAGCAGAAATTTTGATAATAGACTTTCTCAATGGTATACCAATGAGTCTTTATCATCTTCGGGTACTTTTAGAATTGTTCAGCCTATTGTTTTGACAGATGGTAGTATCTCTTTGACCAATAAGTTTGGATGGCAGGACAATAATTCAAACATCAATGGTACAACCAACAGCAATAAGGCTTTTCAAAATGATCTGTATTTAAGCCTGTCTCAGCCAATCTTCACCTACAACAAGACAAAGATGGAGTTGAAAAAGATAGAACTTGATTATGAAAATGCATTGCTTTCCTATGCTCTTCAAAGATTAAGTATGGAAAGAAGTCTGACAAGTCAGTTTTATAGTGTTTACATGTCTCAAAACAATCTTCAGATAAGTAAAGAGGAACTTGCAAATGCACAGCAGAGTTATGATATAATCAAAAATAAAGTTGACGCAGACTTGGCTGCAAGAGACGAACTGTTTCAGGCTGAATTAAATCTTGCTTCTTCTCAATCCTCTGTTGAGGACGCTTTGGTTTCTCTTGAAAATGCAAAAGACCAGCTTAAGCAAACTCTTGGCATGGATTTGAGCGAAGACATCTCTGTTCTTACTGAAATTCATGTTGATGAGGTTAAGGTTGACCTTGAAAAAGCGATAGAAAGCGCAATGAATTCAAGACTTGAACTTCGTCAAAGAGAAATTACTACAGAGAATCTTGAATTCACTATGATTACTACAAAGGCTCTAAACGAGTTTAAAGGAGATATTTCTCTCTCTATCGGTATAACAGGCGACAATGAGGCATTTGGCGACATCTATAAAACTCCGACAAGAAATCCAAGGATTGCAGTGAGCTTTACTGTTCCAATCTTTGACTGGGGTGAGAAAAAAGCCAGAGTGAAAGCCCAGGAAACAGCTCAGCTGATAAATAAGCTCGAATCAGTTGAGGAGAAAAAAACTATTGAGATGGATATAAGAAAAACTTATAGAAATCTTGAAAATGATGTCAGACAAATTTCCATCGCCAAACAAAATGTTTCCAACGCTCAATTGACTTATGACCTGAATCTCGAACGATATAGGAACGGAGACTTAACAGGTATGGAAATAAGCCAATTCCAAACCCAGCTTTCAAACAAGAAAATCAGTCTCGTGCAGGCTATGATTAATTATAAAATAGAGCTTCTTAATATTAAGATACAAACTCTTTATGATTTCGAGGCTAATCGTTCTATTCTTCCTGAAATAAATACTTTAACAGACAAATAATTTACCGCCATGCGTTACTTAAAAACAATATCAATTGCAGTTTTAACTTCTGCTACTTTCTTTTCTTGCAATAATACGCCTCAAACCGGAGGCAGTGATGTTGCTTCTCCTGTTTCTGTTACAGAGATTACACTATCTCCTATTAATAGATTCATTAATACTTCGGGAACTGCAATGGCTACCAAAGAGGTGGCGTTGAAGTCTCAAATGGCGGGTAAATATCTTCTTCAAATCAACCCAAACACTAAGAGTACATACAAACTTGGCGACAAAGTAAGAAAAGGTGATGTAATTGTTAAGTTTGAGGATGCCGAATATGTTAATTCACTTTCTGTTGATACCAAGAAACTTAATCTTACCATTGCAGAACAGGAACAAACCAAGCAAAAGGCTCTTTATGAAAAGGGAGGTGTTACTCTAAGTGAGATGAGGAATTCGGAAGTTAAGGTCGCAAATGCTCAATCTGACTATGAAAGTGCTCTTTTAAAGCAGGAATATATGAAAGTTATCGCTCCTTTTGACGGAGTAATTGTTGATCTTCCTCATTATACTGCTGACACCAAGGTTGAATCCGGAAGCTCTATTGTTTCAATCATGGATTACGGCACTTTATATATGGATATCAACCTTCCGGAAAATGCCATCAATTATGTACAGCCGGAACAAAAGGTTTTTATCACTCATTACACTTTACCTAACGACACTCTTAAAGGATTAATTAAAGAACTATCACCGGCAATTAATCAAGAGACAAGAACTTTTAAAGGGAAACTTGCTATAGAGAACAATGACCTTAAACTTCGCCCTGGAATGTTTGTAAAGGCAGACATTATCGTGGATAGAAATGAAAAGGCTATAGTTATTCCAAAAAGTATCATAATGTCAAGAGGCAATCAGAACAAATACATTTATATTCTTGACAAGAATATGGCTATAAGAAAAGATATTACCACAGGAATCGAAGATCAATACAATGTCGAGGTTGTTGAGGGCTTAAAAGAGGGTGATATAATTATTACAAAAGGTTACGAAACTCTTCGTAATGAAAGTAAAGTTAAAGTAGAGAAATAAGAGATTTCCGTAATTTTTTTAAAAACAAAAGATGAGAAATATTATAGAATTTGCCGTTAAGAACAGAGTTACCGTTTTAATGCTTGTATTCGGTATTCTGCTTCTGGGAAAGATTTCTTACGATGAACTGGGCACAGATCTTCTTCCAAATCTTAACAATCCCAGACTTTATATTGAAGTTACGGCAGGAGAACGCCCTCCAGAAGAGATTGAAAAGTCTTTTATCAAAAATATGGAGGCCTTAGTGATCCGTCAAAGCGATGTTACCGGAGTTTCCTCCATCATAAAAGCCGGTTCGGCTCAAATAACTGTTGACTATACTTGGAAAAAGGATATGAATGAGGCTTTTCTTGATTTGCAAAAGGCTCTGAATTCCTATTCCCAGAATAGAAACATTGATGAAATAAAAATTACTCAAAATGACCCCAACTCGGATCCGGTTATGCTTATCGGTTTTTCAAACAACAGCATAAGTGATATGGCTCTGCTTAGGAAAGTGGCTGATGGGTATATTAGAAATGAACTTGTGAGAATCGAAGGCGTGGCTGATGTTGCTCTTACCGGCGATGAGGTCAAAAGTCTTGTTGTTGAAACAGAGCCTTATAAACTTACTGCCTTTGGTTTGTCTATTGAAACCATCGTTTCTAAGATTTCAGAGAGCAATCAGAGTATCTCTGGCGGCAGAATCACCGACCTTGGCCGCCAATATATAGTTAAAGGCGTCAGCAATCTTGCTACAGAGGATGATTTTAAGAATCTTATTGTAGGATATAAGAATATTGAGGCTACAACCTCTTCAAACACTTCAAACGCCTCAGTTTCCACCACAAAAGCGCCTATTTATTTAGGTGATGTTGCTAAAGTAAGGTTTGAGAATGAAGACCCTGAAAACATTGTCAGAATTAACGGCAAAAGAAGTATCGGCCTTTCCATTTATAAAGAGGTTAGATTCAATACAGTTAAAGTTGTTGACAATATTAATGAAGAGATCGCCAAGATAGAGAAGGCTTTGCCCGGCTATGAATTTAAAGTTATTTCAAATCAGGGTACTTTTATTAAACAGGCTGTCGGAGAGGTTAAAACAACTGCCATTTTAGGTATCATTTTGGCTGTTTTGATTCTTTTTGTTTTCCTTAGACGCTTAGGAACAACTTTAATTGTCAGTATCGCTATTCCTATATCCATTGTTGCCACCTTTAATCTTATGTATTTTGGCGGTTTAACTTTGAATATCATGACCTTAGGCGGTCTTGCCTTGGGTGCAGGCATGCTGGTGGACAATGCAATTGTGGTAATCGAGAGTATTTTCCGTAATCAGGAAAAAGGATTGACTCCTGAGAAAGCTGCCGTCAACGGAACGACTGATGTTGCCATGGCTGTGACTGCATCCACCCTTACAACCATTGTTGTTTTTCTTCCAATCGTATATTTACATGGAGCATCGGGTGAACTTTTTAAAGATCAAGCTTGGACTGTAACTTTTTCTTTAGTTTCTTCTTTATTTGTAGCCATATTAGTTATACCAATGTTGTATGTACAATTGGCGGGAAAGAAAAAGGAATCTGTGACAATTGAATCCAAATCTCTAAATTTTGAGAAATACGGGTTCTTTCTAAGAAAGTTATTAACAAAAAGAAAGCTTGTGCTTGGAATAGCTGCTCTTGTATTAATCATTACCGGACTTTTAACTCCACTTTTGAAAAGTGAATTTATGCCAAAACCGGAAGGAACCTCCTTTGAGGTGGATGTAAAAATCGGTGAAGGCTCTTCAATAACTACTACTTCAAACTTTATTGATGGAATAGAAAATGTAATCAGGAATTACACAGGCGACTCCTTATGCGTGATTTATTCTCACATCGGAAGCAATGCGGGCTACTCCAATACAGTTTTTGAAGGCGACAACAGCGCAAAAATAAGAGTCAATCTTCTTGATGGAGCCCCTAATATCAACAGTGTAATTGCACATATTACCGATTATACCCAAGGAATGGATGATGTGGAGCTTTCTTTCTCCCAATCAAACAATTCTTTGTCTTCTTTAATTGGCACTGACGGTGCTCCTCTTGTCGTTGAGATTAAAGGAGAGGAACTTGATGAGATTGCCGAAATTACAAACGACGTTAAGCAAAAGATGCTCAATATAGAAGGTATTACTAACATACTTTCATCCATCGAAGATGGTGCTCCTGAGGTCAATATTATTCTTGACAGGACCTTTTGCGGCATTAATGGCATTACAATCTCTTCTGTTATTCAGCAAATCACCCAGCAACTTGACGGTTCTGAAGGCGGACAGGTCGAATATGAAGGAGAGTTAAGAAATATTATCATTAAACTTCCCAAAGTTGAACTTTCACAACTCGGTCAGATTGTTATAACCAGCGGAGAAAAGACTTACAACCTTAATGACATTGCTACCTTTGAAACAGGCAATGCTCCAAAGGAAATTATCAGAAAGAATCAGGTCAGAGAGGGAAAAATCACCGCCGATATTTCAAAAGGCTACTCTCTAAAAGATCAGGCGACCGCAATAAAAGAGGCTGTCAATGGCATTGAGCTTCCTCACAACTATTCTATTTCAATTACCGGAGAAGAGGAAAAAAGAGAGGAGTCGATGAACAGTCTTATGTTTGCTCTTTTGCTTTCTGTGATTTTAGTCTATATGGTTCTTGCCTCACAATTTGAGTCTTTGCTTCATCCATTTACTATATTGTTCACAATTCCATTGGCTGTGGTTGGTGCAATCCTTTTGTTCCTTATCACAAACACAACTCTTAACATAATGGGAGTAATAGGCATGGTAATGCTTGTAGGTATTGCGGTCAACAACTCAATTATCCTCATTGACAGAATAAATCAGCTCAAGGTAAATGCTCCAACAGTTGAAGACGCCATCGTTGAGGCAGGCAAGCAAAGGATTCGTCCAATATTAATGACGACTCTTACCACTATTCTTGCTCTTTTACCTCTGTGTATCACCTTTGGTGAAGGGTCTTCACTTAGAGCTCCTATGGCAATTGCTGTAATTGGCGGATTAACTACTTCAACGGCTATGAGCTTATTGGTTATTCCATGCTTATATTTAGTTTTTGAACGAATATCAAAAAGAAAATGAATTTCCTTATAAACAGACGTATAACAATCTGCATGATTTTTATTGCGATTACCATGTTGGGAGTCATTTCCTATAAGCAATTAGCTTTGGAATTACTTCCCGATGCCGAGTATCCGCAATTAGCTGTTCAGATTAACTCTCAAAGCGAAGTCGATCCGAGCTATATGGAGGCACAAGCCGTCACCTCAATCGAAGGTGCCATTAAGACAATCGAAGGCGTTGAAGAGATAAATACCGTCATCACAACTCAAAGAGCCACTATTAGAGTAAGCTTCAAGAAAAGTGCAAACTTCAAATATGCTTCCATAAAACTTCAGGAAAAGGTAAAAGAGATTGCCTCTTCCCTCCCAACCGGATTTACGGCAACTGTTCAAAAAGGCGCAAATACCGGAGTTAGCAATAGTTTTATGACTCTTCAGGTTCGCGGTTCGGGTGGTGTTGACAGGGTAAGAAGTTTAACAGATGAGAAAATTGTCAGTGAACTTGAAAACATAGACGGCATTGCCAGTGTAAATGTATATGGCGGCCGTGAAAAATCTATAGAGGTCAGGATTGACAAGGATGCCTGCAAGGCTCACAACCTTACAATCTCCAGAATAGCAAGTCTGTTAAATCAAAATGCACAAGAGAGGACCTATGTTGGTGAAACAAACCAATATGGCAAATCTTATTATGTACATACAGAGGCTTCCTACAAAGACCCTACCGATCTTGAGAATATTGTTGTTGCTTCAGGTCCTATTTTTCTTAAAGATGTAGCCGAGATATTCTACGACCTTAAAGAAGAGGAGACCTACAACCGTGTTAACGGCAAAGAGGCTGTGGCTATCTCTCTTATCAACGAGTCTCAGCGCAACATTATTGATTTGTCAAAAAAAGTTGAGAATACAATAAACAGGCTAAACGAAAATTTGGCTCCTTATGACATAGAAATTGTCGAGGACTCAAATACGGCAAAGACTATGGAGGACAATCTTGATCAGATTGCCTGGCTTGCCGTTATTGGAGGCTTATTGGCTATTGTCGTGCTTTGGATTTTCCTTAGAAACATGAGGCTTGTGACAATTATTGCCCTTTCAATTCCTATCTCTGTTTACTCGGCATTTAATTTATTCTATGCTTTTGGAGTTACAATCAACAGCCTTACACTTGTTGGTATGGCTTTGGCAATAGGCATGCTTCTCGACAACAGTATTGTTGTTCTTGAAAACATTTACCGTCTTTCAGGTCGGGGCTTAAGTCCGGAGAAGTCTGTAACACAGGGAACAAAAGAGGTTTGGCGCTCTATCTTTGCAGCGACCCTGACAACAATCACTGTTTTTCTTCCGTTTGTCTTCTCAGACAACTATCTCATCAAGCTTATTGGCTATCAGATTGGTGTTTCCATCATTTCAACTCTTGGAATATCTCTTATAGTTGCCTTTTTATTTATCCCTATGGCAACATACGTAATGCTAAAGGCTAAAAAAGGCAGCAGTAATTTCTATAAGAAAGTATCCCTTGGTCAGCGTCCCGTTCAGATTTACATTGTATTGTTAAAGATGTCGATGAGGCACGCTTTTGCAGTTTTTGCAATTGCCGTCATTGTACTTTTTATTATTCTTCTTCTTACAATGGGTAATACAGATACGAATCTAAAGAGCGCTGCCAGCGACCGCTTTACTGTCAACGTGGAAATGTTCCAAGGTTCAACCCTTGAATCCACCGACAAACTTGTCAGGATTCTTGAAGAAAGACTTGAGGATATTCCTGAAAAGAAAGACCTTATTGTATATGTTTCTGAAGACCAGGCAACTCTTACCATTGTCCTTAAAGAAGACTATCAGAAAATCAACAACAGGGAGATTGCCGAAATAAAACAGGATGTAAACGAGAAATGCAGGTTTGAAAACAGATCAGCCAATATCACTATAGGCGATTCTTTCTCCGGAGGCTCTTCAGGCTCTAATGACATCATGAGCGGACTTAGCAGAATGATGAATATGATGGGCATCGGCAACAATTCCGAAAGAATCAAAATCAAAGGTCGTGACTATCAGCTTATGCAGCTTATCGGTGAGGATTTAAACTACTTTATTTCTCAGAAAGACTTCATTAACTGGAGCAATGTCTCCTCTACAGGTGGTCGTCCTGAGATTCATCTTACTCCCGATCAGATTCTTTTAAACTCCTACGGTATTACAAAAAACAATATCACTCAGGGTCTCTCCTCTTTAAATGCACAGACCTCTTCAGGCTCTACATTTAAGGTTGAAGACAAGGAATATGAAATCATTATTAAAGAGAACACCCCAGAACCTGTGACTGAGGAGGAGAAACTTCAGCAGGAACAGCCTAAGGGAATGGAAGATCTTAAGAATACAATCATTTCAGACAATAATGGAGGTATTCACTCTCTTGATGATATCGCTTCTTTAAGGAAAAGCACCGGTATGCCTCAGATAAGAAGGGTTAATGGGGAAAAACAACTCTTCTTAAACTACGGTTTTAACTCTGCCGATGAAGCTCCTAAAGAATTGCTGGAGTCTTATC
This sequence comes from Bacteroidales bacterium, assembly GCA_030539115.1. Classification (GTDB taxonomy): domain Bacteria; phylum Bacteroidota; class Bacteroidia; order Bacteroidales; family JAUNSR01; genus JAUNSR01. The sequence goes on from JAUNSR010000010.1 coordinate 39,088, forward strand.
GCGCCGAGATTGAAGAATTGATTGCAAACTACAATCTTCCTGCCGGCATCGCTCTTGAAGTTCAGGAAAAAGAGGATCAATTCGCTGACTTCCGCTTTCTTATGTTTGCCGCTCTTCTTCTGATATTTATGATACTTGCCTCGGTATTTGAATCTGTCATTACACCTTTTGTATTGCTTTTCACAATACCGCTTGCAGCCATAGGCTCTTTGTTTGCAATATATATTACAGACAACAGCCTTATGAACACCAACACCCTTATTGGATTCTTGATACTTTTGGGCGTTGTTGTAAACAACGGTATCATCCTTATTGACTATACAAATATCTTAAGAAGCAGAGGTTACAGAAGAAACATTGCTCTTCTCAACGCCGGACTTTCCAGACTAAGGCCTATACTTATTACATCCATCACAACAATCATCGCATTGCTGCCTATGGCTTTTGGCAAGTCTGAATATTCAGGTCTTATCGGAGCACCGTTTGCAATCACTGTTATTGGCGGACTTTTATGCTCCTGCCTGCTTACACTGATTATTATTCCTACTGTTTATCTCGGACTTGAAAATACTTTAAATTGGTATCGTTCACTTCCTAAGCGCACAAAATTCATTCACCTTATCATCTATCTTTTAGGCATCTATATTATCAATGCCAAGGTCGATGGAATGGTTTATCAGATTCTTGATTTTGTTATCCTTACCATAGTTATTCCCGGAGGCACCTATTTGGTTCAAACCAGTCTTCGTCATGCAAAGAGTAAGCTGATAAAGGATGACGAACCTATTGAAATCAGAATAGAAAACCTTGTTAAGGTTTATGAACGTGAGGGACTTTTCTCAAGAGAATGGAACAGCGGAAAACTTATTAATGAGAAAAACAGCGATAAGTCATCTTGGAAAAACATATTTTTCAATTCAATTCCTTATTGGCTCATTCCGATATTTATTTTCGTTATAAAGGACTTCTCTTTTAAGATTCTTTTCTACTGCTCACTTGTTTCACTATGTATTTTCTTGATAAAGAAATCATCAAAATACATCTATGACAACAATATCGACATAGAATCAATTGAGGGCAAGCACAGTAAAATGAAACGTCTTTACTACAACATTGTAACAAATATCCCTGTAATAGGTAAAAAGAAAAAGCCTTTCAAAGCATTGAAAGGTCTTAACGCAGATATCCACAATGGAATGTTCGGACTTCTCGGTCCTAACGGAGCCGGCAAGTCTACATTGATTAGGATTATCTCCGGAGTTCTTGATCAAAGTTACGGCAAGATTTTCATCAATGGATATGACACAAACATCTACCGTGAAGAGCTCCAAGGCTTAATAGGCTATCTTCCTCAGGAGTTTGGAACATATGAGGGCATGACATCTTGGGAATTTCTCGATTATCAGGCTATTCTTAAGGGTATTACCAACTCTGCTGTAAGAAAAGAGAGGCTTGAATATGTTCTTAAGGCTGTTCACATGTATGAAAAGAAAGATGACAAGATCGGGTCCTTCTCAGGAGGCATGAAACAGCGTATAGGCATTGCCCTTATTTTACTTCATCTTCCTCGTATTCTTGTTGTTGACGAGCCGACAGCCGGTCTAGACCCAAGAGAAAGAATAAGATTCAGAAACCTTCTTGTTGAATTAAGCAAGGAAAGAATTGTGATTTTCTCCACTCATATCATTGAGGATATTTCAAGCTCTTGTAATCAAGTGGTTGTAATTAACAAGGGTGAAGTAAAATATTTCGGCACTCCAAGTGAAATGCATCACTTTGCAAAAGATATGGTTTGGGAGTTTTTTGTTACTTCCGAAGAGTTTGAAACTGAACTTGATTCTCAATTTGTGGTATTCCATATTCAGGAAGGAGACAAAATCAAGGTAAGATATATTTCCGAAACTCAGCCCAATCCACAAGCTCAAAGAGTTGAAGAAAGCCTTGAGGATGCTTATCTATGTCTATTAAAAAATATGTCTATAAAAAATAAATAATGAGAGATTTAATTAATATAGCTTTCCCTATTGCCAAATACAACCTGAAAATAATTTTCTCAGGTAAATTCATTTGGTTTCTGTTATCGGCACTGCTCTTTTATCTTCTTTTTATGACGATAAGTGTTTATACAGGTACCAACATAAACGAGGAATTGGTATATAATTTATTGATATACCCTGCCCTTCTGCTCATTTTCTATCCAACGACTTTCGGTATTCAAAATGACTCGGACAGCAGAATCCTTGAAATATTGTTTGGTATTCCAAATTATAGATATAAAGTGTGGCTTGTAAGATTGCTGATGATTTATATTGCTGCCTATGTAATAATATTTCTTTTTGCAGTGCTTTCATTTTTTCTTCTTTACAGGAGTAATCCTATCGATGTTGCCTCACAAATCATGTTTCCCCTTTTGTTTATCGGCAACCTCACTTTTTGGATATCGACACTCACCAAAAGCGGAAGCGGAAGCGCAATAATAATCATTATTCTTATTGCGGGAGCATCTATTCTCGGCACTATCGACCCTATCAAAAACTCTTCATGGGATATCTTTATCAATCCCTATAAAGTAAACGATAATATGAACCCTATTATCTGGGAATCGATAATATTCAAAAATAGAATGTATTTGATTATCGGTGCTATTGTCACTCTTCTTCTTGGAACTTTAAATCTTCAAAAAAGAGAGAAATTTGTATAGACTATTATTTATTGTTGATATATATTAAAAAAACAGGCTGTCAAAAAAATTTGACAGCCTGTTTTTTTATTTATGATTAAGCTTATACCATTTTATAATATTGCTCCCATCCCTCACGAGGAGTGGTACGCAAAAGCTCATTTGCAAAATTATTGTTTGTAATTCTCTTAGAGTCTCTGTCAAACTTAATTGTAGTATTCAAATGCTGAGCCATCACACCAAGAGAGAAGACCTGACTCAACGGGCCGCTTACTGAGAAAGGAGAGCGAGGCTGCTCTATTCCCTGACATGAACGAAGAAAGTTCATAAAGTGATTGGATGTCGACTTAGGCACCTCGGGCAATTGGTTTGCCATCTCTTTGGCTTTTTCGGCAGGTATAATAGATAATGTAGAGCCATGGGAGCCACCCTTAAATGTAAGTTCCTTTGAATAAATAATCTTTCCTGGATTTAATTTTGCCGGCTGGATTTTTCCACCTGCAACTGTCGGTATGTTTGGATCGATCTCGGAAACGCCGTAACCTTCAGGAACTGCAGGAATATTATCAACTCCGTCATACCACGTAATATCTACCGGTGGCATATTGCCTCTTTTTGGAAATCTGAAAAGTATTGTTGATGATTGAGGGTAAAAGAAATCATTGTGACCTGTAGCCTTTTGCATGGATATCTCATAAGGCAGTCCCAAATCAAGGAACTGATGAGCTGTATCAAGTATATGTGCTCCCCAGTCTCCCAAGGCTCCCATGCCAAAATCATACCAGCAACGCCATTGACCGTTTACATAATCCTTGTTGTAATCATGTTTCTGTGCCTCCATCAACCAAAGATCCCAGTCAAGAGTTGAAGGTATAGGCTGACCTGGAGGAAAACTCTTTATATTGGTATCCCATCCATGCCATCTTCTTGCACTGTTCATATGGGCAGTGATTGCTGTTACATCTTTTATTATTCCGGCATCTTTCCAAGCCTTAAACTGAAAATAATTTGCCTCTGAATGTCCCTGATTTCCCATTTGAGTGACAACTCCAAATTTCTTTTCTGCTTTCATAAGCATTTCATTCTCAAAGAATGTCCTTGCAAGAGGCTTTTCAACATAAACATGCTTTCCAAGTGACATTGCCAGCATTGTAATAGGAAAATGTGCAAAATCAGGCACTCCAACTGTGACTGCATCTATCTGATCGCCCATTGCGTCGAACATTTTTCTGAAATCCTGAAATTGTTTTGCCTTTGGAAACATTCCCATTACCGGAAGTGTATGGGGTGCACCCATATCAACGTCACAAAGAGCAACTATGTTGCAGTTGCCGGTCTTTGCAAACTCTCTTATTATTTCTCCTCCCCTGTTGCCTATTCCTATACACGCCAAATTAACCTTTTCATTTGGCGATACATATTTTGCCTTCTTTGCAGTGCTGCACGATTTAAAGGTGCTTGATGTTATCCATATCCCTGACAAAGCTGTTGCAGCTGTCAAAGATGTTGTCCTTTTGAAAAAATCTCTTCTCGATAGTTTTTCTGATGAATCCATGGTAATATTGTTTATATTAATTGTTTAATAATTTTCTCTATTCGACTGTGTGCGTACACATAGCAAATATAATTAGAATTACATAAATGTCAGACTTTTTTTGGAAAATAAATTAATATTAGGTCATTTTTTTATACACATGGTCATTTGTTACTTTAAAAATTAGAAAACAAAGTTCGGAAAAATATTTTAAACTCCTGCGCAGCACGGCATTATAGCTTTAAAATGAGCCTCACTGATTAAGGATTTCATTGGTGAAGTTGGATTTCAAAATAAAATTTGTATCGAAACAAACATTAATGAATTGAGAAAATTCTATAAAATTAATGTATTCAATTAAAAAAAAAGAATAAATGTTATCTACAAAACCAAACACTATTTATATTTGTATTAGTCGAAAGACAATAAATCAATTTATTTCTATAAACTTTTAACCGTATATACTAATATGCGATTTACAGAGGATCAATACAATGATCTGAAAGATGAGATTCGTAGTTGGATATTGCGAATTGATGAAGAAGAGATGTTACCAAAAGGTATCAAGGCTTTAAATTTCGGTCTTATAGAGCCTTATGGAATTGAGCTCACAGGAGCTAAAGTTTATAACGCAGAGGATGACGACTGGTGTTTTCAGGAGGATTTCGTTCCCGAAGAAAGAGAGTGTCCGGACATTGATATCAATGAAACAATATCTCCGGACTACTTTAAGAAAACAGTGGTTTTGATTCTTAAAGAGATTCTTCCGGAACTAAAGGATTTAGACTTGCTCAAAGTCAGTCATATTACAGCCGGATTTAGAGAAAAGGATCTTATAGAGGTAAAATAAACTAATCATTTCGTTCTTCCCCCCTTTAAAAATAAAATTGTAAGAATTTTAAAGGGCACTTGCTCGGGCTTATTTATTTGAGTCCGAGATTTTTTACGCCTTTACTTTTTTACCAACCCGGTCTTAGATACTTTTGACAAATTGAATATCATTCATTTTAATCCTTTCACCCGCATTAAAAAGGTGAAAAAAATTTCTATTGAAAGAAATAAAATTTTGATTGATGATTTTGTAATTTATAACATCATTTTTTTTGCTCTACTTCAATATTTTTTATAATAGACTAAAGTATTTTTGATATTTAATGATTGTATTTTTGATAAAATACTGTAGTTATTTAAAATTATTGACAATGGAAATAAAAAAAAGACTAATGAAATTATAATTTATACAGGCTGCTTAAAAAAATAATTTAATCAGCTCATTTTTTCCTGCTTAATATTATGGCATCAGTATTTATAATTGAGTTTAACGAGTGAATAACGAACAGTTCAAAGCTTAATTTTCAGAGTATTGACAAATAAAAAAGGAGAGCCTTTAACGGCTCTCATCCATAAGTAAAAACAAATATTATTCCTCGATTAATATGTTCTCAATTTCAGCTATATACATATCATGGAAACCGCCCTTTACTGTATACCACTTGTCAATAATATCTTTTTCAATAAAGTCATTAGGGTTAAAGGGAGTTTTGAAAAGTTTTTTGCACTCTATTATTAATTTGCCCTGAGTGAAATATGGAGTTCCATTTTCTGTAAATACAGGGGTCAAGCCCGACTCTGCGATTTTGTCAGTATCTCTTCCTGACTTGGTACCCAATAAATTTAATACATTCTTATACTGCGAGGGTAAAAAGGTGAGGCTGAAATGTTCATTATTTTCAGTAAACTCATGGGTGTACCTCTCAGGACGTACAAAAACAAAAGCCACGGGTTTGTTCCAAAGGAATCCGATGCCACCCCAATTAGCGGTCATTGTGTTGAATTTTTCTGCACTTCCTGCTGATACCAGCATCCACTCCTTAGAGATAAGCTCTATTACTTTGAGCTCCAGTTCTGACGGCTTAATATTTTTCATAATCATATTTTTTAGGTTCAGAATGTAAAAATAGCATATTTATTTCTGATTTTAGTCATCATGATTTTTTCAGCTGCAACAGCTTACATTCTTTTCAAACAATTCTATTTATATAACCATTTATAATCTAAAACTATTTAATTAAGACTGATTATTTACATTGTTTAAAAGGTCATTATATAGTTTTATAATTTAAAAATAATAGAATTTAATATTACTTTTAAAGCCATAAAACAACAAAATATACATTCTATAGAATAAACCGAAAAAATCGATGCCTTAAACCAACAATGACCATCACTCAGCCTTTATTTTAATGATCCTTGTGAATACATGTCACTGCATTGTCCAAAATGATTGTTTAACAAAAGGAAAGTGTGTCATTTTTATAAATATTTTGACTTAATAACACAAAACAAGTCATTGTATAAACTTTACTTTTGACATTAAATATCAATACCGATAAACATTAATACTATTAATAATGAAACAGATCACATCTAATGCGCCGCTAATGAAGGAAATCGACAGAATCCGTGAAGTGGCAGGCTATCTTTGGGAAAAAGGCTGGGCTGAAAGAAATGGAGGCAACATCAGCGTAAATATCACAGAATTTATAACAGATGAAATCATGGCTCTCCCGGCTCTTAGCGGAACGATAGCTTTCGACACTCCTCATAAGAATCTTGCAGGACATTACTTCTATATTACAGGCACAGGCAAAAGAATGAGATATGTTGCCCAAGATGCTTTTGAAAATGGATCAATAATAAGATTGACTTCAGATGGGGCTGCTTACGAAATTGTGGCTGAAAAACCTATTGCTCCTACAAGTGAGCTTCCTTCACATATTGCAATGCACAGTTATATGAGAAGCAATAGAAATCCGAACAACAAAGTAGTGCTTCATACACACCCTACTGAAATTATTGGAATGTCTCATCACAAAAAGTTCCTTCAGCCTAACGTTATGGCAAGAACCCTTTGGGCTATGATTCCTGAATCAAGAATTATCGTTCCAAGAGGCATTGGAATCGTCGGATATGAAATCCCCGGAACTATGGATCTTGCAAATGCCACAATCAAGCAGCTTGAGAAACATGATATGGTCGTTTGGGAAAAGCACGGTATCCTTTGCGTAGGTGACGACATCATTGAAGCTTTTGACGCAATTGACACAATGGTAAAATCTGCTCAGATTTATATCGCCGCAGTTCAAACCGGAGGCGAGCCTGAGGGCATGACTGATGAACAGCTTGACGGATTGATTGAGCCATTTAATTTGCCGGAATAAATATATTTTATAATATGTCACTAAGAGGGCGTACCGACTGTGTCGGTGCGCCCTCTTAGTCTTTATGACATTTGACTCTATTAAAAAACAGGATTATTTTTCGATAAATATTCTCATAGAGACAGATATCAATTAATAAATTATATCAATATAAATATTTATTTCTTTAAAATATTTTCAGTAATTTATCTATCAAATTTAATACATGCCACAATTGGAAATAATTTAAAATACATATTTCACTAATTTAACATTTTATAATTAATAAACGTCATATCTTTTATAAAATATTTTATCAATTACTTTATTATAAATATTTTTATTAATATCTTTGAGTCGAAATAATAAATATCACCTGTTCAAAAAGACAAAAAGAGCAATATTATTATTTTCAATACTAAAAAGACACCTAACTTTTGAAAAAATCCTTCATATTATCCTTTTTGTCGGATCTTCCTTGCAAAATAAGAAGATCCGGCTTTGGGGATTACAATAAATGTTTAATTTTGAACATAGTATATGAGGGAATATAAAGAATTTATATAGAAATATACGGTACTATTATTTTAATCATTAAAAATAGCACCGTTTTCTTTTTAATATTAGAAACTCTTAAATTCAATAAAATGAAAGATCTTAATGAAATTGTATCTCACTTCAATATCGAAGGAACGGTAAAAGAGATATCACCACTTGGAGCGGGATTAATAAATGACACCTACAAAGTTTTAACAAATGAAAAAGAAACCGACGATTATGTTCTTCAAAGGATAAATCATATCATTTTTCAGGATGTTGAGCTTATGCAGAATAATATCCAAAGAGTAACCGATCAAATTAGAAAAAAACTGAAAGAGAGAGGCGAAACAGATATAAAAAGAAAGACTCTTACTATAATCCCTGCCAAAGACGGCAAGCTGTATTATTTTGACGGCAGCTCTTATTGGAGAATCACAATACTTATCAAAAACTCTAAATCTTACGAAGCTGTAACTCCTGAATTTTCTTACTATACAGGTAAAGCATTTGGAGATTTTCAAAATATGCTTGTTGACATCCCCGGCAAACCTCTTGGTGCAACAATACCTAATTTCCATAATATGGAATTTAGACTTGAACAGTTTAAAGATGCCATCAAGGATAACAAAGCGGGTCGTCTTGAGAAAGTTCAATGGATTGTCGATGAGTTGATGAACCGTGCAGATGAAATGTGTAAAGCTGAAAGACTAAACAGGGAGGGTAAACTGCCAAAAAGAATCACACACTGCGACACAAAGGTCAACAATATGCTTTTCGATGCCACAACAGATGATTTTCTTTGTGTAATTGATTTGGATACAACAATGCCAGGCTATGTTCTTTCAGATTTCGGCGATTTTATGCGTACTGCAGGAAACACTGCCGCTGAGGATGAAACAGATTTGACTAAAATCAGCCTTAACATGGATATTTTCAAGTCATTTACAAAAGGATATGTTGAGTCAGCCAAGCCATTTCTTGAAAGAATTGAAATTGAAAATCTTCCTTATGGCGCCAAACTGTTAACTTACATGCAGACTGTAAGATTCCTTACAGATTATCTTAACGGAGATGTTTATTATAAAATCAAATCTGCGGAGCACAACTGGGAAAGAACTTTGGCTCAGTTTACTCTTCTAAAAAGCATAGAGGAAAAAGAACCTCAAATGATGGAATTTATCGATCAAATGCTTGCTTCCAATTAATATAAAGTAACTCTTCTATATATTAAAATGTAGTTTAAGTGTCCGAACAACATATTGCGTTCGGACACTTTTTTTATACATAAATATTTAACTGGTGAAAATCTTTGATATGACAAGTCTCAAAATTTAGTTAAAAAAATTACAGGCTTCATTTTTCAGATTCTCTTACAACATTTTTTCCACACAGATATTAAGCCAAGACACGTAAAACTTGTTTCAAAAACAGGAGAGAATATTTTAACATATTTTTATTCAGCATGGAATATTTTATGTATAAAGCCTTTACAAATCCGTTAGCAATATTAATTATATTTGAATGAAAGATTTATTTGTCGAGTAAAAAAACTTCACTTATATTTGCAGCGCAATCGGGAAAAACGATTCTGACCGAAACAATGGTGTGGTAGTTCAGCTGGTTAGAATACCTGCCTGTCACGCAGGGGGTCGCGGGTTCGAGTCCCGTCCATACCGCAAAAAAGCAGCCTTTTTAGGCTGCTTTTTTCGTTTTAAACAACTCCGCAGGAAATTGCAGTGCAGTTTCGATAAGTTTGGCACAACTTAAGGGATATTTTTTGATAAAACCGTCAAAGCATTGATTTTTTTTGATGGAGTGTATTTGTCAAATATATTTACCATCCAAATATTCATTTTTACTGTATCAAAGCTTGAAGTACACCTTTTTTACAGCTCTTGCTGCATATTCAGATGCTGTACTTAATGGGTAGCTAATGTCATAGGAAAACTTATATGTCAGCAGATTCTTTTCAGAATCGGTACATAAATAATAAAGACTCGTTTTTATATCCACTCCTTTTGCTCCGGTTAATATTTCAGTTAATTCAGATGTTGTACCAGCATCCAACCTTCCTTGACGCATTAATGGAATTTCACTCACATAGGGCAGCCTCCATCCTGTTTCAAGTCCGGATAATGAATATTCGTTTATAAGCGTTACTGCCTCTTCTGTTGTTGCGGTTAATATTGCTCCGGAAGTTGACACTTTTGATGCAACCTGCCATTCACAGACCGACATTAAGAGACATGTTTCACCAACTGATGAATTATCCGAAATGCTTAACACCATTGCTCCATTTACAATATCTCCATTTTCGGGCAGATTGGTCACTTTTATGGTATCAGTGGCATATTCATCTTTATCAGAATCAGGAGAAGGAGGCTGAGGAATTTCAGGGTCCGGGTTATTAATGCTGTCTTTTGGATTTTTACTTTCTTCATCCGGATTTACAATTAGCGCCCCATCTCCGAAATTGAAAGATATTGGAACAGATTGATTCCATCCCTCAAAAATCAAAGTTCCCGACACATTAAATCCGGTTTTATATCCTCCATTCAAAATATATGGAGTGGCGGAAGCAAAAGCCCTATCATAGGTATATCCGTAAGTAAAAGAGGATTCAGATGTTGACAAAGTAATGGAAATTACAGTTTGGGAACTGTTTCCAGGGAATACATGTAAAGTATCGGATATCCAGCCTTCATCGGTTTTTGCGCAGTCTATCTTGCTTATTGAATTTTCGTTTGCATATTCTCCGGAAAATTTAATTGATGAATAAAGAGGAGAAAAGCTTACTGACACTTTCTCTATATTGTCAGGCACATCATTCAATCTTAGAAACAGCTTGCATACTCTGTAACTCATATTTATATCTACCGAAACATCTTCATCCTCAAGAACGACATCAACATTTCCTGACATTAAAGCAGTGTTTGAGTAAGTGCGGCCTACATTGTAGCCGATTTGAGAATCGAGCGAAAAATTGTTTGGAATATTATAATCGGAAAATCCTGCAAGTGCAGCAATTCTATATGAGCCTTCAAAGAGCTTAATGTTAAGATTTGAGGAATCATCATTTATGGTATCTGCCTCGACAAACGCTCCTGTAGAAGAAAAGACATAGATATAAACCGGATACTCAACCGATGTGCCATTGCTTCTTGTTATTATTGTTACGTTAATCGGAGGACCTGAATCAATCTTTAAATCATCACAGTCTGTTTTCTCATTGCAGCCAAACAAAAATGAGGCTGACATAAAAACCAACGACAATAAATAGAATCCACTATAATGTGGTTTTTTTTCACTCCTAAAATAAAGTTTTAGATAAGAGTTGTAAAGGATGTTTTTCATATAATGTATATTTAAATTAAGAAAATATAAATACTATAAATTATATTCCTATGGGACAACTACTTTTCTATAGATTCATAATATATATTACATATTGCAACTACATATAATAAAGTAACATTTAGAGTTTTTAAATAGTTTATATAAAGGTTGGATTTAACTAATAAAATAAAATGTATAATAAAATTCATACCCACTGGATGTGGAATATAAATTAATATAGGCAATACATATATATAACATTGTGGAAATTAGGTTTTAAAAAGATTATTCGGAGCGGCTTTACTGCCAATAGACTGATCAAAATAAAAAAATTGCAAATAATTAATACACACAATTTATAAAAGAGTAATTTTAAGTGGTGGGCAATGAATTAAAAAAAGGTATTACATTTGCACCGCTTCACTAAAAAAGCAGAGAAGAAATATGGAAAAAGGATTTTCAACATCGCGAACGACAAAACAAAAGGCTCAGACAATTCCCGAATATGGGAAATTACCACCTCAGGCAAAAGAACTTGAAGAGGCAGTGCTTGGTGCTTTGATGTTGGAAAAAGATGCTTATTCTATAATAAGTGATATATTAAAGCCTGATTGCTTTTATGAACGTCAACATCAACTAATCTATACTGCAATTGTGGATTTGGCCTCAAAACAGGAGCCAATTGACATGCTTACCGTAACAGAGCAGCTTAGACGCAACGGTACAATTGATGAGGTTGGCGGTCCGTTCTATATAGCTCAGCTGACCTCGAAAGTTGCCTCAGCGGCCCATGTTGAATATCATTCAAGGATTTTAGCACAGAAATATCTTGCCAGGGAATTGATTACATTCTCCTCTGAGGTTCAAAACAAGGCCTTTGATGACACTCAGGATGTTGATGACTTGATGCAGGAGGCTGAGGGAAAACTTTTTGAGATTTCACAGAGAAATGTAAAGAAGGATGTAACCCAGATAAACCCAATCATTAAAGAGGCATTGGAGAATCTTCAGATTGCTTCAAACAGAAAAGAGGGACTTTCCGGACTTCAGACCGGATTTCATGCTCTTGACAAGATAACTTCCGGTTGGCAAAATTCAGACCTTGTCATTATTGCCGCACGCCCTGCAATGGGAAAGACAGCGTTTGTGCTTTCAATGGCTAAGAGCATGGCGATGAACTACAATACCCCTGTAGCAGTCTTCTCTCTGGAGATGTCAAACGTTCAGTTGGTAAATCGTTTGATAGTAAATGTCTGCGAAATTGAGGGTGAAAAAATAAAAAGCGGACAACTTGCTCCTTATGAATGGGAACAATTGATGTCAAAAATCAAAGACCTTTATGATGCTCCTCTTTATATTGATGACACTCCGTCTTTGTCTGTATTTGAGCTTCGAACAAAGGCCCGTCGTCTTGTCAGAGAGCACAATGTTAAGATGATCATCATCGACTACCTACAGCTTATGAATGCAAGCGGGATGAGCTTCGGCTCACGTGAACAGGAGGTTTCCACAATTTCAAGATCCTTAAAAGGTCTTGCAAAAGAATTAAACATTCCAATAATTGCTCTTTCCCAGCTTAACCGTAGCGTTGAAAGCCGTGTTGGAGAGGGTAAGCGTCCTCAGCTTTCCGATTTGCGTGAGTCGGGAGCCATTGAGCAGGATGCCGATATGGTTTGCTTTATTCACCGTCCTGAATATTATAAAATAACAGAGGATGAAAAGGGCAACGATTTACGTGGGGTGGCTGAGATTATTATTGCAAAACATCGTAACGGCGCCGTTGGTGATGTAAGATTAAGATTTAAAGCTGAATTTGCCCGTTTTCAGAATATTGATGATGAGACAAATATTGATTATACTCATCCTCCTTTTGAATCAAATGGTGCTATTGCCTCTAAAATGAATGGTGGCAGCCCTGATTTTTACTCTCAAAAAGATGACAATTCATCTTTTGGATCTTCTATGAATCAATCAGGAATTGCAAAATCTTTACGTTCTGACAACGATAATGAGACACCTTTCTAAAGTTTTTGCTTGAGATATTTAAATAACTTATATTTGACACCTCTTTGAAAATATTTTCAAAGAGGTGTTTTTAATTTTATAATGTATGATCTGCTTTCCTAATGCAAAAATTAATATTGGACTCTCTGTTGTAAATAAAAGGGCAGACGGCTACCATGACCTTGAAACAATATTCTACCCTATTGATTGGTGCGATTCCTTGGAAATAATAGAGAATAATGAAAATGACTGCCGCTTTTATCAATCAGGCATCATAATTGATGGCGATTCAGAAAACAATCTTGTGTTAAAGGCCTACCGAAAGCTTAAAAAACAATTTGACTTGCCACCGGTTGATATCTTCCTTCATAAAACAATTCCTTTCGGAGCAGGGCTTGGAGGCGGTTCATCCGATGCTTCTTTCACTTTAAAACTTCTGAGAGATAAATTCATTCTTCCATTAGATAATAATGAGCTTTTGTCTATTGCCTCTCAATTAGGTGCGGATTGCCCTTTCTTCATTGAAAATAAGACTGTTTTTGCATCAGCTACCGGAAATGAATTTACAAAAATCGATTTTTCTCTTAAAGGTTACAATATAGCAGTTGTAAAACCATCTTTTGGAGTTTCAACCAAGGAGGCTTTTGGAAACATCAAGCCACAGAAACCGAAGACATCGGTAATGGAGGCTGTAAATCATCCAATTGAAAATTGGATGGAGTTTTTAAAGAACGATTTTGAAACTACAGTGTTTAAATTATATCCAGGTCTGGAAAAAATTAAACAGACATTATACAACAATGGAGCTCTTTACAGCGCAATGTCCGGCTCCGGGTCAGCGGTATTCGGGATATTTAATGAGATTCCAAACTTGGAGAATGTTTTTCCGGACTGTACTCTTTGGCAGGGTGAATGCTCGATATGACAAAAATTCATCAAAAAAAAGTTTTTTAACTGACAAAGGTTCAGTTTAAGATATTGGCTCTTTTTTTGATTGTATGAAAACGGAAATATAAACTATAAACACTAACAAGCTATGTCAGAAAACAAACATAAAGGCCAATCAGCTTCAAAAACAGCTGTTGAGGACAAACAACAAGATGAGAAAGTTGAACAGCAAACTTCAGATGCTGCTGAAAAGGCAGTAAATGATGATGAATTGGAACTTTCAGAAGAAAGCCGGGGAGCAGAGGATAGCCTTGATAAATTGACAAAGAAGTATGATGAGTCTCAAAAGAAATGCGAGGCTTTAAACAATGACTATCTTCGTCTGATGGCTGAGTTTGACAATTATCGTAAGCGTACTTTGAAAGAAAAAGCCGAGCTGCTTAAGAACGGCGGTGAAGATGCTCTAAAGAAAATTCTTCCGGTAATTGATGATTTTGAAAGAGCTTTAGCCGCATTGGAAACTTCTGATGATATAAAAGCTGTTAAGGAGGGTATCAATCTTATATATACTAAGTTTCAGGGCTATCTTGAGGCAAATGGGATAAAAGAGATTTCTGCAATTGGTGAACCATTTGACACGGAAGTGCATGAGGCTATAACAACTTTCCCTGCTCCTACGCCAGAACAGAAAGGAAAGGTAATCGACTGTATGACTAAAGGATATAAACTTAACGACAAAGTTATCCGTTTCTCTAAAGTTGTAGTTGGCGAATAATCAATAATTAAGATTATGGCTAAGAGAGATTATTATGAGGTGCTTGGTGTTGACAAAAGCGCTTCAGCAGAAGAGATAAAAAAGGCATACCGTAAGAAAGCCATCCAATTCCATCCGGATAAGAATCCGGGTGATAAACAGGCGGAGGAGAACTTCAAAGAGGCTGCGGAGGCTTATGAAATTCTTAGCGACCCTGAAAAAAAGAAACGTTATGACCAATTTGGTCATCAAGGCTTTAATGGTGCCGGTGCAGCCGGTGGTGGCGCCGGTGGTTTCAGCGGACAGGGCATGTCTATGGAGGATATTTTCTCTCATTTCGGAGATATATTTGGAGGTCATTTCAGTGGAGGCGGCGGAAGCTATGGCGGATTTAGCGGTTTTGGCGGTTCTTCCTATGGCGGAGGTCAGGCAAGACAAAAAGTCAATAAAGGTTCCGACTTAAGGGTCAATATAAAGGTTACCCTCAATGATGTAGCCCACGGTATCGAAAAGAAAATCAAGGTAAAGAAACTTGTTTCTTGCAAAGCCTGCAATGGAACCGGCGCAGATCACGGATCAAGTTATCATACTTGCTCTACATGTAATGGAACAGGAACAGTGAATCGCGTGCAAAACACTATGTTTGGCGCAATGCAATCACAAGGTGTTTGCCCTAACTGTAATGGAAGCGGGAAAATCATTGACAAAAAATGTGACCAATGCACTGATGGTGTTAAAAGGGAGGACGAAATCATCACTTTGAATATTCCGGCCGGAGTTTATGACGGCATGCAGCTTTCTTTGGCTGGCAAAGGTAACGCAGCCAAGAATGGAGGCAGGTCGGGCGACTTGATTGTCGTGATTGAGGAGATTCCTGATCAGGAATTGATACGTGATGAAAACGATGTGATTTACAATCTTATGCTTACTTTTCCCGTTGCTGCGCTTGGTGGCTCAGTAGAAATACCTACAATTGATGGAAAGGCAAGAATAAATATTGCACCGGGAACTCAACCTGGAAAGGTACTTCGATTGAAAGGCAAAGGTTTGCCATCTCCAAACAGCTATGGAACAGGCGATGAACTGATTAACGTGACAGTTTATATTCCTGAGTCTTTGACTGACGAGGAAAAACGTTCTATTGAGAAATTAAGGAATGCTCCAAACTTTACTGCCAGTAAGTCTGTAAAAGAAAAGATTTTTAGTAAGTTCAAGCATATGTTTGAATAACATTTTAAGATAAAACAAGCTTGCAGAATAAAGAATGGCAAAAATATTCCACTTGTTTGAATAACATTTTAAGATAAAGAGTGTGAAACGCGGTACTTTTGAAGTATCGCGTTTCATTTATTCATACTATCTTTGCAAAATCTGAGCAAATAAATTTAATTTATCCAGATTAATTTTTCAATATAGCTATCCGATAAAGAGTTTATTTTTATTTTTTAAAATTTTCCTTTTTGCATATCGGACATATTTAAATACTATTATGAGTAAAAAAGATTATTACGAGGTGCTCGAGGTATCAAAAAGTGCAACCGTAGAGGAAATAAAAAAAGCTTATAGAAAAAAAGCGGTTCAATATCATCCGGACAGAAACCCTGACAACAAAGAGGCAGAAGAGAAATTCAAAGAAGTTGCTGAAGCTTATGAAGTTCTCAGCGATGAGAACAAACGTTCCCGTTATGATAGATATGGTCATCAGATGGATAATATGGGCGGCGGTTTCGGTGGGTTTGATTTTGGAGGAGCAGGCGATCCTTTCGATATCTTTAATTCTTTCTTCGGAAACAGTCAGTCCCATTCCTCTAATGAAGGGAATTCCAGAGGTTCCAATCTAAGAGTCAAGGTAAACATGACTCTTTCCGAAATAAACAAAGGTGCAGAAAAGCAAATAAAAATAAAGAAATACGTTTCGTGCCACACTTGTAATGGAACCGGCGCCAAAAATGGAGATGCTTTCAAGACTTGCCCAAAATGTAACGGTTCGGGTACTGTTGTTCAAGTCATGAGCACGATTTTCGGTCGAATGCAGACACAAACCACTTGTCCAAATTGCAATGGCGAGGGCAAAATCATTACAGAGAAATGTCCTGATTGTAATGGCGAGGGAGCTATGATTGGAGAAGAGGTCATTTTTGTAAAAATCCCTGCCGGAGTTTCAGATGGCATGCAGCTAAATCTTCGTGGCAAAGGAAATGCAGGCAAAAGAGGCAGTGCTCCCGGTGATTTAATAATTTTGATTCACGAAGAGGAAGACCCTCAATTGATTAGAGACGACAACAATTTGATTTATCATCTGCTTCTTGATTTTCCTACTGCTGTTTTGGGCGGAGAAGTTGAGATTCCTTCACTCGAAGGCAATCTAAAAATTAAGATTGCCCCGGGAACTCAGCCAAACACCATCCAACGTCTTTCTGGCAAAGGTCTTCCTACAATTAATAGATATGGAAAAGGAGATTTGATAGTAAGTATCTCCATTTATGTTCCTGAAATTCTCGATGCAGAAGAAAAGAAAATAATTGAGAAACTTAAAGAAAGAGAAAACTTCAAGACAAATGTCTCAATAATTGAGAAGTTTAAAAGAAAGATTAAGCAAATGTTTAACTAAATAAATATTTTACATATCTTAATTTTTACTTAACTGCACTAAATCGCAGAGATATATGAAATCGAAAAATGCATATAAAAAGTTTAACTGCTTTTATATGCATTTTTCTTTTAACGGCATTAGGAATAAATCGAAAAATTAATTTCATCCATTTATTTTGGAAAACGGCTTTATAAAACTTAATAATTATATCTTTGATGTAATTATAATTATTTATTAATTATCAATTTTAGATACACAACAATATAAATTCTTTATAATAAAAGAGATGATATTAAAGAACAAAATTAAAATATCTCTTTTTATCAACTGAATATTATTTTATCCACTAACATATACAATTATGCAAAAATTACTCTTATTTCTTTGTATGTCTTTATTATTTGTAGGATGTGAGGTTACCAATGAAAACGAGCCTGACAATAATCCAAGCTGGGCAGTCAGGACTTATTCCATAAAATCCAACCAATGGACTCATGTTGGACAGGTCAATGCTCCAGGCTCCTATTATATGTGTGAATTTAACGAAAACGCTCTCACTCCTTTTGTATGTAACAGTGGGATTGTTGTGGGATATATCTACACAAAGGTGAGCAGCACATCCGTTGCACAAAATCCTCTTCCATATATTATCTATGATATGACAGACGATGCTCAGCAATCATGGTCTATTAAATATTCTTTTGACTATATGCCCGGCTCTATTGCATTTTACTGTCATTACAACGACTTTATAACTGAATACACACCAGGAGACTGTGAGTTTAGAGTAACTATGATTTGGTAATTGAATAATATTCTAAATGCAGCTTATCGGCGTATTGAATATTATTTCAATCAATATTAACAAAAATAATAATACTATATATCTATCTTAAAAGTATTATAAACAAAAGAAATCACCTCTTAAAGAGGCTGCATAACATCTTAAGAATTTTTATTTTGTAAAAGGTCAATAATATCTAACATATTTATTATTGACCTTTTTTATTTTTATACTATTTAAGGCAACCAAAAACACATTTATACCATATTCATTTATTATCATTAATATTTAACACCTAATTATTGCCATTATTAGCTATAAAATTCTTCTCAATAAACTATATTTGTAATCTAAGGAGAAATAAATAATAATGAAATTAAAATTTTTAAGCCTTGCCAGTGGCAGTAGTGGAAACTGCTATTATCTTGGTACCGAAGAATATGGAATACTTATCGATGCAGGAATAGGTATTAGAACTATAAAAAAAGAGCTGAAAGATTTAAATATTGCATTTGAGAATATTATTGCATTATTTATCACTCATGACCATGCCGATCATATCAAGTCTGCCGGTTTTCTTGGCGAGAAATATGATATTCCGGTCTATTCTACCGAAGCTGTCCACACGGGTATGAATAAAAGCTATGGAATGACTCAAAAAATCTATCAGTCTAAAAGGATTGTTATCAAAGAGGAAACGACCAAACTCAACGATTTTAACATTACGCCTTTTGAAGTTCCACATGATGGCACTGACAACGTAGGTTATTTTATTGAATTTGGCGATATAAAGATTGCCGTTGCAACAGATCTTGGTCATGTCACGCAGACTGTAAGAGATTATATGAGCAAAGCCAACTATCTTATTCTTGAGGCAAACTATGACGAGGAAATGCTCACTCAGGGCTCCTATCCCCCTCACCTTAAACAACGGATATTGGGATATAACGGACATTTGAGCAATAAAGAGTGTGCTGAATTCTTAGCGCAAATCTATCATCCTGATATGAAGTATGTTTTTCTTTGTCATTTAAGCCGAGACAACAATCATCCTGAACTCGCCTTAAAGACAATTGAATACAGACTGCTTCAGAACGACATAAAAGTTGGCAAAGATTTGGAAATCGTCGCTCTAAAAAGAAACCATCCCTCTGATCTTTACGATTTGGTTTGAGATAAACATATTTAGCCGACTGCCAAGCAAACAGTTATAAGCAATTAAAAAAAAACTAAATTGAACTTGTTTATAATTATAAAACGAATTGTATTACGCATAACACTATTCATATAGTTATATAAAAAATACAAACAATCTAAAAAGCCCTAAAAAATAGTGAAAGACTATTCTTTTGGGCCTTTTTATATTTTTGACATCTTTAATTGCAAAACTCTGTTACCAATAAATACATTGATGGCTTTTTATATAAGCTATCTCAATAAAAGCAATTCAAAAGCATATACATAAAACAAGAACACGAAAAATCAGAATACAAATTTTAAAATCAATTCTGCATTTTCAAATTCACCTTTGTTCGCTCAGGCTTTTCAGCTCTGTCTCTGATTTTATAAGCCTTGTCAGGGACTTTGTCGACAATAAATTCAGGAATATTATACGACTTAATGCTTTTTTGATAGAATCCCCTCTCCTTTTGCGGAAGAACAAATGATTTATAATCCTTACCTGTGGAATCTATGTAGCACACAAACGGTCTTGTGTAAAGTCCATTCATCCTTCTGCTGCCAAAAACCATCCATTTACTGTTTGAAGACCAGGAATGATAGCTCTCAACATCATCACTGTTTGCCTCTGTCATATATCTTCCCTGTTTAGTTTTTAAATCGACTATATATAAATCTGCCTCCTTGTGCCAAATCGGGAAAGTTCCAAATGCAGTCAAAGTACAAACCATATATTTTCCATCGGGAGATATTCTTGGATAAGAAACGCTCACATTATCTCTCTCTCCATAAATCAAAGTATCGACTTTACTGCCGAAAGTTTTTGTTTCAGGGTTAAATTCCACAGAACATAAATTGTATCTCACCTTTCTGACTGAGTCCGGCACCTGAACATACCTTGCACTGCAATAATACAAAGTCTTTCCATCAGCAGAAAATGATGGAAATGTCTCAAACACTGAATCTGTGTAAAAAAGCTCTGAGCTAAGCAGAGAATGTGTTTTAATATCATAAACAACAATATCAGATTCTGTATCATAACACTCCACTCTTTGCTGAGAAGGAAAATTCTGATATGTTTTGTTTGATGAAAAAGCTATAAAATCGCCTGAAGGATGCCAGGAAGGATAAACCAAAGATGGAAATTTCTTAGTCTTTGTGTTAAGAATATCAATTTTATCGCCATCAATAATAAAGGTACCCGCATGTTCAGCCCTCATATGAAACATCATTTTGTTGGGATCCCTATTGCAAAAGGAGTGACAGTTGACACAATTGTTATGAGTATGATAGTTTTCATATATTGCTTCCTGATCAAAGGTCTCAATATTACGTTGATAGAAGCCCATCTCATTCCAGCCCTCATAGCCCGGTTCTATAAGCCTGTAAGCAACCCAAGAATCCATGGCATCCGCAGCAATATTGATTTTAAAACTTTGATAGCCATACCATTTATTATCATTCTCCTTATAAATTGTTACATCAATAGGCTTTCCAACAGAATTAGCCAAAAGACTCTTCCATTTATTAATAGGAATGGAAATAAAACCTTTCTTTGATTTAACTATAATACTGTCTCCAGCATCATTTTTAAACATTGCATACCCTTTAACAGTCTCATCAGGGACACTGTCATTTAAAATTGAGAAATTAAGTGGAGCAATATTGGCAGGCACAGTGACATTCTCATAATCGGGATAAATATTTATATTTTCAGCCAATCGAGCCTCTATCTTAGGCAATCTGTCTTGACATGAGCCAAGACCTACACCAAGAGCCATTAATAAAAATACATATATATTTTTTCTCATATTCTATTCTTTAATCATTATCATCAATAATCTAATTTGCCAACATGTAATACCAATAAGTATTTCCATAATATGTATCCATCATTTTATAGAAATCTTTTTTATTCTTGTTCTTATTGACAAAAGTTGTAAAGTTTTTAAGATTATACTCCACTTTAATATTAATATTATGACTGACAATGTATTGTTCATCATTTGGATCAAACATTAAGGCAGCTTCCTGCAGTGCATACGGCAATGAAGGTCTCTTTTTCAAATCATAATATTTATCTATTATTTCATAAAGAGCATCTCTGTTCTTTTCAAGCAAATAATATGCAGTTAAATATTGAAGTATATTTTTATTGTCTGGATTTGTCACAATCAACTGTTGTAAAGTTCGCAGACAATTTGGGGTTGACAGATAATCACCGCTATCATAAATTTTTTTACATTCACAAAGTTCCGGATCACTCTTTACAGCCTCATCATTATAAAGGAATCGTCTTTGATCTGATGCCCATTTTCTATAAAACAATGTATTTTCGAGGAAATTAATATATTTTTCAGCCACTTTATATGAGCCATAGATAATATTTGTTTGAACAAGACGTTTTAAAAGCCTTACATTACCGCCCGAAATAGAAGCTTCATTTCCCTCAAATGCAAGCTTTTGAGCCATAGCCACATCTCCCATATAAAAAAAGATATCACTCTGCGACATTGCATGAACAGCACTTCCGTCCCACTCAGCAAGCAATGTTTTATAACCTGCCTGAGGATAAACAAACATACTGTCGCATAAAATTTCCTTTTCACATAGCGCAAGGTTCAATATATTAATGGTATACAAATTGCTCTGCATAGAATGCTTATCAGGATATGTTTTAATAATCTTATCCCAATCTTTATTTTTTAAATAATAATCCATCTCAAAGTTTGTACGTGTCATACTATCATAAAGAAGATATTTGTCAATAGAAAAGATTCCGACACAAAAAACTATTATTAGAAAACCATTGAAAACAACAGAATGATTATTTATGAATTTAATATTTGGAATGAAATGAGCAGCTATAAAAGGTACAACAATAAGCGATAATATTACATTACTATGAAATGAAGATAAAGGATTTAAGTATTTCATATTGAGATAATGGTTATTATAAATGCCTATTAAAACCAAAATCACGGCACAATAGAGATATAAAATGAAATCTTTCCTTTGTTTGGTGTACAAATCAAATACGAGCATAATTAAAAATGTAACTATTCCCCAATATGCACAGCAATAAAATGAAAGAAGCAGCAATACTCCCTGTAACGATAATCTTAACGACTCTTTCTCCTTAATCTGAATTATATTTTTTGTATAGATAATCTCATAAATCATTGCAAAAAACAATGAGAGAAGGATGGCAGTCGTACTTTGAAGAAGATATGTTATTTCAAAATATATTGATAAAAGATAGCATATCGGCAGTAATGAGAAAAGCATATTAAAATAAAAATTTTCACCTATTTTGCTTAGCAGTCTGTTAAACATCCCAGCTATGGAAGTCAACATTAAAGAGGTAAAAAATGCCCCCATTATAGGAAGAACATAAAATTGCTGTATAAACCTTGCCAAATAGACGCTAAATCCTCCCGGCTTTGTCAATATATCCAATGCGTAGTCAGCAGAAAACATGAACATCTGCTGCTGTTCCATATAGTAAAAAAAGAATGAATGCCTTATTTGCAGATACAGAAACAATAATACAAATAATAAAACTGTAAATAATTTATTTTGTGTTTTCATGAACTTAATATTTAGAATTATCACTGTAAAAATAACCTCAATAGCTTAAACTTAATTTATATACAAATAAATGTTTAATCAGGATGATTCATTTCGCACAATATGATAAGAGATTATTTTTTCAAAAAAAAATGCAAGCCGAACTCAATAAACATTTGAAAGCGACAGCTTTAATAATGTATTTGATGAGGCGAAGCTTATCTTATCCAAAGATAATGCAAGCCGAACTCAATAAACATTTGAAAGCGACAGCTTTAATAATGTATTTG